>CAMYIJ010000090.1 GCA_947258375.1 uncultured Acidimicrobiaceae bacterium
GCTTCCTCGCACCCGGCGTCACCCGAGCCCCACCCCCCGACTAGAAGCACCCGCCCTCAACCCAGCGACCGCCGAAACCACATCATCCCAACAAAGGTGAACCGACCCCAACCGACAGGCGAACCACTTGACGGTGAACCAGTGACGTCCGACTCTTCGCGCGCGCCATCAATGAATCGCCCGTGCCCCTACCAACCGATGCGACAAGCCGCAGTCTCAGTCGAGAGCGAACCCGGGGTCGCAGCCACACCTGGACAATCTCCCCTATCGCGGCCGCGGCACAATAAGTAGCAACCATCCCGACTTGTGGATTCGAGCTCGCCGATCGCCAAACCAGCGCACCTTTCGCCAAACCACCGAGCCGCACCCCCGCGATCGGCCCGACTGCTGGCCACCACTCTTCGCGTCGCATCGGGCGCCAGCGGCTTAGGCACTAGTCCCCAGCGAGCGTCAACAACGTCCTTGGGAGGGAGACCCGGAAGCAGGCCCGGTTAGGTGGCGACGATCTCCTCGACGCCGGGGACACGATCGCGCAGAATCCGCTCGATGCCGGCCGTCAACGTCATGCTCGATAGTGGGCAACCGCCGCAGGCTCCCACCATCTGGAGGTGGACCCGGCCGCCGGTGGTACCCAGCAGGATCATGTCGCCGCCATCGGCTTGCAGGGCCGGACGTATGTACTCGAGCGTCTCTGAGAGCAGGTCGTGGTCGACGGGGCTATCGGCGGGCGCGTCGAACACGACCGTCGCCGTCGAGTCGAGCGACCCGACCTCGATCATCGAAGAAGAACCTGGCGTATCCGAACCTAATGACATGTGCGTTGAACAACCTTCAAGTAGCGCTTCCAATTCCCGGAGAGAAGCCATTCTATAGCGGGAATCACCGGTCACCGGCCACCGGGGCGATCGCCATCTCAGCGAGGCCACTTCCGGCCAAGGATCCCAGCACTCCGCGCGGCCACATCCGCAGGCGGCACCACCCCGACCCCGCCCGCCGTGTGGCGGAAGACCCAGGTACCCGCCGGGAATCGGCCGAGCGAAATCCCGTTCCCTTTGAGCTCGAAGGGCCCATCGGCCGCGATAGTCACCTCGAGAGCATCCTGAATGAGGCCGACTCGCACCTGCTCGGGGAGGTCCGCGACCTCCGGCTGCAAACCGTTGTAGTAGTGCCCGAGGATCTCGCGATACGTCGCCCCGTCGTCGCTCATCGCTTTGGCGCCCCACTGACTCATCCCGACACCGTGCCCCCAGCCTTCGCCGATGATTCGGACTATCCCGGGCGGTGGTCGGTCGAACGCCGGCAGAAGGCGAGCGAGACGGTCGGGAATCCTTATCCCACCCGGCTCCCATTCGATGTCGAACGTGTAGGACAAGATCGCCTGGGGCCAGCGACGCCCATCCGGTCGCGCCGCCGGGAGCAGGCCCGGGTACAACGCGGAGCCGTACCTGTTGAGGAGAGAACGGAACGAACCGGCGCCGATCCGGATGGTGCCGTCTTCGGTGGCAACGACCACCGCTGAGGTCCCCTCCCCCTCCGGCGGGCGATCAACGGAGATTCCTGTGATTCCGGCACCGGGGTTCAACCCCGCGGCAACGAGGATCCGGGTGAACACTTCCGCCGACAACTCAACGGTCCACTGCTCATAGGGAGTGACCCCGGCCTCGGGGGAATCGACCGCCACGAGGTAGGGGGTCGGCGACCCGCCCCAGATGTCCTGCACCGGCCGGGTCCGGCTTCCCGCACTCGATGAGTAGAACGTATGGGCAGGCGCGCCGTCGAAGACGAGGATCTCCCCGCTGGTGCGGTAAACGGCCTCGACCCAAGGAGCAGCCGCCGGGTCGGCCGCGACGGCCGAGCCCCGATATACCTGGCAAGCCGAGGTGGCACAGATGTCGTATCCGTAGAGACGACCGGCCCTGGTGCGGCCCCGCGCGATCGACCAGACGACAAACGTCCTGCCAGCAACCGCCTGGGCGGCAAGCGCTTCGGCCGGCCATGTCGCCGGGACCTCGCGCAACCCCGTCAGGTAGTCGTCGAGAGACCGGGTCTCCACTATCCCGAGGCCGGCGTCCGTTGCCACGACCTCGATCGGGCCCACATAGCTACCCCGCCCCAAGTCGAAAGCAGTGCCGTCGAATGGAACCAATTCGACGTTATCCGGAAGCAGGTCCGGCGCCTGATGGGAGGGAACCAGAGCCTGGGCAAACGCCACGAGGACGGCTAGGGCGATCAGCATCCGGCGATTGTCCCACCTTTCCGACATGACGCTTTCCGGCATGAACGGTTCTCAGCATGACGGTCTTCATCATGGCGATTTCGGCATGACGCGAGGAAGCCCGGGATGTTGATCCCGAGCTTCGCCGCGGATCACCCTGAGGAGGTAGCAGTACCTTTTTCGTCCCGTTACCCGCCACTTGGGCTGCTTCCACCATACCACTGCCAGTGGCCGATGGGTATCCTCTCCGTGTCCGACGCCTGGAAGCTGCGAGAGCACCGGCGTCGGCGGCTTCACTCCCGGGTGATCTGCGCCCCGAGGCTCGCCATCTTGTCGACAAACCCCGCGTAGCCGCGGTCGATGTGGTCGGCATGAACCACGCAGGTCTCACCCTCGGCAGCGAGCCCGGCCAGGACGAGAGCCGCGGCAGCTCGGATATCGCACCCATCGACCTCACAACCGCTGAGTCGATCCGTTCCGCGCACCACCACGTGCTGGCCGTCGGTTTGGATGTCGGCGCCCATCCGATTGAGTTCTCCGACGTACCGGAATCGTGCGGCGTAGACGTTCTCAGTGATGATCGAGGTCCCGTCTGCCAGCGCCAGGAAGGCAACCATCTGGGGGTGCATGTCGGTGTGGAATCCCGGGTACGGCAAGGTGGCGAAGTCAACGGGCTCCGGGCGCTCGGGGCCCACGACGTGGATCCAATCCTCTCCATGCGTCACCTCACAACCGGCCACCTCCATCTTGCGCAACTCCATCCGGAGGTGATCGGGCACACAATCGAGAACCCGGACCTCTCCAGCCGATATGGCTCCGGCAAGCGCATAGGTGCCGGCCTCGAGGCGGTCGGGCACGACCCTGTGGGTGGCGGCCGCTAGAGAGCCGACCCCGCGGACGGTGATGGTCGACGTGCCGGCGCCCTCGATCTTGGCGCCCATCTTGTTCAGATAGACCGCCAGATCGGTCAGCTCGGGCTCGCGAGCCGCATTTGAGATCACGCTCGTGCCGCTCGCCATTGCAGCCGCCAGCAGCAGGTTCTCGGTGGCACCGACACTGGGAAACTCGAGGTAGATCTCGGTGCCGTGCAACCCGTCGGGAGCCTGCGCTTCGAGAACGCCGTGCTTCAGCTCGAAGGTGGCGCCCATGTCGCGCAGCCCGTCGAGGTGCATGTCGATCGGCCGCGAGCCGAAGTCATCACCACCGGGCAGAGCGACGCGGGCCTCGCCACAACGCGACAGCAGCGCTCCCAGGATCAGAATCGAGGCCCGCATCTTGCGCACCAGCTCGAGCGGCGCCTCCGGCCGCGGGTGTTCAGGCACGTGAATGTGCAGGCTGGTGCCATCCCGGCGGCAGGTTGCCCCGGCGTATGCCAGCACCTCGCCCATCGTGGCCACGTCGGCGATCGTCGGGACGTTCTCCAGGACGTGATCGCCCGGAGCAAGCATCGCCGCCACCATGTGTTTGAGCACCGCGTTCTTGGCGCCCAGGACTGCGACCTCACCGTACAGCCGGTTGCCGCCGGACACTCTTATGGATTCTGGCCGTGTCATCACGGGAAGTCTACGGCGGCAGGCTCCTAACGCCCTGACATTGTGAACCGGCGACGCCCCGGTCCCCCATCTGATCGAAACCTCAAACCCGGCTGTTCGCGTACCGATTCCTTAGTAGCATCCAAGCCCCTACTTCCCCGGTCAGGTTCAAGTGCAAGAACGATATATCAACCGAGAACTCGCCCTTCTCGACTTCCAGGAGCGAGTACTCGCCCTCGCCGCCGACCCGGCGACGCCGTTGCTCGAACGCATCAAGTTCGTCGCCATTGTGAGCAACAACCTCGACGAGTTCCTCCAGGTACGGGTATCGGGGCTCATCAACCAGGAACACAGCCGGGCCGACATCCGGTCCGTGGATGGGTTGACGGCTTCCGAGCAGCTCGAACTCATCCGCCCGCGTATCGGCCACCTCGTGGAGCGCATGGATGACATCTTCCTCGACGAACTCTTGCCGGCGCTCGAGAAGGAGAGCATCTCATTCGTGGACTGGCACGATCTCAGCTCGGCGGAAAAGGGCGAGCTGACCGAGCAGTTCGAGGAGCAGATGTTCCCGGTGCTCACCCCGCTCGCGGTCGATCCATCACACCCGTTCCCGTACATTTCGAACCTCTCGCTCAACCTTGCCGTGCTGGTGCGCGATCCGAGCGACAACTCCCGGAGATTCGCCCGCGTGAAGATCCCGCCGGTACTGCCGCGCTTTGTGCCGCTCGTCGACGGTGAGCGGTTCGTACCGCTCGAACAGGTGGTAGCCGCCCACCTGCCGCGACTGTTCGCCGGGCGTAGCGTCGAGGCGCAATACGCCTTCCGGGTGACACGCAATGCCGATTTCGCCGTGGAAGAAGAGGAGGCCGATGACCTGCTCCAGGCCATGGAGAGTGTGCTGCACTACCGGCAGCGCTCAGAGACGGCGGTACGCTTGGAGATCCAGAGCGACATGACGAACGAGGTCGCCGACCTCCTCATCCGCGAGCTGCGCCTCCGCCAGGAAGACATCACTGTGCACCGCGCCCCGCTGGACCTCAGCTCGGTCTTCAGCATCTATCGCTTGAACCGCCCCGACC
The DNA here is from genome assembly GCA_947258375.1 of uncultured Acidimicrobiaceae bacterium. Taxonomy (GTDB): domain Bacteria; phylum Actinomycetota; class Acidimicrobiia; order Spongiisociales; family UBA5794; genus JAHEJX01. Next base: position 4,830 of record CAMYIJ010000090.1, read on the forward strand.
TGAAAGATGAGCCGTGGGTGCCGACCACCCAGGCAGTCCTGACGCCTCCTGCCGGGGCTCGAGTCGACTTCTTCGAGGCGCTGCGCGAGCGCGACATTCTCGTGCAACACCCCTACGAATCCTTCGCCACCTCCACGGCGGCGTTTCTGTCGCAGGCCGTTCGCGATCCCAAGGTCATGGCGATCAAGCAGACGCTCTACCGGACGGCGGCGGACGACGACCCGGCCATGGGCGGCGAAAAGGCCGTCGTCGAGATGCTGCGCGAGGCTGCGCGGTCGGGTAAACAGGTAGTGGTGCTCGTCGAGCTCAAAGCTCGATTCGACGAAGCCGCCAACATCGGCTGGGCCCGGCTCCTCGAGGATGCCGGGGCTCACGTCGTCTACGGCGTTTCCGGTCTGAAGACCCACGCCAAGATCCTCCTGGTGGTGCGTCGCGAAGTGGACGGGGTGCGCCGCTACGCCCATCTCGGAACCGGGAACTACAACCCGAAGACAGCAGTGCTCTACGAGGACCTCGGCCTCTTCACCGCCGACGCCGCCATCGGTGCCGACCTCTCTGAGTTGTTCAACACTCTCACTGGGTACGGGTCCAGTGACGCTTACGAGAAGCTGCTCGTCGCTCCTACGATGCTGCGCGACCGCATCGTGGAGCGCATTCGTGACGAAGCCCGCCATGGCAGCGAGGGCAAGATCGTCTTCAAGATCAACCACCTCACCGACCCTGCCATCATCGATGAGCTGTACGACGCCTCCGCCGCCGGGTGTGAGATCGAACTCGTCATCCGCGGTATCAATTCGCTCCGCGCTCAGGTCCCCGGCCTCTCCGACAACATCACGGTGCGCTCGGTCGTGGGACGCTTCCTCGAGCACTCCCGCCTCTACCGCTTCGGGCGGCCGGGCCGCGGTGCGCTCTACTACATGGGTTCCGCGGACATGATGCAGCGCAACCTCGGGGGACGCGTCGAGACGCTGGTTCCGGTCACCAACCCCGGGTTGCAGGAGCGGATTGAAGAGATCCTCGATGTCCTCCGCGACGATGACATACTGGCCTGGGAACTCCAAGGATCCGGAGAGTGGCAGAAGGTGCCCACGACCGTCGGCGTAGACTCCCACGAGACCATGGCAAGACTCGCCCTGGAACGCCGCGAAAAAGCGCCGGCCTGATGGCCGGGGGCCACGCTCGTCGCGCCGACGACTACAAGCCGACCATCTGGGCGGCCGGTGCCGTCGTCTACCGGTTGCGAGGCGACAAGCCCGAAGTCCTGCTCGTCCACCGCCAGCGCTACGGCGACTGGTCACTTCCCAAGGGGAAACTCGACCGCCGCGAGTCCTTCAAAGCCTGCGCAGAACGGGAGGTGCTCGAAGAGACAGGAGTCGCCGGAGTGGTCGAAGAGGCACTTGGGACCGTGGGCTATGTGACCCCGGCCGGCAACAACAAAGCCGTGCGGTACTGGCTCCTGCGGGCAACGGAGGAGTCGTTCAAGCCGAACAGTGAGGTCGACAAGATTCGCTGGCTGAGCCCGAAGAAGGCGGCCAGAAAGGCGTCCTACGGCCGGGACGTCGCCCTGATCCGAGCCGGCGCGCTGATGGCGAAACAGCGGATGCCGGGCACGATCTACCTTGTACGCCACGCCGACGCCGGCAACAAGAAGAAGCGGAAAAAGCCCGATGATGTGCGCCCGATCTCGAAGAAGGGCCATGAGCAGGTGGAGGCCCTCGTGACCCGCCTGGTGCGCACGCCGATCAACGGCATCATTTCGAGCCCGTCGTTGCGCTGCGAGCAGACGGTCGGTCCGCTGGCCCAGCGGCTCGGGTTGAAGGTGAAGCCGTCGAAGCGGCTGCGTCGAGATGCCTCACCGGCCGACGTAATGCGGCTCATCAAGAAATCCAGGGGCACCCGGACGGTTATGTGCTCGCATCGGGAGACGATCGGGCCGTTCATTGAACATCTCGCCGACGACCCGAAGGTCGACGTCTCCAGCAGGCTCGAATGGCCGAAGGGTTCGGTCTGGGAACTGACGACCCGTCGCGGCAGAGTCACCAGGGCCCGGTTCATCCCTCCGGGTTGATTGGAACCTGCTGAGCGAGCCAGGCAACGGTTGTCTCCACGAGTTCGTCGAGGACTTCTTCGTGAGTCCGCCCGGTCCGTTTGGGCACTTTGAAGCTGTGATCACCATCGTCGATCTCGTGGAGCGCGGCAGTCTGCAGCGAGGTCACTACTCAGCCGATCCCGCGATCCGGCGAAGAACAGCTGCGGGACCGTGATTCGCCGCAGATGATCGACCGGACGGGCCTCCGTCTTACCGAGCGGCACCAGGGGGTACCCGTAGTAGACGAGTCCGGCCGCCGGCCACCCATCATCGCCGACGAGATGGGACCCGACCCGGCCGCCCATCGACTTGCCGGCAACGACCACCCTGCCGACATAGGTGGCCAAACGATCGGCCGCGGCGCGATGGACCGCGAGCAGCTTGGGCATTCTGTCGGGAGCCCGGCGGCCGGCGCTCATGTACGAGTAGTCGAAGGTCATCGTCGGATAGCCGGCGTCGCCCAGGCCGCGCCTCAGATGTTCCATGAACGGGTGGTGCTGGCCGGCACCGGCTCCGTGCGCGAGCAGCACACCAACCCCGTTGGGGTGTGCCGGCATCGCGAGCCGCGCGTCGACGGCCTCGCCCGGCGCCCACTTGATTCGCAGCCTGCGTGTCATTCGTATCACCTCATCATCGAGTAGTCCGGGCCTTGCCTATTGTGGCGGCCCATGGAAGTGCTGCCCGACGCCCGCCCGCCACTCGGCTACGTGCTGATCGCCGATGCCATTGTGCTCGACGAGGCAGGTGCGCAGGTGGCGCTGGTCCGCAACCGGGGCCGCTGGGCCCTCCCGGGCGGCCGGGTGGAGGCTCGCGAGACCTTCTTCGAAGCCGCGGTGCGTGAGGTGCGGGAGGAGGTCGGCCTCGACGTGGAACCGCTGGCGATCGTGGCGATGTCGGAGCGGCTGGCCACCCGCCACGAGATCTTCGTTACCGTTACCTGCCGGCTCACAGGTGGCGAACTCAATCACACAGGAAGCGATCCGAAGATCGATGCCGTGCGCTGGGCGCCGGTCGCCGAGGCCACCGAGCTGCTGTCGTTCAAACCGATCGCGGCAATCGCCGCAGGAGACATGACGATGCACTATCAGGTCGAACGGCCCGTCGACGAAGCGTCCCGAAGTGCCGTCCATGTTTCCCAAACCGCCGAAGCCGTCGCCGCCGCGGCGGCGGATCACATTGCAGGGGCTCTCGCGAACTTCGATGGCCGGGCCACGCTGGGACTGGCCGGTGGAGGGACTCCCCGGGCCACATACGCCGAGCTGAAGACCCGGGCCGTCAGGTGGGAAGACGTGACTATGTGGCTCGGGGACGAACGCTGGGTGGCGCACCACCACCCGGAGTCCAACGTGGGAATGGTGCGCGGGGAACTCGTCGATGCGGTGAACGGCCGGCTGCTCGCTCCCAACCACGGCATCGGTGACCCCGCCGCAGCGGCAGCCGCCTACGAGGCCGTGCTTCGTTCCGCGTTCATCGATCGAGGCTTCGGACCCGCCCCCGATATCGTCCTGCTCGGCCTCGGAGACGACGGCCACACCGCGTCACTCTTCCCCGGCACGGCGGCTCTCGACGACTTCACCAATCGCTACGTCGCCAACTGGATCGAGGCGAAGGATGCCTGGCGCCTCACGGCGACGCTCCCGCTGTTGTGGTCGGCATCCGAGCTGGTGTTCATCGTGACCGGGGAGGCCAAGGCCGACGTGGTACGCGAGATCATCGTCGACGGCGTTCCGCACCCGGCCCAGCAGGTGGTGGCCTCGGCCCGCAAGGTCACGTGGTTCCTCGACGCCGCGGCCGGAGCGCAGCTCGAATGAGATCAGCCCAATGGATCGCCTCGCACGTTCCGTCCGTGGTGTCCAGCACATGAAACGTCTGATTCCGTGCCTCGTCATCGCCGCTCTGGCGATCGCCGCTTGCGGGGAGACCGGTCACATCGACACGACATCCCCTCCACAGCGACCCGACCCTGCGGAACCGGCGACCGGTCCGGTCGTGGCGGCGATCGAGGTCGCCGGAACCAGCTTCAAGCTTCACGACGAAGGAGCCGGCTGCGTCGCCCTCGAAGTCGCCCAACCGGGCCTGCAGGCCACGATAGAGCGGCAGTGTTTTCAGGGTCCGCTGGTCGTCTCTATCACATCGACTTGCGGTTGGCTGACCAACCCCGATGAGATCCGGCGCTCCGACTGCGATGTCGAACTCCCGGAGGTGCTCTACGGACAGGTGACCGATCCGAACATCGGATATGTCTGCATCGGGACCATCGACGATTCTGGTGGGTCGTCGGGGGTGACAGCTGCCCGGCTGCTCGAGCCAATTGGGCCGGGCTTCATCCTCGAGGCCGCCCGTCCGGGCGAGACGCCGCACGCGCACCTCTTCACCGAAGGCGGTCTCAGATACGGACATCCTCCGCTCGACGCGCCATCTGATCCCATCTACCGGCTTTGCGAAGGCCGGGCCCCGTGGCGTGAATCCAGTCTCGAGTACGGAGCGGAGTTGCTTGTTACCTTCGCCGACTCGCTGCAGACCAACGATGTGAGGCTCTTCTTCAACAGCGGACTCGATCGCATCGGTCTCAACGGCAGCGCTTTCGAGGAGGTCGATGACGTCCGCATTCCGATTCGGGTGCCGGAATCGACCTCCGGTCTCCACATAGACGTGGAGACCGAGGTCGGTCCAATTCTCTTGTGGGAGTATCCGTGGCCGGATGACTTTGTCGCGATTCTCCGGTCCGGTGTTCCCTGCAGCGGACTAACTGTGATCGACGTGACTGTGGGCTCAGAGGTCCACGAGGGCTCGGACCGTGCCATCGCTCTGGGATTCACGAACTCGGATTGTCACGGCTGACCGGAGTCATGGAGTCGCGACGGGAGGCCGCACTCGGCCCGGGCGAACGGCCCGCGCCCAGGTGCTGATTCAGAGACTCGGCTAGCCGGAACGGCGGTCGGTGCCGCTCCGACGCTCGGTGCCGCTGCGGCGTTCGCCCCCGCGGCGATCGCTCCCGCGGCGCCGATCGTCTGCGACCGGCTGATCAGACTTGCGACGGTCGCCTTTGCGTCGGTCGGCATCACGGCGATCCGAGCCGGAGCGGCGGTCCTTCTTGCGACGTTCGGTGTGTTCTTCCACGACGGGATCTTATCCCGTCTGTTGTGCTCTCAGGGGCGCTATTCCGCGCCGTAGGCACAACAGACGCATCAGACGCAATCAGGGCCCCGCGCCGCCCTGCATAATCTCGAGCAGGATCGTGCCGGCCAGGGAGGTGGGATCAACGTCGTCTTCGATCTCGGCCATGATCTCGGCGTTGAGCGCAGCTTTGTCGCAGTCGAGGCTCTCGGCGCGCTCATCGAACAGCCGGCCGTTGGCGAGGAGGTCCGCAAAGGCACCCTCGGCCGGGGCATCACCGGTCAGCACGTCGATCGGGACGGTCTCGATCGCGGCGAGGAGCTGAACGGCCAAAGCCACACCCGTGGGAACGAGGTCTTCGCACGTTACGGCTCGCTCGACCTCCACCTCCACCTCCACATCGATCGGGTCGGGCGTGCACGAGGTCGCGAGGACGGCGATGAGTGCGACCGCGGACACGAGGGAACGTGACGCGGCGAACCGGCTCGGGGCTGACATTGGCGACAGTCTACGTGCGGTCGGGGTCCGCCGATCGATTCGGCGCGACAAGTATGGACCCGAGTACGTTAGAAAGGGAGCACCCCATCCACCCCGCCGACAACATAGGATGTCTAGAGATGGCAGCGGACAACCCGACCAAACAGCATCTCACGCCGCCGGAGTCCCGGTCGGGCTTCTTCCGCAAGTCCGGAATTGCGATAATCGGCGTCACTGTGATCCTCATCGGAATTCCGCTCATCCCGCTGTTCGGTCCCGGTTGGCTCATCGTCTTCACGGGACTGGCGATTCTTGCCAGTGAGTTCGCGTGGGCGGGCCGTGTCCGCGACCGTCTTCGCAGAACCTTCCTCGGTGTCGTCGGCAAACAGGACCCCGCCAAGTGACATCATCGCCGGCTGGGGCCCTGATCTCCACGAGCCAACTCGGCCACGCGTACGGCGACATCGTGGCGCTGCATCATCTCGACTTCACGGTCCCGGCGGGCCGGATCGGACTCGTCGGTGCCAACGGCGCCGGCAAGAGCACCCTCATCAAAGTCCTGCTCGGCATACTCGACCCAACCGAAGGGACGGCGCAGGTTCTTGGTATCGGCGTGGCCGACGACCCAATCGCCGTTCGTGCCCGGGTGGGCTACATGCCGGAGGAAACGTGCCTTCCGTTGGCACAGACTGCGGCCGACTTCACCGTCTATGCCGCCGAGCTGGCCGGCATCCCCACCAAGGCCGCCAGACAACGAGCTTCCGACGTCTTGACTCTCGTCGGGCTCCACGAGGAGCGATTCCGCTACCTGGGCGAATTCTCTACCGGCATGAAACAACGCGCCATGCTGGCTCAGGCAATCGTGCACGACCCCGACCTCGTCTTCCTCGACGAGCCGACCGCCGGACTGGACCCCGAGGGACGGGCCGAAATGCTGTCGCTGATCGGTCGGCTCGGCGAATTCGGCATCAACGTCCTGGTTTCCTCCCATGTGCTCACCGATATCGAGTCGACCTGCGACTGGGTCGTGATGCTCGACGGTGGCCGGGTCCTGCGCACCGGGCCCCTGACCGGCATCACGGGGAGCGACACCGTTGACGTCGAACTGCTCGGCGATGGCCATGATGTCATCGCGGCGTTGCAGAAACGCGGCGCCGAGGTGGAGGTGCGGGGCGCAGTGCTCCGCGTGCGGTCGACAGACGATGCCTTCGACCTGATCCGCGACGCGCTCGCCGAGGCCGGGGCCGGCATGAAGAGGCTCTCGCAGTCGGAAACCTCGCTCGAGGATATCTTCCTCGCTGAAGGAGGTGCCGAATGACCTCCGATCAGGGAGTCGTATTCGACCTCGGCTACCAGCCCCACGACGGTCCCCGGCTGGGTCGGCGCGGCGCCATCTTCGCCACCATTCGTGATGGCCTGCGCCGGATCCTGGGGATTCGCCGCAAAGCGCGGAAGAAGGTCATGCCGTGGGTGTTGTTCGGCATCGCGATCATTCCCGTGATTGCCGTAGTCGGCGTCTCGTTCTTCGTCGAGGACGTCTTCACCGGGGTGGACAACCCGTTCGCCAGCCACGGCAACATCTTCACCATCACATCATCGACGTTCCTCATCTTCACGGCATTGGCGGGCCCCGAGCTGCTGATACCGGACCGGGTTGAAGGTGTGCTGTCGGTATACGCGTCGCGGCCCATGCGAGTCAACGACTACCTGGGAGCCCGCGCCGCCGCGTTGGCGATTGCGGCCGGCGGCTTCCTCATCGCGCCTCAGCTGATTCTCTACGTCGGTCTGGCCTCGCTGGATGATGACGGTTGGTTCTCCGGTCTGGTGAGCAATGCTTCCGACCTGCCGAAGGTCCTGCTGGCCGCCTTCTTCTACCTGCTGGCCTACGGCGCGCCCGCGTTCCTGGTGGCGATGTTCGCCAAACGTCTCGGACCGGCCTGGGGCGTCTACCTGGCGTTCATGTGGCTCTCATCCGGATTCGCCGTCGCGATCACAGAAGCAACATCGGGGATTTGGCGGTACGCCGCGTTGGGTGCCCTCTCCATCAATCCGGACATCGTCATGGACTGGATCTTCGGCCGAACCACCGTCCGCGAAGGCCTGTCCGGCGCCGACCTCGACCCGATATGGAGCGTCGCCATCATTCTCGGCCTCGCTGCCATCACCTGGATCGTCGGTGTCCGCAAATACCGGAGCCTGCTGTGACCGCTCCCCCGCCACCACCCGTCATCAGCTATGTCAGCCAGTCGAGACGCTCGAGGTGCGTTGCCGCCGAACCGAATGAAGCGGAGGAGTAATGGCGCAAGGATCGCTGAGATTCTCTGTTTCCACGCCCTTCCGTGACGTTTGGGAAGCCGCCGAGCAGGCGGTTCGACAGCTCGATGGACGAGTCGAGGCTGACTACAACGGCCGGTTGATCAAAGGCCAGGTTTCGGGGTCTCTTCTCTCCTCCGGACAGCGTGTCGTCGTCACTGTTGGCGACCTCGGAATTCAAACGGAGGTCTCGATTGCGACCGAAACCGTTGGCTTCCAGCTGTTGGACTGGGGCCAAGGGAGACGCATCCGTGAAAAGCTGCGACAAGACCTGATGGACTACATCACGGACTCGCCGCCGGTCCGCGCCACATCCCTAGCTGGCATCCCACCCCGAACAGGGGACCGCGTTGCCGACCTCGCCAATGCTCCTCCGCCGATGACGAACCCGGCGTACGCGACGAATCCAACGATCGCAGCCGACTCTGTGTCGAAGTTCTTCGGCCAGAAGGTGGCCGTCTCATCGGTGAGCGTTTCATTCGGGCCCGGGATCACCGGACTGCTCGGACCCAATGGTGCCGGCAAGACCACGCTGCTGCGCATGCTGTCGGGCATGCTGGTGCCTTCAGAAGGCAGCGTGACCGTGCTTGGCCGCAACCCTCGCCAGGACCATGAGGTCTACCGCGACGTCGGGCTGGTTCCCGAAGAGAGCTCGATCTACCCGTCGATGACCGGCCGCGAGTACGTGGAGTACGCCGCCACGCTGGCCGGATTCACGAAACCGCGCCTGGCGGCTTCGCGAGCCCTCCACGAGGTCGCCCTCGAGGAGGACGCCGACCGTTCTCTCGGCGGCTACAGCAAGGGTATGCGACAGCGCGCCAAGGTCGCGGCGGCGCTGGTGCACGAGCCGACGGTGCTGCTCCTCGACGAGCCGCTCAACGGAACCGACCCCGTGCAGCGGGCCCACCTCATCACGGCCTTCCGCCGGCTCGCCGACTCGGGCCACACCGTGATCGTCTCCTCGCATGTCCTCCAAGAGGTGGAGCGGATGGCCAGCCGGGTGATCGCCATGGTCGACGGCAGGCTCGCTGCCGCGGGCGACATCCATGCGATCCGGCGTGCGATGTCCGATATTCCCTATCGAGTGACGGTGGCGGCCGAGCCGGCCCGGGCCCTGGCGCGAGAACTGATGGGAGAAGAGTCGGTCGACGGCGTGACGATCGCCGGCTCGAGCCTGTCGATCGAGACCAACGACTTGAGCGCGCTCGGAACCGCAGTGCCGGCGCTGGCGCATCAGCTCGGGGTGCGGGTGACCGGATTCAGCCCGGACGACGAGTCCCTCGAGTCGGTGTTTCGCTACCTGGTGGTGGGCCGATGACTGCCACGCTCGCCATCATGCGCGTCACCGCAAAGAACGTCCTCGGTATGAAGCGCCTGATCGGATTCGGAATACTCGCCATCTTCCCGGCGGGCGTCTTCACGCTGCTGGCGCGAACCGCCACCGACATCAACAGGGCCGAGGGCTTCACGACCATGTCGATGACGATGTTCCTCGCCGTCATCGTGCCGATCATCACGATCGTGGTGTCGGCCTCGGTCCTCGGCTCGGAGCGCCGCGGCAACACGCTGTCGTTCCTGATGTTGCGCCCGCTCAGTCGTTTCAGCATCGCCGGTGCCAAGCTCGCCTCGGCCATCGTCGCCAGCTTCGCGATAACGGGCATCGGCGCGGCCGTGCTCGGGCTCGTCGGCAGCCTGGCGCTGCATGACTTCGGCTTTCTGATCGCGTTGCTGGCGGCGACGCTGATCGGCACCGCCGCCTATTCGGCCGTCTACATGCCGCTCGGCTACCTCACCGAGCGATCCACGCTGATCGGCTTCATCTACATCTTCATCTGGGAGCTGGCGATCGCGGGGGCCATTCAGGGCCTCAGCGGAACCTCCCTGCTGCGGATCGCCTCGTCGGCGTTCGTCGGCCTGGCCCCCGACGGTCTCGACATCGATGTGGTTGACGCGATGCTCGGTTCACTGGAGGCCGGCGCCGGCGGCGCCGTGATGAAGGTCGCCGTCCTGGGCGCCGTTTCGATTCTGTTCACCGGCTGGCTCCTCCGGACGCGGGACCTCACCTGACGCATTCATTACCGGGCTCTTGGCGGGAGGCTGGCTACCTTGCAGGCCGCACCGTCGCGGAGAGATCGTGACCGAATCCACCCTCAATCGCCGGCTCGGCAAGGCTGCCCTCATCGTGTCGGGCGGCGTGCTGCTGTCGCGAATTCTCGGACAGCTCCGCGAAATCATCTTCGCCGGACTGCTCGGCGCCGATGGAATCACCGACCAATACGTGGCGGCCTTCCGCATACCTGACTTCCTCAACTATTTGTTGGCCGGCGGCTTCCTGTCGATCACGTTCATCCCGATCTTCGCCAAGTACCTGGCAGACGATGACGAGGAGGGAGGCTGGGTGGCGCTGTCTGCCGTCCTGCGGCCGATCGCCATGGGCATCGTCGGCCTGGTCGCGATCGGCTACGTCGCGACCCCTTGGATCATCGACACGATCTACCCGGAGTTCACCGCCGCCCAGATCACTGCCACGGTCCGCTTGACGCGGATCGTGCTCCCGGCGCAGATCTTCTTCGTTCTCGGAGCGTTGTTCTCTGCCGTGCAGTACGCCAAAGGCCACTTCACTATCCCGACGATCGCCCCCATCATCTACAACCTCGGGATCATCGCGGGCGGGCTTGCCTATGCCCAGGCGACAGGAGCCGCCGACCCGGAAGGGTTCATCTGGGGGGCTCTCGCCGGGGCGTTTGCCGGCAATTTCGCTCTCCAGTGGTGGGGAGCGCGCCGGATCGGTATGAGGCTCTATCTCGGCACGAGCTGGCGCCATCCGGCGCTGATCACATACATCGCCATCGCCTTGCCGCTCATGATCGGCCAATCGATCGTCGTGCTCGACGAGACGTTCATGTCGACGTTCGGCGGCCTGGCCGGCGACGGCGCCCAGACCCACCTTCTCTATGCCCGGCGCACCATGTTCGTACCGATCGGCGTAGTGGCCCAGGCCGCCGGTGTCGCCGCGTATCCGTTCCTCGCCCGCCTCTTCGCCGAAGGCAAGACCAGGCTGATGGCGGACACGGTGGACAAGACGCTGCGATGGGTGCTGGCGCTTTCAGTGCTGGCGGCCGGGGTCATCGCAGCTCTCAGCGTTCCCACGATCCGGGTGCTGTTCGAGCGCAACGCGTTCAAGCCGGACGACACGATCGCCGCCGGCGGCGCCCTCTTCTTCTATGCGCTGGCGATTCCGGTGTGGGGAGGGCTCCAGGTGCTCAACCGGGCGTTCTACGCCCGCCGCCAGATGTGGACCCCCGTCGCCGTCGGTTCTGCCGCCACGGCCTTCGCCATTCCTGTCTACTGGGCGATGCAGAGGACGTTCGGGCTCGAAGGCGTCGCCGCCGCGAGCGTCATCTCGCTCAGCGCGTACACGGTTGCACTTGGAATCCTGTGGTACCGCGACCCGGACCATCGCGGCCGCATCAGCTTGATCCTCGAAGGTGCCGGCAGAGCGCTGCCACTCGCAGTCGGCGGGGGCGTCGCCGCCTGGGCCACCGCCTGGGGCCTCGAAAGCGCCCTGGGCACCGGATTCTTGGCGTCGCTGGTCACGCTGCTGGCGGCCGTCGCGGTGTATGCCATGGTCGCCGTGGCTATGGCTCGCGGGCTTTACGAACTCACCAAGAACAAGCGGGTTCCCCAATCGATCCCGTGAACTCCGCCATCCCGTGAACAAAAGAGGCCGCCCGGCAGCACCGGACGGCCTCGGTAGATCTGGCTGATGAGTCCTATGCGGGTGAGTAGACCCCCGCAGCCTTGGAGGCCTCGGTCTGCCAGAAGATGTCCGAAATCTCCGTGATCAGCTCGATCAGCTTCTCGCTGACCGCAGGATCAACCGACTTCTTCGCCTCGCCTGCCTGCTTGATCGCGTTCCAGAACAGCTCGTGGAGCTGGGGGAACTGCTCGAGGTGCGGCGGCTTGAAGAAGTCCGTCCACAGCACCGACAGGTGATGCTTCACCAGCTCGGCACGTTCCTCTTTGACCAGAATGCAACGATCGCGGAAAACCGGATCATCAGACCCGTGGTACTTCGTGCAGCAGTTGAGCACTGACTTCGCTTCGATCATGGCCTGGGCGGGATCGTAGACCCCACAAAAGAGGTCGCAGTGAGCATGAGCTACTCGGCTCGGCTTGAAAAGACCCATAGGTACCTCCACCTAACGTTCTTGGTTGCGCCTCCTGACCCTACACGTCTCGCGTCCCCTCGAGTCCGCCGCAGCCACGCCGTCGGGATTGCATCGCGCCCCACCATAAAACCTGGCATCATTCCGGCGATGGCTCTCCGACCCACATCGAGCCGCGGCGCCAAACTTGCTCTGGCGGCCGCCCTGGCCGCCACCGCGGCCGCCGCCCTCAAAGGGCGGCTCACCCGTTTCGAGGTCGCCGAATCCTCAATGGAGCCGGCCCTGGAGCGGGGCGACTACCTCATCGCAACGATGGCTACTTCGGTCCGGCGAGGCGCCATCGTCATCTACCCGGACCCGACGATGCCGGATCGCTATCTGGTGAAGCGGGCCGTAGGACTCGGCGGAGAGAGCGTATCGATTGCCGCCGGGCAGGTAGCCATCGACGGCGCCGTTCTTGCCGAGGCCTGGGCGGACGGCCCGACTCTGCCCGACGGGGAGTGGGCGATTCCCCCGGGGTCGGTCTTCACCCTGGGCGACAATCGCAAACTGTCTTCCGGAGACGGTCGATCCTCGGGGCCGATCTCGCTCACCGGGGTCCGCAAAGCCGTTTGGCGCTACTGGCCTCCCGGCTCATTCGGGGCGCTCTAGAGGGTCGCCGGACCGCGACGCTGGACTATCTTGTGAACGATCGACTCAGCGGCGTCCTCGGGCCGCGCCAGATAGCGCGACTCCATGGCCCCGATCAGATACCAGCCCGCCCGACGCAGTGCAGAGTGACGAGCCAGGTGGGCGTCCACCCCGTCGGGATGTATGCCGCACTCGACACCGATGGCGTCGACGCCCTCCCCGATGACGATGTCGATCGTATAGCCACCCACCGGGTAGTGCTCCCACATCTGGAGGCCAAACGGTCGCAATGCCGCGGCGACTGCCGATCTCCAATCGTCACCCCGGCTCGGACGCGAGGTCGGTCCCGTCGGGGATGCGGCGGCATGCCGGATATAGCTGAGCAACAAGCCCTCGGGCAGTTCTTCCGGATCGGTCGACATCACGAGCGTGAGTCCGGCGCGAGCCCTGGTGACCATGACGTTGAACAGATTGGGGTCTTCGACAAAACGCAACGGACCCAGATCGGACGGATCGACGGCAAGCGACACGAAGACGTGATCGCGCTCGTTGCCCTGGAACCCATGGACGGTTCCTATCCGCAAGTCGAGATCCTCGATCTCGTCCGGAGTGAAGCGTTCCCGGGCGAGGCGCTCCATGGCATCAGCCTGGGCGCGGAACGGCGTCACCACGCCGACAGAGCGAAAGCCCGCGGCCGCTCGCTCGGCCACCAACCCCAGGATCCGCTCAGCCTCCTCGGCCACGACGCCCGACCGGTCGCGACTCCCCGCCACCCGCACGACATCGATAACGTCGCGCTGCGAGACAGACGGGTGTTCCGTCATGAGGCGCAACCGATCGCCGTAGAAGTGACGGCTCGAAAAGGTGATCAGATGCGGCGTCGAACGATAATGCTCGGTGAGCTGTACAACAGGAGTGTTGCCGGCCGCGACATCGAACAAGCTATTGCGACGTACATCGAGCAGCGGCAACGAATCAGTGAGGGCCGACTTCTCCGCGGCGGCTCGCATTCGCTCGTCGCCGACGAAGCTGACATGGCGGAGCTGTTGGGGATCGCCGATGACCACGGCGCGCCTCCCCCGCGCCAACGCGGTCGCAGCGCGCACCTGGTTCACTTGGGATGCTTCGTCGATGATTACGACGTCGAACATCGCCGGCCGCATCGGCAGGACATCGTCAATCTCGGCCAAGGTGCCGATCCACAGCGGTAGCGCGCCGAGGGCGGCCCGGATTTCGATCTTCTGGAGGGCAGCGCGTCGCGCCGCTTGTCCAGAGCGAAGTGCCGTGGCGAGCAGGGAAAGTGCGCGGGACGCCCCGGGCGCCCATGTGTGGCCGGCCCGCGTCGCCTCGAGGTGCCGTCCAAATAGGCCCATCGCCCTCTCCCCCGATTCCTCCAGAGCAGTAAACGCCTCCTCAATGCGGTGGGCGGAAGCAGCCTGGCCGGCCCGCACGGCGTCCTCCGCGTCGATGAGCGCCATCACGGGGTAGGTCAATTCACTCAACTGTGACGGGGCGACCCCGAGGATCGCAGCCAGCCGGCGCTCCGTCAGCGCTCGGCGGAAAGACGAGAAGAGGCCGCCGGTACCGCTATCGAGGCGCCTCCACATCCGGCGCACCTGGTTCGACGCATCACGAGATGACAGAACCTGACTCAAACCGGGGGCGTCTGCGAGACACCACGAGTTCTCAGACCGGGTGGCGAGAGCTCGGACGAAGCCGTCCTCGATCTCGAGACGGCGGCGCACCGATCTTTGCGTCTGCTGGAGCTCTGCCTCAATCCCTTCAAGTCCGCGAATCGCCGGCGACCGGACGACTCCGGCGTACGCTCGAAGACCCTCTGATAGCTCGGCGGCAATCCTTTTGCGGGACGTTCTCGATCCAAACCGGACATGCCGTGGGCTCGAGTACCTGGTCAGCAGAGATTCGACGGCATCAATGGCGTCGTCGGACTGGGCGGCGATCAGCACCGAGTTACCGTGGGCAATCTGGTCGATGGCCAGGGCGACCGCGGTATGGGTCTTTCCCGTGCCGGGTGGTCCGGAGAGAACGGAGATCCGCTGGTCCCGCGCCATGAGGATCGCCTCCTCCTGGGTTCGGTTGAGCGGCAGGGAATTGGCCACCGCACCCTCCACGTCGGGTGCCGCCGCGGAAGCTCGGTCGGCGTACAGCTCGGACAGCGCGGACTGATTCAGCTTCTCTCGAGACCACGCGCGCAGGGTCGACTCCAGGTTGATGGCGCTCCGATCACGGGCTGCGTAGACGGCCAGGCCGGGATGAATCGAGACCGGGTCGCCGGTGGGCGCAACCGCTGAGTCCACCGGAAGCACGCTCGGGATATGGGGAAGGCCCGCTTCCTCGCAGAACAGATCGACGAACGGCTGAACGCGCTCCCAGGCGAGGCCGGATGTGCCCCGCGCGAGCGCTTCGATCACCAGATCGTCGAGCTGCTTGTTGAGGCGATGCCGCGTCGTGTGATCCGGGAACAGCGAGTCCGGCACTGCGAAGTCGGCGTCGGCGACAATCTGATAGGAATCGTCATGGTGGTCCCCCGGATCCCGGCGCAACCGCACCGGCACTGAAGCGACCGGGACAAAGACCTTCGTGGCCCGACTGTCGATCTCGCACGTGCCTGAGATGAACCCCCAACCGAGTCGGAGGAAGTCCCGGGACCCATGGATTCGCGCGGCGCTCCACAAGTGCCCGAGACCGGGAGCGGTGGTCTCGACCACGAGCGCCCCGCCGTCATCGGATGTCAGCTCCCAGGGCCATGGAATGGACGCGAAGTCTCCTTCGGCAGGCGCGTGGTTCCATCGCGGCCCGCGCCCTGCCGGGGCAAGGTCGGCGAAATACTCGAAGATTCCAGCCGGCGGCGGCATGGCGGGGACGCTAGCCGGACACGGCTTACGGAACCGACGCCATCTCTATCCGCCGAGATCCTCGAAGCTGAGACACTCCGTGATGACGCTGAAGAACTTCTCCGCCTGGGCTGGATCCTCTGTGGGGTCGGTCCCGTCACCTGATACTTCTGCCCTGGCAAAGGCCTTGATGAGGTCGTCGTCAATACCATCTGACAGGCACTCGGCCGCTTCGTCGGAGATGCCTTCTTCAGCGAACTGGTCGATCAGGACGGACCGGAAGTCGATGCATTCGACCATCAGGTCCGTCATGATGTCGACTTGCTCGTCCGTCATGTCGACATCCGTCGGGTCAGTCCCGGCCCGAATGGCCTCGGCAGTCATGCCGATGTCGGCGAGGTCGTCGGCGCCAATGCCGCTAACCACCCCGTCGGCAAAGCAGCGCGCCTCCGTCTCCCCGAACGGATCCTCGGGCTCGGCGTCCGCCATCATCTGATCGAAAATGGCGTCCGCGACCTCCTGATCGTCACCGCTCAGATCGTCACCACCACAGGCTGCGGCCAACAAGACCACTGCCATGCCAAGCACCACCAGCCGACGCATGAATCCTCCACTATCGGGTCACTACCGTCACAACTATCGGCTCGCCGGCGCCGCCACTGATCGGTTTATCGTCGCCGCTCGACAGCCGCGCCGGAGCCTAACTGAGGAACTCGCAAGCTCTGTGGACCTGGACCTCGAGTGGCTCCAGGCCGCTCAGCCGATGCCAAGATGTTTTGTTGCCTCACGAAAGGTCAAACCCGACCACGCGTCACGATGCGCAAACACGAACTCCTTGACGGAATCGGGTGCGGTCCTCGCATACTGGCGGAGGACCCATCCGATCGCTTTCCGTATGAAGAACTCGCGCTCCTCGGCTCGCCGCAGGCAATGATCGAACAGGGTCTCCTCATCCGTTTGATCCTTGTGACGCAGGTGGGCCAGCAGAGCAGTGCGACGCAGCCACATGTCTGGGTGGTCGATCCACTCCTCCATGACGGGGGCGATCCGGTCCCGATGCTCCAGCAGAAGGGTCCCAACCAGGTGAGCCGCGACGTCGTCGACGAAATCCCACCAGGCACCTTCGACAATCAGCTTGCGATACAGGGGCAGGCTGGGGGGTGAGATGTAGCGGGGAACCGCCCTGGCCAGGCTGACCGCCATGTATTTCTCCTCACGATGCGGTCGCGCCCAGAATTCACGCACCCCGCGGTCGTAGTCGGCCCGGGTGGCCACCGGGTACCGCCGCATGGCCTCCTTGAAGATTCGCGAACAGTCCGGCCGTTTCACGCCGAAGAAAGGCATGTCGGTCTTCATGTACGCCGCCATCGCAACCGCATGGTCCGGATTGGCAAGAGCGGCCAGTTCGGCCGACACATATTCAACTCGATCCATAACCACACGCTAACGAAACCCGCCGCAACACGGCCCGAGCCACGAAGGGAAGGCTCATGAGTCACAAGGTATACACTCCCGCCGTGAGATCGATCAAGACCGCAGCCGTGCTGGCGAGCTTCGCCCTGGTCGCAGCAGCCTGCGGCGGTGATAGCGACGCGACCACCACGACGGCGGCAATCACGACACTGCCACCCGTTCCCACCACAGTCGCGACCACGACCACCAGTACGACTACCACTTCGACGAGCTCAACAACCACGACCACGCTCGGCCCGCAGAACCCATCGCCCTTGAGCGGCCTCGATGTGGAGACGCCGGAGACGCTGGAGCGCCGCCCGATCGCGGTGAAGATCGACAATCACCCCAGCGCTCGCCCCCAGTCGGGGATTCAGGATGCCGACCTCATGTACGAACTACTCGTCGAGGGCGGGCTCACCCGGTTCATCGCCGTCTTCCACCATTCCGATTCCGACTACCTGGGCCCGATCCGCTCGCTGCGCCCGACCGACTCGACTCTGGTGACGTATCTGAACGCCCCGCTGCAG
>CAMYIJ010000091.1 GCA_947258375.1 uncultured Acidimicrobiaceae bacterium
TAAGCCGCATGCTCCGCCGCTTGTGCGGGGCCCCGTCAATTCCTTTGAGTTTTAGCCTTGCGGCCGTACTCCCCAGGCGGAACACTTAATGCGTTAGCTTCGGCACGGCAGACATGGATCTGTCCACCACACCTAGTGTTCAACGTTTACAGCGTGGACTACCAGGGTATCTAATCCTGTTTGCTCCCCACGCTTTCGCTCCTCAGCGTCTTTACCGGCCCAGTGAGCCGCCTTCGCTACTGGTGTTCCTCTCGATATCTGCGCATTTCACCGCTACACCGAGAATTCCACTCACCTCTACCGGAAACTAGCCATGACAGTTTCGAACGGCGTCCCGGGGTTAAGCCCCGGGTTTTCACGCCCGACTTGTCAAGCCGCCTACGAGCCCTTTACGCCCAATAAATCCGGACAACGCTTGCACCCCACGTGTTACCGCGGCTGCTGGCACGTAGTTGGCCGGTGCTTCTTCTGTAGGTACCGTCATTTTCTTCCCTACTGAAAGCGGTTTACAACCCGAAGGCCTTCATCCCGCACGCGGCGTTGCTGCATCAGGCTTGCGCCCATTGTGCAATATTCCCTGCTGCTGCCTCCCGTAGGAGTCTGGGCCGTGTCTCAGTCCCAGTGTGGCTGATCGTCCTCTCCTCACCAACAAGCTGATAGGCCGCGAGACCATCCTGAAGCGGAATCCATTTCTTCATCGGACCATGCGGTCCAAAGAAGGTATCCGGTATTAATCCAGGTTTCCCTGGGCTATCCCGGTCTTCAGGGCAGGTTTCTCACGTGTTACGCACCCGTTCGCCGGTTTCCCCATCTCGATCTTACGAACGAAATGGTTCTCCCTCGACTTGCATGCATGAAGCACGCCGCCAGCGTTCGTCCTGAGCCAGGATCAAACTCTCCATCGAAAGTTTGAACCACTGTTCTTCCTTGATCCTGGTGCCGTGAAGGCACCAGTCTCGAGGGAGTCAGTTCAAAGGTTGTGTCGCGCCCCCGGCCTAACCCGAAAAGGCTGCCGTGAGCGGACACGTGGCCGAACCAGGGACGGGGGTCCCGGCTACTCGCGCCTCCACAAGAAACTTGCGAGAGCGAGTGGTTCAGCCGATTTGTTTACATGACGCCCGGCTGCAATCCCGCAAAGCACGGCGAACCGTGCGTTGAGAACAGAGCCAAGCGCATGCTGGCTTTTGACACGCTGTTTAGTTGTCAAGGAGCCCGTAGTTTGCGCGCGGCGTACCGGCGCAGGGAAGAGGACATTAGCACAGAATTCTCGCGGATGACAAGTTCAGTACGCTGCGCGAGCGACCGATGGAAATGACGTGCGCGCGCCGGGCCCTATTGTTGGCGCGTGGCGGGTACCGCTCGTATCATCGAGCGTCCAAGGTGATTTGGCCGCGCTGTGGTGCGGTGGGGATCGATGAGAAAGTAGGCGAAACGGAATGGATCCTTCGGATAGCGGCCTCTCGGCAACCGAGTTCGCACGTGTGCGACGCGGCTACGACCCGGACGAGGTCGACGCGTTTCGGCAACAGGCCGTCGAACATGCCCAATCACTCGAAGCCACGATCGCTGAATTGAAGCGCAGCTCAGAGGGTTACCAGGGCGAAATCGACAAGCTGAACCAGCGCCTCGAGAATACAAATCCGGGAGAGCAGTCCCTCGACCGCATCCTGGCGGACGCTCGCGAGACACGCGAGCAGATGCTGGCCGAGGCACAGACCGCGGCCGATCGGATCCGCGCCCAGGCAGCAGCCGATGCTCAGGCACAGATCGCAGAGGCGCGGGCCACCCGCGCCGCGACCACCGGCGAAGCAGACGGATTGCTGAGCGCGGCAACCACTGAGATCGAGGCGCTTCGCTCCGAGGCCGAATCCAAGGCCCGGGCGATTCTGCAGCAGGCAGAGGACCAGGCCGAGCAACGCCTCGCCTATGCCCGCACCGCGCGCGCCGAGGCCGAGGAAGAGGCCGACCGGATCCGCACCCAGAGCGCCCGCGACTCGCGCGAAGCCCTGGAGAAGGCCCAACAAGATTCAGCCGGGATGAAAGGCGAGGCCGAGCGGACCCTCGCTGAGGCGCGCTCCAAGATGGCGGCCGAGCTCGAGCAACACCGCACCTCGATTCAGGACGAAGAGGCCGCCGCCACCGAGCGGGCCAGCGAGATCGTGACGGCCGCTCAGAGCCAGGCATCCGAATTGCGCGGCGTCGCCGAGCGGGACGTCGCCCAGGTTCGCCACGATGCGACTCAAGAAGCGAGCCGCATCGTCGAGGACGCCAAGTCGACCGTCGACAGTCAAATGGCGGAGGCCGATCGCCGGGTGAGGGAAGCCGAGGCCAAGGCGGCTTCGGTCACTGAGGAAGCCGCGCTGCAGGCCAACGCCAAACGAGGCGAGGCCGATGAATACAGCCAGCTGAAGCGTAGCGAAGCCGACGCCGACCGCGATGAAGCTGAGAAGCAGCTGACGGACGCTCGCCAGGCAGCAGAGAAGATGCGCGCTGCCGCAGAGGCGAAGGTCGCCAGCATCATCGAAAAGGGCGAGCAGGAAGCAGCCGCAACACGCAAGGTCGCCGAGCAAGCAGCCGCCACGTTGCGCGCTGAGAGTAAGGCCGAGAAGGCCGACCTCGACGCCGAGATAGCCCAGCGTCGCAGCTACCTGAATCGGCTCCAGGGCACAATCGGCGACATGGAGACCAGGCTCAACCGTTTCACGGCCGTGGCTGCCGAGGAGCTGTCGAACCTCAAGGGAATCGGCGAGTCACTCGGAGATACCCAGGCCTTCGTCCCGACGCCTCCACCCTCGGACATGGATTCCAAAGAAGCGGCCCGTGCCGCGTACCAGCTCGAGGCTGCCGCCGCCGAAACAATTCCGGCGCCGGCCGATACCGGAACAGAGACAACCGGCACCGACATCCAGTCCACCGGGACCGTGCACGTGCTCCTCGAGGAGGACAACTACTACGAACGCCGCGCCGGGATCCGCAACAGGATCCTCGAAGCTCAAGCCGAGGAAGCCGACGCCGTCGTTGCGGAAGTCGAAGGGGTCGTCGATGAAGGAGCCGAGGAGGTCGTAGCCGCTGGAGAGCACATCCCGGACGAGTCCCCTCCGGACTCCGACGCAGGCACGCCGGACGGCGATAACTAGTACACACGACACGTACACACGACACGCTTGAATCAGACGGGGCCTCATTTGGGGGCCCCGTTTTCAATGCCTCGCAACTCTGCGTCATAGCTGCTGTAATTGGCTGCGCGGGGCGGCGAGTTGCCGGCCCGCCACGTCGAGTGGGCGCTCGACCCTAATTGAGGAGTCTGGATTGAAGGCAGCTGGCGCATCTCTGTCCGCGCGTAACCGTTTCGGCCGCGTCTTTGCACTGTGGGCGGCTCTCTCCCTGATGGCTCTCCTCGGCACACCGAACGCTGTCGCGTTCCAAAGCACCGGTGGAATCGACCTCGAACTCGTCAAGACGGTCTCACCGCTTGCCGTCCCGGTCGGCGAAAACGTCACGTGGACGATCACCGTACCGAACCGCGGCCCCGAGGACGCCACCTCAGTAGAAGTCCACGACGTGCTCCCAGATGGCGTGACCTATGTGTCGCATAGCGGTCATGGCACCCTCGACCCCTCGTCCGGTATATGGGCGATCGGCTCAATCCCGGCCGAAGAGCAGGTGATGATCGAGATCGTCACCAGCGTCGACCGCGTCGGTGACTTCGTAAATGAGGCCGAGGTGACCATGGCCGATCAGGATGACGTCGACTCCATCCCGGGTGATGGTGGCGGAGACGACTGGGACGACGCTGTCGTAACCGGCAGCACCGGCGACGGCGAGTTGATCGACCTCGAGCTCACGCTCACCATCGACCCGGAGGAAGTCCCAGTTGGCGGGACCACAACCGGCACCGTCGATCTCGTCAATCAGGGCCCCGACGACGCCACCGGTGTCGCGGTCGTTGTCAGCTGTCCCCCGGACCTCGCCTTCGCCTCGCATAGCGGCGACGGCACCTTTGACCCGACGAGCAACACGTGGACGGTCGGCGACCTCGACGTAGGTGGCGCCGTGAGTCTCGACATGGTCGTCACCGTCGACACCGTGAGTGAGTGGATCTGTAGCGCCGAAGTGTCGACGGCCGATCAGGAGGACGTCGACTCTGTCCCGGGTGACGGCACCGGAGACGACTGGGACGACGCCGTGCTGACTTCCACGGGAGACGGCGAGTTGATCGATCTCGAGCTGACGCTGACCGCCGATCCTGCCGCGGTCCTCGTCGGTGAGACCACAGATTGGACCGTCGATCTCACCAACCAGGGTCCCGACGACGCTACGGGAGTGGTCATCACGCTGAGCTGCCCCGCGGAACTCACGTACGTCTCGCACACCGGCGACGGGCCATTCGACACAGCAACCAGCGTGTGGACGGTCGGCGATCTCGACGTCGGCGCCTCGGTAGCGCTTGTGGTCACCAGTACCGTTGACGCGGCAGGAGAATGGACGTGCGTTGCCGAAGTCACCGCCGCCGACCAGGAGGACGTCGACTCGGTCCCGGGCGACGGGGCCGGCGACGACTGGGATGACGCTACGGTCACCGCAACCACGGGCGGAGACGGCGAACTGATCGACCTCGAGCTCCTCTTGACTGCCGACCCGATTGAGGTGCGCGTTGGCGAGACGACGACCTGGACGGTCGACCTCGTCAATCAGGGTCCCGATGACGCCACGGGCGTCGCCGTCGCGGTCACGTGCCCGACGCAGCTCACCTACGTCTCCCACAGCGGTGACGGGGCATTCGACTC
This sequence comes from uncultured Acidimicrobiaceae bacterium, assembly GCA_947258375.1. Lineage (GTDB taxonomy): Bacteria > Actinomycetota > Acidimicrobiia > Spongiisociales > UBA5794 > JAHEJX01. The sequence continues at coordinate 4,788 of CAMYIJ010000091.1, forward strand.
AACTTCCAATGTGTGGACGGTCGGCGACCTCGACGTCGGAGCCAGCGTGGCCTTGGCAATCACTACGACCGTCGACGCCGACGGAACCTGGATCTGCGTCGCCGAGGTGATCGCCGCCGACCAGGAAGATGTCGACTCCGTCCCGGGCGACGGGCTCGGAGACGACTGGGACGACGCCAGCGTGGAGGCGGCGATCGTTCAGGCATCGGCCATCGTGGGCGACACCGTCTGGCTGGATGCCGACGCGGACGGTATCCAGGATGCGGGCGAGGCCGGCATCACGGGCGTCACCGTCGTGCTGACCAATGTCGACACCAACGCGGTCGTCACCACTGCGACGAACGCCGACGGGCTCTACCTCTTCGCCGCGCTGGACGCGGGCAACTACCGGGTCGAGATCGACATGGCCACCGTGGATAGCGAACTGACGTTGACGACGGCGGGGAGCTTCACCGTCACGCTGGCTGAGAACGACGCGTTCCTCACAGCCGACTTCGGCCTGGCCGAGCAATTGCCGGTGACCGGGTTCGACCCGGTTCCGGTGACGACCTTCGGCCTCATCCTCATGCTGCTGGGTGCGGTTGCGCTGGAGTTGACATGGCCTGAGCGTGAAGGGCGCCGGATCTTCGTTATGCGCAGGCTGGGTTAGCTTCGCCGCTGTTTCGGTCGGCGTTGCTTCGGATTACGCAGCCGATGCGCCGCGGCGAATAGGAGGATCACCACCGCCGCGATCACGGCGAGATTCACCAGCCATAGAACCAGGCCGATGATCCTACGGAGAACCCACCACAGGACGATCACTACGGCAACGGCGACGAGGCCCGAGGCGACCAACTCGCGCAGCCGCTGCCTCATGGCTCCACCCGGAGGAATCGACGTTTGCCCACCTGGATCACGCGTCCTGTCAAGGTCGCAGCGCTCAGCGATTCCTCGTGGAGCTTGGCGCCGTCGACTTTCACCGCGCCTTGCTGTATCAGCCGGCGCCCCTCCGAGCGGGAAGCGACCATCCCGGCCGATTCGAGCAGGGCGGGCAGGTAGACATCCTCAGTGGATTCGAGCCGGATGCTCGGCATCTCGTCCGGAGTGCCTTTGGCCTTGAAGACCAGATCGAAAGCAGCCTCGGCCTCCCGGGCGGCTGTGGCATCCCAATAGAGAGTCACTATCTCGCGAGCGAGCAGCCGCTTGGTTTCGCCCGGGTGGCGTTCGCCCTCCGCGACGTCAGTGGTGATCTCGCCGGCCTGCTGCTCGCTATAGCCGGCCGCCAGAACAAACCACTGCTCCATGACGTCATCGGGAATGCTCATCGTCTTGCCAAACATCTCTGCCGGCTCATCCTTCACCGATATGTAGTTGCCCAGCGACTGCGACATCTTCTTGACGCCGTCCGTACCGACGAGAAGTGGCACCGTCATGACGGCCTGGGGCGGCTGCCCATGATGCTGCTGCAGATCGCGCCCTACGAGGAGGTTGAACAACTGGTCGGTGCCGCCGATCTCGATGTCGGCCTCCACCGCCACGGAATCCATCGCCTGGAGCAACGGGTACATGAACTCGATCAGGGAAATCGGCTCGTGCTGATCCCACCGTTTCGTGAAGTCATCGCGGTCCATGATCCGAGCGATGGTGAACTTCGACGTCAGCTCGAGCACGTCACTCATGTCCATGCTCCCGAGCCATTCCGAGTTCGGCCGGACTTCCAACCGCTCGACGCTCAGCAGCTCGCGAATCGTATCGATGGTGTGAGATACGTAACCATCGACTTCCGTCGCGTCGAGGCGCCGCCGGGTCTCGTTCTTGCCGGACGGGTCACCGACCTGCGCGGTGAAATCGCCCACGATCAACACCGCGATGTGCCCCAGGTCCTGAAATCGGCGCAACAGCCGGAACACCACGGCCCAGCCGAGTGTGACGTCGGGCGCCGTGGGGTCGACACCCAACTTCACCCGAAGTGGACGGTCGAGCTCCAGCAGTTCTCGCAGACCTTCTTCAGGAAGCAAGGTGTCGATGCCGTCGGTCAGGATCGCAATCTGTTGCTCAACGGGAAGGAAGCCACTCATACAGCGGCGAGGTTAGCCCGGTCGCTTCGTATTCCCGCCTCCGTCCCAACTGCGACATAATCCGCCACAGGTGCCGTGGAGGGTTTACCGTTGGGGATTCAATGAGACGCCTCATTCTCGCTCTGATCGCGCTGGGTCTGATAGCGACCGGATGTGCCGTGGAACCGCTCGAGGACCCCGGCATCGGTTCCGGTTCGCTGACGACGACGGTGTACGCCTCGGATGGCTCGGTGATCGCTGAATGGCATGCCGGCGAGGACCGCCGGCTGGTCTCCTACGACGAGATTCCGGGCCATCTGATCAACGCCACCGTTGCCATCGAGGACGAACGATTCTGGGAACACGATGGTGTCGATGCCCGCGCATTGGCGCGAGCCCTGGTGCGCAATGTCGATGCGGGCGAGGTCGTCGAGGGCGGCTCGACGATCACGCAGCAGTACCTGAAGAACGTTGCCCTCAGCTCGGAGGTGTCGATCGATCGCAAGGTCGAAGAGGCCATATTGGCAATCCGGCTCGAAGAGGGATTCACCAAGGAGGAGATCCTCGAGCGGTACCTCAACACGGTCTACCTCGGGGCCGGGAGCTACGGCGTCGGGACGGCCGCCGACCGCTACTTCGGCAAAACTCTCGGCGACCTGACTCTTGCGGAGAGCGCCCTACTCGCCGGACTGATCCAAGCACCGTCTGCCACCGATCCGCGCCGGCACCCCGACGCGGCGATCGCCCGCAGGGGCGTTGTCCTCGACAAGATGGCGGAACTCGAGTGGGCTGAACCCGAGGCGATTGCAGCCGCTCGCAGCGAGCCGGTGGTGCTCGTCGACCCGGTGGCGCGGACCCGGGCGAAGTATCCGTACTTCGCAGAGGAGGTGAAGCGGCGCATGCTCGACGAACGGGCTCTCGGGGCAACAGTCGAGGAACGCTACCAACGACTGTTCCACGGCGGTCTGGAGATCCACACAACGCTCGATCCCCGGGTCCAGGACGCCGCCAGGGCTGCAGTTGCAGACGTGATCACCGGCGACGCCCCGAGCGCGGCGCTGGTGGCGATCGACCCGCGCACCGGGCACGTGCTCGCATTGATCGGAGGTCGTGACTTCTACTCCGAGACCAACCCGTCGGCGCAGTTCAACCTGGCCACCCAGGGGCGGCGCCAGGCCGGCTCCGCTTTCAAAGCTTTCACCCTGGCGGCGGCTCTGGACTCAGGATGGTCGCTGGACAACGTGGTCCCGGGTGGCCAGAGCGTGGAAATCGCGACTCCGTCGGGTCCCTGGCACGTCGAGAACTACAACGGAGCCGTCTTCCCCGACCTGACTGTGACCGAGGCCACGGTGTACTCCGTCAATGTCGTGTACGCCCGCCTCGTCGACGCGATTTCTCCCGAGCGTGTGGTCGACACGGCCACTCGCTCCGGCATAACGACACTGCTCAACCCGTACCACTCGGTCACTCTCGGAGCCCAGGAGGTTTCGGTGCTCGAGATGGCATCTGCCTTCGGCACCTTCGCCACGGGTGGCGTTCATGTGGAACCGCGCTTCGTCAGCCGCATCGAGGACGCCGACGGCGATCAGCTGCTCGACTCGATACCAGTCGTTACCCAGGCTCTTGAGACCTCGGTCGCCAACGCGGTGACCGCGGCCCTCACCGAAGTCGTGAGGCGGGGTACCGGCCAGCAGGCGCGCATCGGTCGTGTGGTCGCCGGCAAGACGGGCACCTCCCAGCAGCATCACGATGCTTGGTTCGTGGGCTACACACCCGAGATCACTGCCGCCGTGTGGGTGGGATTCCCCGATGCGCTCATCCCGCTCGAGTACCCGAGCACGCCCTATACGATCACAGGGGGCACCTGGCCGGCACAGATCTGGGCCCGCTTTGCCTCTGAGGCGCTCGAGGGTGTGCCGTACGGGCAACTGACCGAAGCCTCGGCGGACGGCAACACGTCGGTCGCCATCGACACCTCCACCGGCTACCTCGCCGGGCCCCTATGCCCGCGCGAGCACGTCAACTCGCTCGAAGTCCCTCGTGAACTGGCCCCCAGCGTCGTCTGCCCGATCCACAATCCTCTGGGGCTGGGTGCTCACGGTGCCGGCACGATCCCCGACGTCGTCGGGGGGCCCGTTGCCTCGGCGGTAGGCGAGCTGACCGAGCACGGCTATCAAACGGTATTGCAGTGGGTGCCGGCGAGCCCACTTGCCCCGGGTACCGTTTTCGGGGTATCGCCGGCGGTCGGTTCTGCCGCCGCGGAAGGATCAACGGTGACCCTGCAGGTAGCCGGGCCCGAGCCCGGCAGCGCCGTTCCCGGGGTTCTGGGCCTTCCAACAGCCGAGGCGATGGCCCGCCTCGAGGAAGAGGGCCGGGTCTACGAGGTGATCACACAGTCAGAATCGATTGCCGAGGACGCCGTGCGCCGGTCCGGGCTCGTCTGGAAACAGGATCCGTCCGGCGGCACAGTGAGCGACAGAACCGTCCGCATCTGGGTGAATCCATAGCCGCGAGCCGGTCGAACAAAGCGGCGCATGGGCGAACCCACCTAGTGTCTTCCCCCGGCGGGGGAAGTGGCGCCGCCAGGCGCCGATGGGGGCGCCACACCGACGGGGCTCCCGGACACGGGCCCCTGGTTGACGTCCGGCAACAGATCCCTCAAACCCGGGAGCCACATCAGACGCCGCGCCGGGCAACTCAATCTGCCCAGTCGTCCACTACGAAGCGCCAGGGTCGGTCGGTGGCCTTGGAGATGCCGATCCGCGGGCCTGTCACGAAGCTCTTGGCCCGCCGTCGCGGTTCGACCAGACGCAGCGGCGCCCGGCGGAGGTCGTGACCATCCATCGCGTCCGAAACTCCCAGCGCCTGTGTGAGTTTGCCCGGGCCGTCGGCTAGATGGTCGTCACGGCCGCGCCGCCGTGCCGCAATGTCCACACCCTCAACGATCTCGGCGCCGCGCAGCAGTACGGCCCGAGCCACACCCGTCTCGCCGGCCACCACGTTCATGCACCAGTGAATCCCGTAGGAGCGGTAGACATATAGCGTTCCCGGCGGCCCGAACATCGAGCCGTTGCGCGGGGTGCGGCCCCGGTAGGCGTGGCTCGCCGGATCGGTCTCTCCGGCGTACGCCTCGACCTCGACAATCTCGGCAACAACCCGCTCACCATCGAGATCGCCGACCAGGCGCCATCCGAGAAGAGCGGCCGCTACGTCGAGGATGTCTCCTGCGAGCCACGGGACCGGTGTCATTCTCCGCGTAGTCGGGCCCCTCGGGAGGCGGCCGCGTTGACGAACGCGGCGCGCTCGGCCTCGATTTCATCTCGCGAGAGAGTTCGATCACTCGCCCGCAGCCGGTATTTGACGGCGATCGACCGCTCCCCCTTTTCCGGGTGCACGAAGTCATCGAACACCGTGACCCTCTCGACGAGGGTCGAGGCCTTGGCGGTGGCTTCCACGAGATCGCTACCCGCGAGGGTCCGCGGGATCTCAAAGGACAGGTCGAAGTCGACGTGGGGATACGTGGAGATGGGCGCCATCTCGATCCGCGGCTGTGCCGCGACGAGCGGTCCGAGTTCGACCTCGGCGATCGCCACCCGCACGTCGATTTCGAAAGCGGCCGCAATGTCCGGGTGGAGCTCACCGGCGAATCCGATCGGGGTTCCTGCCAACTCCACAGAGGCCGTTCGCGTCGGGTGGTATCCGGGAGGTTGGGCGGCATCACGCTCGAGGTGCAGCCCCATACGACGGGCTACCGCGGTGAGTAGTGCATGCGCAGTCGCCGCGTCGGCGTTGCGCGCTGGGGAGCCCAGCTCTGCCACACCGAGCGGGCCTGCAATCGCGACCGCAACTCGTTCGGGTTGGTCCGGGACGCGGGCATCGTCCTGCCACGGCCGGGCGTAGAAGACGCGGCCCGTCTCGAACAGCGCGACCGCGCCGGCGCCTCGATTGAGGTTCTCACGCACGTTGCGCAGCAGTCCCGGCAGCAGGCTCTGGCGCAGCTTGGACTGGTCGTCACGCAGCGGGTTGCGCACCGCGACAACCTCGGTGACACCTCCGCCGAAGGCCTCGAGCTCGCCTGGCGAAACGAACGGCAGATTCACCGCCTGGTGCAGTCCGAGGCCGCGGAGCGTCGCCAGCAAAGTGCGGGTCCGGCTCTGCTCGGACGACAAACCGCCCGCCGGGCCGGTGGGCAGCGTCGCATCGAACGTGTCGAAATCGGCGAGGCGGGCGATCTCTTCGATCAAGTCGGCGGGCCGGGTGACGTCGGGACGGTAGGTCGGAACCACGACATCGAGCGATGCGCCGTCCCGTGCGACGTCCAGGTGCACACGGCGGAGCAGGTCGGCCGACATCTCCGCATCGAACCTCTCCCCCAGCAGGCGCTGCACTTCGCTCACCGCGAGGGTCAGCGACGCCGGAGAGTATGCGTTGGCCACGATGTCGATCTGCGTCTCCACGACCTCACCACCGCCGAATTCGGCCAGGAGCCGGCAGGCCCGGTCGTTCGCCCGGGGCGAGAGGTTGGGATCCACCCCGCGCTCGAAGCGCTTCGAGGCCTCCGACTGAAGATCGTGGCGCCGTGACGAGTACATCACGGTCGGCGGGTTCCAATGAGCCGCCTCCATGAGGACGTTGACAGTCGCATCGTTCACTTCCGAGCGCGCCCCGCCCATGATCGCCGCCATCGAAGTCGGCCCAGCGGCGTCGACGATGACGAGGTCTTCAGACGTGAGGTTGCGGACGCTGCCGTCGAGGGTCTCGAGGCTCTCGCCCGCAGTTGCCCATCGCACGTCGAGCGTGCCTCCGGCAATCGAATCGATGTCGAAAGCATGTAACGGATGACCCAACTCCATCATCACATAGTTGGTGACGTCCACCGCGTTCGAGATTGCCCGCACCCCCGCCTTGCGGAGACGTTCTCGCACCCAGAGGGGCGACTTGCCGAGCGTGATCCCGCGCACCTCACGAGCGGTGAACCGGTTGCAGCCGTCCGGTGCCGAGATCGAGACCGCGAGCTCGGGGGCTCCCGGGACCGTAGTCAGCGACACGTCGGGCTCACGGAAGTCGACGTCGAACCAAGCTGCCAGCTCGCGCGCCACTCCAACCATGCTCATCACATCGGGGCGGTTGTTCGTGATCTCCAACTCGAAGACGATGTCCGGCAGTTCGAGTATCGACTCGAACGGTGCACCGATCGGAGCATCCTCCTCGAGAACGAGAATGCCGGCAGCGTCCTCGCCGAGGCCGAGCTCGTGCTCGCTGCAAATCATCCCATGCGACTCGACGCCGCGGATCTTGCGGGAGCCGATAGCGAAGTCTCCGGGGAGCACCGCACCCGGCAGCGCCACCGGGACGACTGCCCCGGCTTCGAAGTTCCAGGCCCCGCAGATGATCTGAAGTGGCTCCTCCTTGCCGACGTCGACGGTCGTTACCCGCACCTTGTCTGCGTCGGGATGGGCGTCCACCGTCAGGACCTTCCCGATCAGCACGGACGTCCAGTCGACATCGAGAACCTCGATCGACTCAACGGCGTGACCCAGCATGTCGAAGGCTCGCCGCAGCTCGATGGGATCCCCGGTGGGGAGGTCGATGTACTCCTTGAGCCATTGAAGTGAAACGTGCATTGCCTACCCCGGGAACTGCTCTAGAAAGCGAAGATCGTTGTCTATGAAATGCCTGATCGAGTCGATGCCGTAGCGCACCATGGCGAGCCGCTCGACGCCCACACCGAACGCGAATCCGGTCACCTGGCTCGGGTCGTACCCGACGGCCTCGAAGACGTTCGGGTCGACCATTCCGCAGCCCAGCATCTCGAGCCATCCCGTTCCGCCGCACAACCGGCATGTCGAGTCTTTGCCATCGCAGGCAGGACACGATGCATCCATCTCGGCCGAGGGCTCCGTGAACGGGAAGAAATGCGGTCGCAGACGTACCCGCGTCTGGGGCCCGAAGAACTGGCGGGCGAATTCGGCAAGCGTTCCCTTGAGGTCGGAGAACTGGATGTTGCTGTCGACTGCCAGCCCCTCGATCTGATAGAAGACGGGAAGATGTGACGCGTCAACCGTGTCGTTGCGGTAGCACTTGCCGGGCACCACGATGTAGACGGGCGGATCGTGCTGCTCCATATAGCGCGCCTGAACCGGAGAGGTGTGCGCCCGCAGCAACATCTCGTCCTCTGGCTTGCCGTAGTCGAGATACATCGTGTCCGACTCGAGGCGGCCCGGATGATCCGCCGGGGTATTCAACGCGTCGAAGTTGTACCAGGCGAGCTCAGCCTCCGGACCGTCTGCAATCCTGTAGCCGAGGCCGATGAAGATATCGCACACCTCGTCGATCACCTGCTGAATCAGGTGGAGCCCGCCAACGGAGAAGGTCTGGTGATCCAGCGTGACATCGATTCCCTCCGCCGCGATGCGTCCCGCCTGCTCCTGGGTCTCGATTTCCGCCCGCCTGGCGGCGACCCGCTCCTGCAGATCCCGGGACACCTCATTGATGCGGCGGCCGGCCTCACGGCGGTGTTCGTTCGGCATCTGGCCCAGCTTGCGTTTCTCTCCGGCCACTGCCGAGTCCGGGCCGAGGTGGCGCCGCTCGAACTCAGCCAGCTGCTCGGAGTCGGCAGCCCGATCCAGCTCTTGCTGCAGATCGGCCGCGTCCGGCAGCCGCAGCTCGAGCATCATCTCGTCCAGCTTGGCGTCTAGATCGATCGGTGGTTCTTGGGTGTCTTCTTCGCTCATGTATCGCTTCCTCGGAACGGCGGAAACACTCCATAACGCAGCAGCGCCCGGAGCTTCGGTTCTGCCCCGGGCGGTTTCCTGTTCGCGACTGTGGCTAGGCAGCGAGCAACGCCCGGGCGTCGGGCCCGGTAAATGCGAAGTCGCGGCGGCTAGTCGTGGTCACGAACCTCATGGTATTGATCAAGCCTCGTGACGGCAAGAATGGCAGCGCCTCCTTACCGGCCCTGCGCGATGGCGAACATGGCAATGCTTCCGGCAACAGCCGCGTTGAGGCTCTCAACGGCCCCGGACGTCGGCACCGTGAGAGTCGCCGTTGCGGCCTCGAGAAGCTTCGGAGACAAGCCACGGGCTTCGTTGCCGACCATCAGACCGATCGGGCGCTCGTCCTCCCCGGGATCGCCGCTTCCGTCGTCGGCAGGCACCAGAGCCACCAGGACGATCCCCGCGGCGGCCACTGCATCCGGAGCAGTTCCCGTGACGACGCGAGTGGCGAAGTGGGCCCCAACCGCGGCGCGCAGCACTTTCGGGCTCCACAGGTCGACCGTGTCGGCGGTGGCGGCCACCTGGAAGCCGAATGCGGCAGCCGACCTGATGAGCGTCCCGGCATTTCCGGGATCGCTGATGGCGCAGAGCACAATCGTGTCCTCGGGCGCGAGTTGACCGGAATCCGGAACCGCGGCGATCGCGACCGGTCCCCGGGGGTTCTCGGTGCCCGCCAGCTTGTTCATCACCGCTTCTGAAACGGATACGACTTCGCTTCCGGCGTCCGCGGCCCGTTCGGCCAGCACATCACGGTCGAGCGTGAACACAAGTTCCGGGACAAGACCGGCCGAGAGCGCGCCCTCTATGACGTTGGGCCCTTCCAGGAGGGTAACGCCCGTCTCGCGCCGATAACGGGCGCGATGGAGCTTGCCCGCTCGAACCACCCGCGGGTTGCGGGTCGATTCGATCATCGCCGCTATTCGGAGCTCGCTCCTGCGACCTCGACGAGCGCAGTGAAGGCGGCCGGATCGCTGACGGCGATCTCAGCAAGCATCTTGCGATCCACCTCTATCTCGGCGGCCTTGAGGCCGGCGATCAATTGCGAATACGTTGTGCCGTTCTGACGAGCCGCGGCGTTTATTCTCGTGATCCACAGCCGGCGGAAGTCACCCTTGCGCGCTCGCCGATCGCGGTATGCGTACTGCATGGAGTGCATCGTCTGCTCGCGGGCGGTGCGATATCGACGGCTTCTTGCCCCGGTGTATCCCGAGGCGCGCTCCATGACCTTCTTGCGCTTGTTGCGCGACCCTACGGCTCGCTTGACTCGTGCCATCGTTCTCTCCTAGCGACCCAATAGGCGGGCCGCGCGCTTGGCGTCGCCCCCGGTGAGCGTCTTGTCTCCGGCGACCCGTCTCCAGCGTCGCGCGTTCTTCTTGTGCCGGTTGTGGCCACGCCAGGCACCGTTGTGGGTGATCTTGCCCCGGCCCGTTACCTTGTAGCGCTTGGCGGCACCCTTGTGTGTCTTCTGCTTCGGCACGATTACTCCTCGTCTGCTGGAATTGGCTCCGCAGACTTCTCATCTTGGCCCGCTGCCGGCTCGGCAGCGGCCACTTCTTCTGTCACTGTCTCTTCAACTGCTGTCTCTTGTGGCGCCTGCTCCTGCACGGTGCCGGCCCCGGCTTCCGCATCACCCTCGTCGGCCTCGGGTTTCGGGGTCTTGCCCGGCACGAGCACCATCGTGATCTGGCGCCCTTCGAACTTCGGCATCGTTTCGACGACTGCCAGTTCTCCGAGGCTCTCTATGAGCCGCTCGAGGATCTGGCGCCCCAGTTCCGGGTGCGTGACCTCACGACCACGGAAGCGCAGAGTGCACTTGACTTTGTCTCCATCAGCCAGGAACCGCTCCACCCGACGCCGCTTGACCTCGAAGTCGCTGTCCCCGATCTTGGGGCGGAACTGGACCTCTTTGACAACGGTTCGGGTTTGCTTTTTGCGAGCCGCACGATCGCGGACGGACTGCTCATACTTGAACTTGCCGTAGTCCATCATGCGTACCACCGGCGGCCGGGCATCAGCTGCTACCTCGACCAGGTCTAGACCCAGTTCTTGCGCCAGCCATTTGGCCTCATCGATCGACTTGATGCCGATCTGCCCGCCGTCGGGAGCAACCAGCCGCACCTCTTTGGCGCGAATCCGGTCGTTGACTCTCGGTTCCCTGGTTGTAATAGGATTCCTCCTGGTTAGTAGCGAACTGTTACTCGTGTTGGTGTGCTGCCAAGCATCGCAGCCGGCGATCCGAGCCGGGATAAGGCCGACTACGAGGCCGACTACGAGGCCGACTACGAGGCCGACTACGAGGCCGACTCAAAAGGGCCGACTACGAGGGCCGACTACAAAGAAGGCAGCACGAAGCGGTAC
>CAMYIJ010000092.1 GCA_947258375.1 uncultured Acidimicrobiaceae bacterium
GGTACATGACCATTGCTCGCGACGGTGGGATCGACGCACGGTCGCCGTCCGCGCAGCCGTCGCCGCACGGCGGTGTCGGGTAGGGTGCGGCCATGTTGAATCGGATTGGTCGCTTCATTCGGGGGATATTCCGGAGGCCGCAGTTTGTGCCCGGCGCCGTGCAGGACAGCGCGGAGATGGATCTCGAGAAGGAGCGGCGCCGCGGAGTCCGTGGCGACGAGGAAGGCTCGCGCATGCATATTCTGGTGGCAACCGACGGCGTTCTCAGCGCAGATCTCGCATCCGACTGTGTCGCCCGCTTCTACTCGGACGGCGACACCGTTGAGGTGTTCACCGCCGTCAACGTCCCCACCGAGTTTCTGCGCGGGCTCGGCGACAGCGGTATCGAATCAGCTTCACAGATCGCCCTCGAGGCGGCCCAGGGCCTCGGAGATCGGGCCGCCGAGCAGCTGGCGAAACCCAGCGGCCCTCAGACGCTCCACGGCGACAAACCAGTGCTCAAGGCGTTGGCGACTTCAGCCCGCCGCAGAACGCAGCCCATCGTCGATGCGCTCCTCGACAAGGGCGTGCCCGCAAAGGGCTCCTGGGCCACGAGTGAGAACCGCACCGCCCGCACCGTCCTCGCCAGGGTCAAGTCCCACGATGTAGGGCTTCTCGTGATCGGTAGTCACGGGCACGGGCGCTTCGAAGGCCTGCTCGGTTCCACCGGCACGAAGCTGGTGCGCTTGTCCCCCGCCCCCGTTCTTGTGATCAAAGACCCCAACAAGGGCTAATTCACCCGCTTCTCGTAGCCGGCCCATTCCTTGTCGCGCAGCACGAACTTCTGGATCTTGCCGGTCGACGTTTTGGGCAGCTCGTCGACGATGTCGACTGCGTCCGGTGCCTTGAAATGCGCCAGGCGGTCCCTCACGTGCGCGATCAAGTCATCGCCGTTGGCCGACTCGCTGGGCTTGAGCACCACGAACGCCTTGGGCCGTTCCCCCCACTTCTCGTGAGGGACCGCCACGACCGCCACCTCGAGCACCGCCGGATGGCTGACGATGGTCTGTTCCACCTCGATCGTCGAGATGTTCTCGCCGCCGGAGATGATGATGTCCTTGGACCGGTCCCGCAGCTGGATGTAGCCATCGGGGTGCCACACACCGAGATCTCCGCTGTGGAACCATCCCCCGCGAAAGGCGTGCTCGGTCGCCTCGGGATCGGCGTAGTAGCCCTTCATCACGTTGTTGCCCCGCATCACGACCTCACCCATCGTCTCGCCATCGCGGGGAACGTCGTTCATGTTCTCGTCGACAACCCGGATCGGGTCGGCAATGACGTAGGCCACGCCCTGGCGCGCCATGAGACGGGCCCGGTCTTCGGCGGCTTCGCCCTCCCAAGCCGGCTGCCATTCGCACAGGGTGTGCGGGCCGTAGGTCTCGGTGAGGCCGTAAACGTGGATGATGTCGGCCCCGAGGCCGGTCATCTGGGAGATGATGGTCGGGCTCGGTGGTGCCCCGGCAGTCGTGATCGTGAAAGTGCCATCGAACGGCTGGGCCTCGGGGGAATTCGCCAGGCCAACGAGCACAGTCGGTGCCCCATTGAGGTGGGTGACCTTTTCGGAGCGGATCAGGCGCCACACCGCGTCGGAATCGATGGCACGCAGGCACACGTGGCGGCCGCCGATGGCGGTGACCGCCCACGTCGTGCACCACCCGTTGCAGTGGAACATCGGCAGCGTCCACAGGTAGACGCTCTCCGGCGAGTGGCGGCTGTGGATGATCTCGCCGAGCGAGTTCAGGTAGGCGCCGCGGTGGGTGTACATGACGCCCTTGGGCTGGCCGGTTGTCCCCGAGGTGTAGTTGATCGAGATCGTGCGGTCCTCGTCGTCGACTGTCCAGGGCAGCGGATCGAGCGAGCCACTGGCCATGAAGTCCTCGAAGTCGACCGAGTCCACTGGTGATGGTGTCCCCGTGTCGTCCACGTGGACGATCTCGACGACGGTTTCCAGTTCGTCTCGGACGGGCGCAATAGCGGCCGCCAGCTCCGTGTCGACGATGAGCACCTTCGCCCCGGAGTGGTTGAGGATGTGCCGGATCTCGGGAGCCGACAATCGGGTATTGATCGAAACCAGAACGGCGCGCAACAGCGGGACGGCGAAGTGGGCCAGCAGCATCTCGGGGACGTTCGGCAGTAGTGCCGCCACCCGGTCACCGGCGTCGATTCCCGAGGCTTGGAGAGCCCGCGCCATGCGGGTGGCCGCCTCCGCCATCTCCCCATAGGTATAGGACCGGCGGGCGTAGGTGATCGCCTCCTTGTCGGGAAAAACCGCGGCGGACCGTTCCAGGAACAGCAACGGAGTCAGCTGCGTGTCGTGAATCGGTCCCATCCGGCCCTCCCTCGTCGGCGAAGCGAGCATGGTACGCCCACGGACCGTCCACTTGCAGGCGGTAGGCTGCCGTCGTGGCATCTCCGAAGCTGGCATCAGGCATCGTCCTCGCCGGCCTGTTGCTATCCGGCTGCAACTCTGTAACGCCGAGCGAGAAGGTTCTGCAGGAGTGCCTGCAACGCGCTGAAGTCGACATCTCCGACCTGGATGTGATGCTCGATGGACGCGGCAAGGTCAACGTCGTGTCGGGAGTTCCCGATGCTGACCCCGACTCCGGCGTGGTCGAGGACTGCATTGCGGAAGCCAACGCCTCGATCGACTAGCCGGCGCACCGCGAGAACGCCCTCGGCGTCTCGCGGAGGGAGTGGGATTCGAACCTGTCAAGGCCCAGCACGAGCCGGGCAACCGGCGCCCTACGGCGCAGCTGCGCATTTCCGAGCGCGCCCATGTAACCCGCGCGATGGCAATGCTCAGATGGCGGAGGGAGTGGGATTCGAACCCACGGAACCCCGCAAGGGGCTCAACAGTTTTCAAGACTGTCGCCTTCGTCCGCTCGGCCATCCCTCCAGACGCCTGTAAGGCTAACGGGCGCCGCATCGCTGGTGGACACGGCGACAGGAATGTCTCCTCCCCCGTCGGACGCCGCCAGGCGGACGATGGCTGGGGGAGGTGGGCGGCAACGAAGGAGCCGCTCGGAGGGGGAAGCCAAGACGCGGCGGACAGCTTGCTGCGCGGCGCCAGACGTTGATCCCGCGCCTCTGCTACCCCCCTCGGCTCCTCGTCCCTCGTCGCCACTCCCCCCAAACGTTTCCCGACTCCGTCGTCAAACGGGGGGAGAGACACTCACATCTACATCGGTTTTGTGTAGAAGATGTCGCGGCGTTCGATTTCGAAACCTACCGACTCGTAGAGGCGGTATGCGCCCATCGGGCTGTCGGTGTGGACCGACAGGGCCGCTTCTTGCATTCCGGCGTCGCGGACGGCCTCGAGGGACTGGCACAACAGTGATCGTGCCAGGCCGCGCTGGCGGTACTTGCGCCGGGTGGAGATGTCCTCGGTCCAGCCGCGCAGACGGCCGAACTCCTCGTTCTGTTCCTTGTCGATGAAGCTCCGAACGCAGCCGGCTACCTCATCACCGTCCCAGCCGATCCGCCACAGTGTCGGATCGAAGTTGGGATCGGCCATGAACTCCTCGAACCACGATTCCTGCGGCTCGGACGCGCCGTGGTGATCCCGAAATGCCTCGACCTCGGCTTCCCACACCTTGCGGTACTCGTCGGCGGTCGGCGTGCGCACGACCAGGCCCTCGGGCATGGGCGCATCCGGAATGTCCTCCAGGTTCGGCCGCACCATGTCGGCGAGATACATGTCGGGCGTAAAGCCGTGCTTCTCGCAGAGGCGCACCCCGCTCACGTCGGTCGCCGCCGAATACGTCATGATCTTCTTGGGCAGATCCGCGGGGTGGGTCGCCGCAATCGACCGCAGCCGGGCCTCGTTGGCCTCGTACATCGCGGTGCCGATGCCCCGCGTCCGGAAATCGGGATCGAGCCATCCGAAGGCACCGTACGAGCGAGTGCCGTCGAGCTGGTTCTCCCAGAACACCCGGCTGTAGGCCACAACCTTGCCATCGGCTTCGGCGAAGATCATGTCCTCATACGGGTCGCAGTTGTAGAGGGTCTCGTAGCCCTTGGCGACCCGTTCGGCGGTTTCATAGCGATAACCGCCATCGGCACGCGACGTCGCCATGAGCAGCCGCGCCATCTCGCCGTAGTCCTCATCACCGCGGAAACGGCGGTAGCCGACCCCATCGATCGGAGCCACGTTGTCGAGCGGCTCTCCGGCCAAATCGGTGCGGAATGTCATGAATTGAGAATAGGCTCCCTAGCCTGGACCTGATGAAGGTCGACCTCCGTAATGAAGCCCGCCACCACGATGAGCTGCTGAGGCGCCGGCTCGACGAGATCGTGCCGGCGTTGATGCGTCGGGAAGGGATCGACTGCTGGATCGTCGCCGGGCGCGAGTACACCGAGGATCCCGTGCTGAGCACGATGCTCCCGTCGACGTGGCTGTCGGCTCGCCGTCGCACCGTGTTGATCTGGTTCGACGACGGCGCCCGGCATGAGCGGTTCGCCGTCTCCCGCTATGCCGTGGCCGATCTGTTCGCGAGCCTGGTGCCCGCGGGCACCGAGCCCGGACAGTGGAGCGCCGTCGGAGCAGCGGTCGCTGAACGAGACCCCGAGACGATCGCTGTAGGGATGTCCCCCACCTTTGCGCTCGCCGATGGGCTGACCGCCTCGGAGCACGGAGCGCTCATCGAGGTTCTTGGACCGCGGGCGGACAGGGTCGTTTCCGGCGAAGCACTCGCGATCGGTTGGCTGGAGACCCGTCTCCCCGAAGAACGCGCCACCTTTGCCGAAGGCTGCGCCGTCGCCCACGAGATCCTGCGCCGCGGTCTCACCGCTGAAGCGATCGTGCCGGGCGTCACATCCACCGAGGATCTCGAGTGGTGGTACCGGCAATCTGTTCACGATGCCGGCTTTCGATCCTGGTTTCATCCGACGGTGTCGATTCAACGGAAGAGCGGGACGGCCCCCCAGAACTTCTCCACCAGGCCCACCGCCGATGTCATCACTCCTGGCGATCTGGTCCACGTCGACTTCGGGATCGTCTGGAAAGGGCTATGCACCGACCAGCAGGAACACCTCTACGTGCTCGCACCCGGAGAGACAGCTCCACCGGCGGGGCTCACTGCGGGTATGGCGGCCGGCAACCGCATGCAGGACGTCCTCATGGGCGAGTTCGCCGTGGACCGCACCGGAAACGAGGTCCTGGCCGCTTCACTCGTGGCGGCTGCAGCCGAATCGATCGACGCTCTGGTGTACACCCACCCCATCGGCGTCCATGGGCACGCCGCCGGCCCGACGATCGGTCTGTGGGACCAGCAGGCGGGAGTTCCGGGAGCGGGCGACTACCCGCTCTTCCCCAACACGGCCTACTCGATCGAGCTGTCGGTGGAAGTCGGCGTCCCTGAATGGGACGGCCAGCGGGTCCGGGTCATGCTCGAACAGGACGCCTGGTTCGACGGCGACGCGTGCACCTTCCTCGATGGACGCCAGGAGACGATCTGGACGATGTAGGCGCGATGAGCCCTAGCCGAGCTGGTCGCGGATCCACTGTGCCAGGACTTCGGCGCACTCGACGACTTCTGCGATGGGGACGTTCTCGTCGGCGGCGTGAGCAACCTTGACGTCACCCGGTCCGTACATCACCGTCGGGGTATTGCCCTGGTTGATGAAGAGACGCATGTCGGCACCGTAGGGAGCGCCGATCGCCTCGGGAACGTGGGCGCCGACGGCGCCGGCGGCGGCCTGAAGCGACAGCGGCAGCGAGTGATCCGCGTCGATCGCGGACGAATCGAACCGCCCACCCCACACGGTGACACTGGGCGGGTTGTTGCCGAGGAACTCGTGCTCGGCGGCGGCAGCGGCGATTGCCCGCCGCAGTTCGGCGGCGGCTCCGTCGCAATCCTGGTCGAGCGTAACGCCGTAGCGTCCGTGGGCCTCGACGTGGTCCATCACGGTGGAGGCCCAGTTGCCGCCCGCTACCTGTCCGATCATCGACGGATACGGCAGCCCGATCGCTTGCATCTCGGGGCGCGTCTCGGCGGCCGTGCGAGCTGCCTCGTCGGCCTTGAGCGCCTCCACCAGGTAGGCCAGGTTGTCGAGAGCCGAGACACCCTCCCGCCGCACCGAGGCGTGCGCCGCCCGGCCGGGGACGCCGAGCGTGAAGGTGATGGCTCCGCCGTGGGCGACGACCATCTCCATGTTGGACGGCTCGGTGATGATGCAGGCATCGGCCGTGTAGCCGGCCCGGATCGCGGCCAGGGCCCCGCTGCCGCCGTCCTCCTCCGACGGGACCGCCAGCAGGATCACCTCACCCGCCAGATCATGGGCGGAGGCGAGCCGGATCGCCTCGATTGCCGCGACCAATCCGCCCTTCATGTCGCAGGCACCACGGCCGTACATGGCGCCACCACGGATCTCCGGCTCGAAGGCAGGGGTCGTCCACGTGTCGGGGTCTCCGGGAGGAACCACATCAACGTGACCGCACAGCATCACGGTGGGCCCGGGTCGGCCGCCCACCAGACGACCCGCCACGATCGGTAGCTCGGTCCGATCGACCTCGATGCCCGGGAAGTGGGGGTCGGACTCGAGGTCGCTGAGCGGAACCACCAGGCGCTCGATATGCAGCCCGATGCCGGCCAGAAGTTCCGCCACCAGGTCCTGCACAGCAAACTCGTCACCTGTGATCGACGGCACCGCGATCAATGCGGCCAGATCCCGCTCGATACGATCGCGGTCGGCAGAGCTCATCGGCGCAATACCGGTCGGGTCAGACATGTCGGGCCTCCTGTTCCATTGAGCGCAATCTCTTCACCGGCGAACCCGTGCACCTCAACACCCTCCCGTTCCAGAGCGGCCCGGGTGACCGGGTTGCCGTCGACCACCATCACGACCCCGGGGCGAACCGCCAGCACGTTGGTGCCGAGCGAGACGATCTCGTCGGGAGGCACGTCGATCAGTTCCACCCCGAGGTCGGCGAGCAATCCGTGCAAACCGGCCGGCAGCGCAGCTTTCTCGACAACCGCCAGTT
The DNA here is from genome assembly GCA_947258375.1 of uncultured Acidimicrobiaceae bacterium. Taxonomy (GTDB): domain Bacteria; phylum Actinomycetota; class Acidimicrobiia; order Spongiisociales; family UBA5794; genus JAHEJX01. Next base: position 7,022 of record CAMYIJ010000092.1, read on the forward strand.
CGTCGGACACCATCGAGATTGTGCTCATGAGGTGCATGCAGGCCGATGGACCGGCGCCGAAGGCCAGGTCGAACACGTGGGGTGTCTCTCCCAGGAGCGGCGTCAGCTGGTCGATGCCGGCTTGATTGGTTCGCAACGTCCGCCCGACGCAGACAATGTCGGGCCGCAGCCACAGCACGTCGCCGCCGTCGACGGTCCCCGGCTCCTCGATACGGCCCACGATGGGGATGCTGTTGGTTTCGAACCAGGTCGCCAGCACGTCCTCCTCGCCGAGCCGGACTGACTTGCCGGAGCGCAGCAGGATCGCTCCGCGATCGGTGACAAGCGCCGGGTCGTACGTGTAGATCTGATCCGGGTGCGGTGAGTCGGCATCGAGTTGATACACGATCGGCCCGAGGCCCGCCAGGGTCTCCACGAACACCTCGTGCTCCCGGAGCGCGGCCGGCAGATCAACCGGGCGGAGGTACCCGCACGCCGGGTTGTCGAAGGCGCCGCCAAAGGCCGCCGTGGGCCGCTGCACCAGGACGTGCTGGAGCGGAGCGACCATCGATGAGACGCCAAACGGAATCGCCATAGCCGGAGGATAGGTCGGCGCCGTCCGGCCGGAATCTGCCGCGCGGGCGGCCCGCGGGTCATTTAGGGGACCATTTCTGCGCTCCGGTTCAAGAATCGCGACGCCTTCTGCCGATGCACTTCTTAGGCCGATGGATCGGCTGGAGAGCTACGCAAAGGACTGCATATGCGTTCTGCCGTCAAGGCACGCACCCGTTACTTCATGGCGACCGCCCTGGTCATCGGCCTCATCGGAGGCCTCCTGGCAACGACCATCGACTCGGCCCCCGCGGAGGGCAGTACCCCGATAGCTCCCAGCTTCTTTGCGTTCTCCGGTTCACCGTTCGACGACGGCCTCAACCACTACCTCCTCAGCCTGGATCCGGCGGCAACCATCGACGGCGACGACCTCCTGCGCCTGGCGAATGACGGGAACCTCAAGTTCGGCGAAGCCGGCATCGTGGCGTCGGTCACAGCCGACGAGCTCGCGGAGATCATCGCAGGCGGCGGAGCCCATGACGTGAGTGCGGCGAGCGTCGTTGCCGCCCACCCGGACATCGAGACGTTGCGACCTCTTGGTTTCGAACTGTATGCGGCCGCCGGAACGATCGGCCTTTCTGAGATTCGTGAGCTCCCGGGAGTCGCGATGGCTGAGGTCGACGCCCGGCTCGCCACCGCCAGCGCCGATCCCCTGTTCCCCTCGCAGTGGGGTCTCGAGAACAACGGATCCACCTCCGAACCATGGGAGGTGAGTGCCGACGCCGACATTGACGCCCCCGAGGGCTGGCACCGGACCCGGGGCACCGGCGTTGTCGTCGCGGTGATCGATTCCGGCGTGGATGTCTTGCATCCCGACCTCGCCGCCAACGTGTGGCACAACGCGGACGAGATCTGCGGCAACGGGATCGACGACGACGCCAACGGATACATCGACGACTGCGTCGGATGGGACTTCATCAACGATGACAACACACCGGAGGATGTGAACGGCCACGGCACCCACGTTGCGGGCATCATCGCGGCCGAAGCGGACAACCGGATCGGTATCGCCGGGGTCGCCTATGAGTCGCAGATCATGGCTCTCAAGATCGGCGACGGCAGCCCGCCGCTATCAGCCGCCATAGAAGCGTTTGCTTACGCCATCGACAACGGCGCCAGAGTCATCAACGCCTCCTGGGTCAGCGACGACCCGGCGGCCGGTGCGTTCCTCGCCCCGGCACTGGACGCCGCCGCTTCCGCCGGGGTGCTCGTCGTGACGGGTGCCGGCAACTACAGCACCGACATCGACGAGGTACCGATCTACCCCGCCTCCATGCCGCACAACAACATCATCGTCGTCGGTGCCTCAACGCCGCTCGACCTTCCGGCCGAGTACTCGGGATACGGAAACCTTTCCGTCGACCTATTCGCCCCCGGCGAGCACATCGTGAGCACGCTGCCCGGCGGCGGGTACGGCGCATACAGCGGCACATCGATGGCCGCTCCAATGGTGTCCGGTGCCGCCGCCCTGCTGTGGTCGGCCACTCCGCAGGCGACCTACGCCGAGGTGAAGGGCGCCCTCCTCGACCGCTCCGACGGGCCCAACGATGGCGTCGACAGCTTCCGCCATCTCGCGGCCTCCGACGGGCGCCTCAACATCGAGCGCTCGATCTACACGCGGCTGTTCCAGCCGTCCTTGATGTACACCTTCCACGACTTCAACTCGTTCGAACCGAGCGTGGCCCACGACGTCACCATCGTCGCCAAGACGGTGGACCCGTGGATCGCCCCGCCACAGACGCCGGCCCGCTATCGGCTCGGCCTGTACGTTCCCTATGAGGGCCAGCCCATGGCGGTCGTCGGCTATCCCGTATCTCACACATACGGCGGAGCCACCACCGACGCTGTGACCGACGGCACCGGGCGGGCTCTCGTAGGGCCCGTATGGGAACGGCAAGAACGATCCGTGCTCGTACAAGGCGGCGACCCGACCGAGCTGCAGATGTCGCTTCCCAAGGGAACGTACGCGGTGACTATGGAAGTCGTCGACGTAACCGACCCGGGCAACCCGCAGACGATGGGTGAGCCGTCCGCAGTGTTCTTCGTGGTCGGCATCGACGGCAGCGTCACCCAGATGCCAAGCAACCCGATCGGCGGGACAACGCCAACCACGACCGCTCCGCCGGTCACCACTACATCCGACCCGTCTAGCGGCTCGACCACAACCGCACCGGGCGAGCCGAGTTCCTCCACCAGCACCTCAACGACCAGCGTGGCGCCGGAGGACCCCGACTCCAGCACCACGACCACCACGACCGCCGGACCGGAGGATCCGGAAGACCCGACAGAGAGCACGACTACCACAACGACGACAACCGAACCACCGACAACCGTTTTGCCGTCGACGACGACAACAACAACCACCACCACTACCGAAGCGCCGACTACGTCGACGACAGAACCCGGCACGACCGAATCGACTACGACAACGACAACGTCCACCGCGCCGACGACCACCGTCGTCGACCCCGACGCAATGCAAATCACGGAAGTCCACCCCAACGAGGGCCCAACGGCAGGGGGCACCCTCGTGACGATCACCGGCAAGCACTTCCCCGACCTGCCACTGGTCGACTTCGGGGACACCCGAGGTGGCTCGATCATATCCAGCACCGACAAGTTCATCGTGTTGCCGTCACCTCGCGGCTCCGCCGGATATGTTGATGTGACAGTCACAGATCGAGCCACCGAGGATGTTGCCACCTATCCGGACGGCTTCCTCTATACCGACGAAGAGCCCGGCTCCGTCACGACCACCACAGAGGTCACCGTGACGAGCGGTCCGCCTTCTTCGACGACAAGTTCGGCGCCCAGCCCGCCGTCGTCGACAAACCCCCCCTCCAATGGAGGCTCGATTGACGATTGGCTGGGCGCCGTGCTCGTGACCCCGGAAGGACTCACACTGGCGCCGCCAAGCCCCGACGACCCGATCAATGCGATACCCGTCGAGACCTGGGCCGGAGAGCTCTGCAACGAGCCCATCTGCCCCGGCTGGGTGCTGCAGGGCTGAACCGAGGGTCGTCGCAAGTCTTCCCGTCTGTTGTGCATCCAGAGGCGCTATTTCCGACGGAGTGCACAGCAGACGTAGATGCCTCCTCGCGGACTCAGCTCAATTCGTTCTCGGCCGCTTCGAGGATGCGGGTCAGCTCGGCCTTCTGAGAATCACTCAAAGGTTCCGGGTGGTGATTATCCAGGATCCAATCAGTCTGCCGGCGAGCCATTTCGACCGGCTCTCGGTAGCTGCCGTCGACGTCGGGGACGTGGAGCACCTCTGAGAACTCCATCTTGTGGAAGTAGTCGCGGGTGTGCCGTTCTCTCAGGTAGTGGCCCCGCGGCCCCACTGTGTGAATCACGTCCAGGGCGAGTTGATCGGCGCTGGTATCCAGCTCGGCCGCATTGACTCGAACACTGTGATAGAGCTCAGCATCGAGTACCAGCGCCTCCGGGTGAAGCAAGGTGCTCCCATCGAGCAGACCCATTCCGCTGCCCATCTCTCCGCCACACAACGCACTGAGGAACGAGGCGAGGTCGCCTCCGAGGCCGGACTCCCAGCCCACCGACTGGGCAGGCCCTCCGAAAGTCCCCGCCAGCGTGGGCACGCCCCACATGTGCGCCAGCTCCACTCCCATGGCGTACACGCGGGCCTCGTGGCCGTAGTAGGCACCGGTCCGGGGGTGAGTCATACCCGGCATGAACGAGTGGTAAACCGGCGCCCCCGGGAACGCCATCTGGATGAGCACCAGCGCCGACACAATCTCGGCATCTCCCACTGCCACCGTGCCTGCGATCGTCGCGGGAGCAGTCGAACCGGTGTTGGGCATGGCCATAAACCCCACCGGTATGCCGGCTTCAGCGGCCGTCAGGGCCGCATCCATAGCTCCCTCATCCTGGGCCAGCGGGGCAATGGTGCAGATCAGAAGCGACAGCGGCGGATGGGCCCGCATCGCTTCCTCAGTTCCGGAGATGACTCTTGCCATTTCGATCGCGTAGCGCGCCGTGGCTTCCTCGACTACGGTCGGCGTTTGGACGTGCTTGAGGGTGTTGTTGAAGGCGGCATCCAGCTCGTGAAGCGAAGGAGCTTGGGGGTGGTCCTGAGCGCTGACCATCGGCCAGTAGAAGCTGATCGCGCTCAGATAGTCCGCCACCCGCGCCGACTTGGCAACGTCGTCCTTGATCGAAGCCCGCAACTCGCGAGTCACGTAGTCGATTGTCTTCGTCCCGGTCCCGTCCGTGGCTTCGTACGTGACTGGTTTCGACAGGTCGAGGTCAAACGCCCGGGTGCGGCCTCCCATGGTGTAGTGACGCGGCGCCTTGGCCAGGGCACCGAGGATCACATCGGAGGAGAGCCGCACAATCTGGTTTTCGAAATCGACGTCGGCCCCATGCTCTGCATAGATCTTCAGCGCCCGCTCCGATGGGACCAGAACTCCCGTCCGTTCGAGAATCTCGAACGTTGCGGCCTTGAATCGGTCCAGCTGCTCATCGGTCAGGATTCGAAGGCGGTATGCGGGAGCAATCGGGGCGATGGGGGGTGTTTCGCTGAACATGCTTCGCTCCTCTCGTGCCTCAGTCGTCGTATTCGGGGCTCGGCGGCGCATCGACGAGAAGCCTGGCCAGGGCAACCGCGCCGATTGCGTCAACCGCATGACCGTCGGCGCCAATGGAATCTGCCCAAGCTTGAGCCGTCGGGGCGCCTCCCACCATTACCTTCACCGAATCGCGTAGGCCGGCTGCCTTCAGCTCTTCGATGATCTGCGCCTGCACCCGCATCGTTGTCGTCAGGAGTGCGGAGGCCCCGACCAGGTCTGCGTTCGTCTCCTTGACCGCCGCAACAAACTCGCTGGCCGGCTGATCGAATCCAATATCCGTCACTTCGAAGCCATCGGCCGTCAGCAGTGTCCCGACGAGCGTCTTGCCAATGTCGTGCACATCGCCCTCGACGGTTCCCAACACGACGCGCCCCAGAACTTCCCGCTGTTGCGTGTCGAGCAGGGCCGGCTCGAGAACCGCCAATGCAGCTTTCATGGCATCCGCCCCCATGATCAACTCCGGGAGGAAGTAGTCACCCGATGCGAACAACTCGCCGACTCGGTTCATGCCTTCGGTGAGGCCCCGGTTGATACATTCGAGGGCGTCGAGGCCGTCGGCGACAGCCGCTTTCGCAACCGACTCCGCCTCTTCTTCGTCGCCGTCCAGGACCGTTCTGGCGAGCCTCTCGAAGTAGTCGGCGTCACTCATCGTTTCCTCCTTCGGTGCAGCCGTTTCGGCCGGGTGCTAGTTGCTCGAAGGCAAGGGCCCGTGACCAGGCAGGATAACCCCGGGCGAAGTGGGCCTAGCTGTCTTCCCGTCTGTTGTGCATCCAGAGGCGCTATTTCGGACGGAGTGCACAACAGACGTCGATCAGACAGGGCATAATCAAGGTATGAAGGCTCGAAGGCTCGTTGCCTTGATGGTCTTTGTTCTAGTCGCGAGCGGTTGCGGCACCTCCGAGCAATCCTCGTTGTTCACCGATCGGAACGACCGCTTGACCGTCGATGTTGGCGAAGAGTTTCAGGTGGTCCTCGAGTCGAATGCGACAACCGGATACGGCTGGCAGCTCGAGGCGCCTCTCGATGCGGGTGTGTTGGAACTCGTCGGCGATCGTTACGAAGCACCCACCACCGATCTGGTCGGAGCAGCAGGCCGTCAGGTCTTCGACTTCCGGGCGGTCGGGGACGGTTCGACATTCATCCAGCTGTGGTACACCCGACCCTTCGATGATCCCCCCGATCCGGCTGATCGTGCTCAGTTCGAGGTCATCGTGGGAACCGGGGTACCGGACCAGACCGTCGACCCTGCCGACACAGACGCCCCGGCAGATCCGGCACCCGACGACGAGAATGCACTGAGCCTGGCCGAGCTGATCGCCCGCGGCGATGCCGCCAACGTCGTTGTCCTGACCCTGCTCTTCGACGATGGAACGGGTCTCGTCATGTGCGAAAGCCTCGCAGAGTCGTTTCCACCGCAATGTGTCGGAGCCCGGGTCCCCATCACGAACCCCGATGTCGTGGACGCCGACTTCACCCAGCAGGGTGACATCCGCTGGACCGACCGCCTCGTCCCGCTTGGCGGAACGTTGGCCGACGGCAGTTTCACGGTTGCGACACGCTGAGGTCGCGATGGTGACGCGACAACCGCCGCGGCGCGCCTCCGCTTCCCCCCTACCTGCTCGGCGACTCCGTCGCCGGCAGGGACCTTCCCCCCAACGCTCGGCAAGCCTCGCTGGGGGGACACACACGAAACTCCCAAGGAACGCCGCAGGCGTTCCCCGCGGAGGGAGTGGGATTCGAACCTTATCCGCGCAATCACGAGCCGGGGAACCGGACTTTCGAACGGCGCCCAAACCCCTGCTCGCGGGCATGAACACGAGCTTCGTGGGTTCCCCACCGCCAAACAGCGCCATGGAGTTGCGCAGCAACTCCCAAGGAACGCCGCAGGCGTTCCCCGCGGAGGGAGTGGGATTCGAACCCACGAAGCGACTTACACCGCTTACGCGCTTTCCAGGCGCGCGCACTAGGCCAGACTATGCGATCCCTCCTAAGGTTCCGGAATTGTAGAAGAGGACTGCGGTGGCTGAGTCGGCCGGCGAACATTTTGAAGAATCGATGCGCCTGGCATTGGGGCAAGCCAGGACTGCGGGCGACCATGGGGACGTCCCGGTCGGCGCAGTGCTGCTCAATCGGGCGGGTGATGTGGTGGCGGCAGCCCACAACCGACGAGAGGTCGATGGCGACGCATCGGCTCACGCCGAAATGCTCGCGATCTCGATGGCGTCACGCGCTCAGGGCGATTGGCGGCTCGACGGGCACACGCTTGTCGTCACCCTGGAGCCATGCGCGATGTGCGCCATGGCCGCGGTGTGGGCCCGGCTCGAACGCATCGTCTTCGGCGCCTCCGACCTCAAGGCGGGAGCCGCCTGGAGTCTCTACAACATCCCTCAGGATGAACGTCTCAACCACCGTGTTGATCTCGTGAGCGGGGTACTCGAGGAGGAGTGCTCGGACCTGCTGACGGAGTTCTTCGCTGAACGGCGGTAGCGACAGACAACTTCAACGGCAGACGCAGCCGCGCCAGGCGTTGGTCCCGCGACTCCGCTAGGAGTTGCGTAGCAACTCCCAAGGAATCCGAAGGATTCCCGCCCCCCTCGCCTCCTCGTACCTCGTCGCCACAACTCGGTACGTTTGGCTTTCGGCAGGACCCCGGGGTGTAGCGCAGCAAGGCCTCGCCCAAGCCCACCTCGCCCCCCAAACGTTCCCGACTACGTCGTGACAACGGGGGGAACGCCTTCGGCGTTCCTGGCGAGTTTGGCTGCGCCAAACTCGAGGGAGACACAGGGACCCACTCCTTCTGTCTGAGCTTCTCCCACCACAGGTACAATCTGCACATCTGGAGGGATGGCCGAGCGGACGAAGGCGGCAGTCTCGAAAACTGTTGAGCCGGTTTTACCGGTTCCGTGGGTTCGAATCCCACTCCCTCCGCCACATGAAGAACGCACGACCGAACCCACGGAACCGGAAACCCACACCCGCGAACCCCCGGCAACACGCCGCCCCAA
>CAMYIJ010000093.1:0-31909 GCA_947258375.1 uncultured Acidimicrobiaceae bacterium
CGGCGCAATCGGAAGGTACAGCCCACATGACGGCCGCCGCCGACCGCGTCCAGCGATTCACGGTCTCGGACCGAATCGAACATTGGGTCCAGATGGTGGCATTCGTCGCTCTGGCCGTGACCGGCCTCATCCAGCGCTACTCCCGCGCCTGGATCTCTGAGAAGCTCGTCGACGGCCTCGGCGGTGTCGAGACCGTGCGTGACATTCATCGGGTGTTCGCCACGATCCTGATGATCGCGGTGGTCTATCACTATGGAGGCGCCTTCTATCGCCGCTACGTCCAGCGCCAGCCGCGTGCGATGCTCCCCAGCAGCGCCGACCTCACGGCAATAAGGGGGTCGATGAGGTACGTGTTCCGCGGGACCGGCCAAGCACCACCGCAGGGCCGTTTCACGTGGGAAGAGAAGGTTGAGTACTGGTCGCTGGTGTGGGGGACCGTGCTCATGATCGTTACCGGCTACATGCTGTGGAACCCGATCGCGACGACGAAGTTTCTCCCCGGACAGCTGGTGCCTGCAGCCAAGGCGGCGCACGGCGGAGAGGCCGTCCTCGCCCTACTGGCGATCGTGGTCTGGCACACGTATCACGTGCATATCCGCCATACCAACCTGTCCATGTACGGCGGCAAGATGTCGCGGCACGAGATGGAGGAGTACCACCCTCTCGAGTTGGCGCAGATCGACGCCGGTGGACACACGCCTCCCGGCGGCGATGAATTGCGTCGGCGGGTCCAACGCTTCGCCACGATCTACGGGATATCGGCGGTGGTGCTCCTCGGGGGCCTCTACCTCTTCGTCACGTTCGAGGCGACCGCCATCGAGACGATCGAACCGGCGGAGCAGATCGCGGTGTACGCCCCGATCGAGACCCTCGCTCCGGGGTCGGCGACGACCATCGGCCCGAATCGCACAACCACGACCTTTGGCCAGGACTCACCGGGCGCCGATGCGACTTGGAACGGCCAGATTGCGAACCTTCTCGCTCGCGACTGCACCATCTGCCACGGCTCCAACATCCAATCGGCCGGCCTCGACCTGGCAACGTATGCGGGCGCCTTGGCCGGGGGTGAAAGCGGTGCCGCAGTCGTGCCCGGTAATGCGTCCGGCAGCACGATTATCCAGATTATGGAGCAGGGGGACCATTTCGAACAGTTGAGCGACGATGAACTCGCCGGTGTGCGCGGGTGGATAGACGCCGGAGCCGAAGAAGGCGAAGCGGCGCCGCCGCCGACCGCGGGAGCGGCCGACTGGGATGGTGTGATCGCGGGAATGCTGGACCCGAGCTGCACAGGTTGTCACGGGGCCGGGTTGCAGTCCGGTGGGCTCGATTTGTCGTCGTATGCAGCGGCCCTGGCCGGCGGGGCCGGCGGTGCCGGCGTGGTGCCGGATGATTCCGCGGCCAGTGTGATCGTCCAGGTTCAGGAGGCCGGGGGTCATCCGGGACAGTTGTCGGCGGACGATCTGGCCGTTCTCATCGCATGGATCGATGCCGGTGCTGTCGAATCCGGTGGAGGCGGTGGAACTCCGCCGACGGCGGCCGGAGTGAGTTGGGATGGCGCGGTCGCCGCCGTGATGGAATCGACCTGCACCAGCTGCCATGGGGTGGGCTTGCAGTCCGGTGGGGTCGACTTGTCGTCATACGCGGCGGCGGTGGCCGTGGTTGTGCCGGGCGACGCGAGCGGCAGTGTGCTCGTCCAGGTCATGGAGGCCGGTGGGCATCCGGGCCGGCTGACGGACAAACATCTGGCTCTTGTCAAGGAGTGGATTGATGGTGGTGCCGGCGAGAGCGATGGGGGCGGCGCACCTCCGCCCGTTGCTTCCGGGACAACCTGGGACGGCGCCATTGCAGGGGTTTTCGATCCCGGCTGCACCGCGTGTCACGGGGCGAACCTGCAGTCCGGCGGGCTAGATGTGTCGTCGTATGCGGCGGCCGTGGCCGGTGGGGCCCGCGGCGCAGGGGTGGTACCGGGCGACGCGAGCGGCAGCGTGATCGTGCAGATTCTGGAGGCCGGGGGCCATCCGGCGCAGCTGTCGGCCGAGGATTTGGCTCTGCTGAAGGAGTGGATTGATGCCGGCGCCACGGAACGCTGAGCCGACGCAGCGCGAATGTCCCTGTCTCGGGGGGCATCTTGGCCCTAGTCCGATCGCGGCATGGCCCGATACCGTCGCCCCAGAAGGGAAGTGCTGGTGAGCGACGACGACATTCTCGAGAGCGCCGACCCAACCGAAACGCCGGATGACGCGCCGAAGCAGCCGGTGGAGCTGGAGCGCCGCTCGCTGTATCGCCACCCGCTGGCTGCCGTCGGTGGATCGCTCATCGCCTCCGGCGCATTCGCGTTTGTCCTGCTGTCCGCCGTCGACATTGCCGCCGAGCACGAGAATCCATATCGATCGCTGGTCACCTTTGTGGGAGCACCCGCCATCTTCACCACGGGGATCATTCTCTTCTTCATTGCGGCCCGGCTGCAGATCCGCAAGGCTCGCCTGGCGGGCGATGACGTTCAGTTCATGCTGCGTGTCGAGCCGTCGAACCCGCGGTACATGCGCAACCTGTGGATCTTCCTCGGCCTCACCTTCGTCTTCTTGGCGGTCGTGGGTTGGAGCGGTTTCAAGGCTTACGAAGCCACCGAGACGGTCGGCTTCTGTGGCGAATCGTGTCACGTCATGGATCCCCAGAATGTCACGTACGTCAACGGGCCGCATGCCCGCGTGCCCTGCGTCGACTGCCACATCGGCCCGGGCGGCTCATTCTGGGTGAGGTCGAAGATCGACGGTATCCGCCAGCTCTTCGCGACCGTCCTCGACACGTATTCCCGCCCGATCCACACCCCGGTTCACAACTTGCGACCTGCCCAGCAGACCTGCGAAGGCTGTCATTGGCCCGAGCAGTTCTTTGGCCAGAAGCTGACCAATCGGACCTACTACCGAACCGACGAGGCCAACTCGCCATGGACCATCAGCCTGCTCGTCAATGTGGGCGGCGGCAATCCCCGTACAGGTGAGCTCGAGGGGATTCACTGGCACATGCTCAGCGCCCAGACCGTCGAATACATCGCCGCCGACGAGAAACGCCAGGTGATTCCGTGGGTCAGGGTGACCGACCCCGAGACGGGCGAGGTGAGGGTCTTCACCGACCCGGGTGCAGAGATTCCCGATTCGGCGGACCCCGACACCGAGCTGCGGCTATTCGACTGCATGGACTGTCACAACCGCCCGAGCCACTCTTTCGCCCCACCGGCAACCGCTCTCAATCTCGAGCTTTCCAAGGGCAATATCTCCACCGATCTGCCGTTCGTCCGCAAGGTCGGCCTGGAGTTGATCAACGCCGAATACGAGACCAAGCAGGAGGCGACCTCTGCGATCGCCCGCGGGTTGATCGACTACTACGCGGCCGAGTACCCGCAGCAGTCAGCCTCGCTCAAGCCCGAAATCGAAGAGGCCATAGAGGTCATGCAGCGGATCTACTCCGAGAACTTCTTCCCTGAGCAGAACACCGACTATCGGGAACGCACCAACAATCTGAGCCACTTCGCCAACACTGGCTGCTTCCGCTGCCACCTCACCGATCTGCAGACTGCTTCAGGGCAGCGGATGACATCGGGTTGTGACAGCTGCCACTCGGTTGTCGCGCAGGGTCCCACAGATGACGTCCGCGTGCTCGAAGACGACCTGGGTGGTCTCAAATTCATCCACCCGGCCGACATTGGCGGTGTGTGGGAGACCGTGAGGTGCAGCCAATGCCACAACCCGTCCTCGGGCTATTGATGTCCTGTTAGCCCGGTTCTCTGCTTAGGTACAGCACTATGACAGCCATAATCGGATCTATTGCCGTCCTCGCAGCATTCATTTCGGCTGCGGCACTGGCGGTTCGCGGCTTTCTCGCAATGCGAGATCCATCGGTCGATGCCAGAGAGTCGCTCAAGTGGCCGGTCTTCGGAGTCGTCGCGGGCGCGCTGGTCGCGATGTCGGTCCTCGAGATCGCGATCCTCATGGACGACTTCTCGATCGAGTACATCGCCAACAACTCGGCCTCGACCACCCCGACCCTGTTCAAGGTGGCGGCGGGCTGGGCGGCGCTCGAGGGAAGCATCGTTCTGTGGGGCCTGGTGCTGGCGATCTTCGTGTACACCGTGTACCGCCAGGTTGCCCGTCGTGAAGAGGCCGACCAATTGGGCGCAGGGGCGCTCGCCGTGCTCGGTTTGATCACGTTCTTCTTCTTCGGTCTGATGCTCACAGTCTCCAACCCGTTCCGCGTATGCGTCGAGATCGCCAACGTCGGCTGTTTCGAGGGAAGCAACTTGCCGTGGGCCGATTCGATCAGCGCATTTGAGGGTCGCGGTCCGAACGCCTTGCTGCAGAACCACATCCTGATGGCGGTCCATCCCCCGATGCTGTATTTCGGATATGTCGGGATGTCCGTGCCCTACGCGTTTGCGATGGCGGCCCTGATGCTTGGTATGAGCGGTTCCCAATGGTTGCAGAGGACCCGCGCCTGGACACTCGTCGCCTGGGGCTTCCTCACCGTAGGGATCGTTCTCGGTGGGTGGTGGTCGTACGAGGTGCTCGGCTGGGGTGGATACTGGGCTTGGGACCCGGTCGAGAATGCTTCCTTCTTGCCCTGGCTCATCGCCACCGCGTTCCTCCATTCCGCCGTCGTCCAACAACGCCGCGGAATGCTCCAGGCCTGGAACTTCGTACTGGTCATCTCCACGTTCTCCTTGACCATCCTGGGCACGTTCCTGACGCGCTCCGGCGTCATCGTCTCGGTACATAGCTTCACTCAATCGCCGATCGGGCCCGCGCTGCTCTGGTTCCTGATGATCATCCTCGTGGCGTCGTTCGGGCTATTCGTCGCCAGGATTCACGTTGTGGCCTCTTCGCCACGCCTCGACTCGCTGGCGAGCCGTGAAGGAGTCTTCCTCCTCAATAACCTGCTCCTCACCGTCTTCGCCATCGTCGTCCTGGTGGGCACCCTCTATCCGATGTTCCTCGAAGCCTTCGGCGGGGCTGAGGTCGGTGTCGGCCGGCCGTTCTTCGATCGGATGGCCATCCCGATTTCTATAGCGCTGCTGCTTGCCACCGCCAACGGGCCGGTGACCCCCTACCGGTCGGCGAAGGGATCTGTCGTTTGGGAGAGGCTTCGCACGCCACTGCAACTTGCGCTGGCCGGGGCTGCCCTGGGCGTTGTGCTCGGGAATCGGAGCCCAATCCTGGTCATCGGGACGGTCGCGGCCACATTCCTCATGTTCGTGATTCTGCGCAACCTCTACGTCGCGGCCAGGAAGGTGGCCAGAAAGCGAGAGATGGCGCTTCCCGCGGCGGTGCTCCACGTCACCCGCAACGACGCGGGGTATTGGGGCGGGCAGTTCTCTCACTTTGGGATTGCGCTGCTGGCCTTCGGCATAGTCTTCTCAGCCAACCTGACGGTAGAACGGGAAATCACGCTGGTTCCGGGGGAGACTGGGACGGTCGCCGGGTACGACATCACATACCTCGAGCCGTTCTCGCGTACGGAGCCCCATCGAACGGTCCGGGGCGCCGCCATCGAGGTGAGTCGCGGCGGCGACGTGCTGTCCTATGAAGAGCCGCGTCTCAATACGTACAACAACTCGAGCCAGGCTGTGGCGACACCCGCCGTTTACGAATCCCTCAAAGGCGATGTGTACCTTTCGTTGCGCAGTCTCAACCCCGACACAGTGGTGCTAGGAGTGTTCTGGTTCCCGTTCATCTGGCTGGTGTGGGTGGGCGGCTTGATAGCCGGGGTCGCCGTTTTGTGGTCCCGCCTGGTTCGCAAACCAACTCGTGACAATGTGCCGGTCGCGCAGGCTGTAGGCGATGAGCGCTAGGACTCGGCAGATCATCGGTTGGGTGGTGACCGCGGGCCTGGTCGCCGTCATCGTCGTGGGCATGATCATAGGAGACACCCGCGACGAAGACAGGGTCGCCTCGCTCGGAGCCGCCATCAAATGTCCCGTCTGCCAGGGAGAAGCCATCGTCGACTCGCCCTCCGAGACCGCCCAGGCCATGGTCGTGGTTCTCGAGGAGAAAGTGGCGGAGGGTTTGAGCGATGAGGAGATCTTCGACTTCTTCACAGCTCGCTACGGAGATGGGATCCGCCTCGATCCGCGTTTCACCGCCCAGACCTTGTTGCTCTGGGCATTGCCGATCGTGGCCGTGGGGGGCGGGGTGTGGATGATCCTGTCGCGGCGGCGTCGGCCCGAGCTCGTATCCGGGGAGACGACGTGAGCAGCGATTATCAGCGCCTGATCGAGCGCCGCGATCTCGTGGAGCGGGACATCGAGGAGTTGTCCGAACAGATGGCGGACGGCGAGGTCGACGAGACGACCGGCGTGGAGCTCATGGAGGGCTACAAGCACGAACTCGGCGCAGTGACGGCCGCTCTGGCCAAGCTACCAAAGCCATCGAAGGCGAAGCAGGGACCGGCGCCCAAAGCAAAGGCGAGGCCGGTGGCCAAGGCAACGCAGCCGGCCGAGTCTGAGCCTGCCGGGGGCCGATCGGTGCAGCGTGTTGTCGTCGGTTCACTCATCGTCATCACGGCCTTGTCCATCGCCATCTTCCTGGCAGCGCGCGACACCACTCCTGACGACCCCGGTGGCTCGGCAACGGCAGGCCCGGGAGATCTCACCGTCGACCCCAATGCAGTCACCAACGAGCAGCTCGAAGCCGTGGTGGCTGAGAACCCCGGGATCCCGGCGATGCGCCTGGCGCTGGCCAATCGGTATTTCCGGGCAGGCCAATTCCCCGAGGCGATGGACCACTATCGCGTCATTATGGAGAGCAACCCGGCCCCGGCTGATGAGACCCTGATACTTGCTCGCACCGGGTGGATCGAGCACAACATTGGACGCCACGAAGCCGCGGCAGCACTCATAACGCAGAGCCTCGAGATCGATCCAGCCAACCTCGAGGCACAGCTCTTTCGGGGTTTTGTCACCCTTTACGGTCTCAACGACCCGGCTCAGGCGATACCCCAGTTGGAGACCGCCTTGAAGATCCCGGGTCTATTGGAGGCCAACGTCGCGGACCTGGAGACGGCAATCGAGGAAGCTCGGGCGAGGCTCGACTCATGACGGAGCCACTTGCCGACAGCGGCCTGCCCGGGGGATCGCCCAAGGCGCGGCCGGTTTGGCTGTACTACACCATCATCGGTGTTGCCGCCATCATCGTCTTCGGCGTCTTCGCCAGTCGGTTTGGTGAGGATCCGCGCATGAACGAATCCCCGCTGATCGGCCAACCGCTCCCGCAATTCACGCTGGACTACCTCGAACAGGACGGTTCGCTCAACTTCGATGAGTTGGAGGGCAAGGCTCTGGTCATCAACTTCTGGGCATCATGGTGCATTCCGTGTCGCTCGGAGCATCCCGCCCTCAACGCGGCATCTGCCGGCTACGAGGATCAGGGCGTGCACTTCATCGGGATCGTGTACCAGGACAGTCGGGATCGGGCGATCGGGTTTCTCGACCAGTTCGGACGAGCAACCAACTACAGCTATGTGATGGACAGCGACTCGCGGACCATCATCGAGCTCGGGGTGTTCGGGGTGCCGGAGACTTACTTCGTCGACAAGGACGGCATCATCCGTTCCCGCTACCAGGGTGGCATCGACCTGGCGACTCTGGAAAGCCACATCCAAGAGGCCCTCACCCCGCTAACACCGTAAGTCACTTTGGCGACCTCCATCGACCACTTAGCGTGAGTTATCGGTGACTTTGTGAATAAAGTCCTAAGCGGATTGAGCACTTAGGCCGATATCTACGTTGAGGCTTGTAGTCCACTATGGGTCTTGGAGAGAATCGATCACAGGCCTGGAGGTCGCGATGGTGTCCGTTCGGAACGCTCTCAGAGTTTTCTTCCTTTTTGGAGTCTTATTGCTTCTCGCTGCGTGCAGCGGTGGTGACACAGGGCCTGAAGGCCCCGCCGGACCTCCCGGTGCCGATGGTGCCGTCGGTGCCGCCGGACCAGCTGGACCTGCTGGACCTGCCGGTTCCGCCGCGGATATGGCTGCCGCCGATCTGACCTGCACGGAGTGTCATAACGACTCCAGCGTCATCACCGGCAAGAAGGTTGCTTGGGAAGCGTCAGTTCACTCGACCGGCACAGGAGGGAGATCCCAACCCGACCCACCAGGACTGCCGTACGTGCCACGCGGTCCACACCTCGTTCACGGCGGCCGACTGGGCCCTGGAAACGACCGCCCCGGTCGACTTGTATGCCTTTGAGGGCGTTACCTACGACGGTGGCAAAGGAAACCTTTGCGGAGTCTGTCACCAGCCCCGCCGAGTCATTGCCGAAGCGGATGCCGATGGCATGATCGAGGTGACGAGCACTCACTGGGGTCCGCACCACGGGCCACAAACCGCCGTGCTGATGGGTACCGGCGGCGCCGGTGAGACCACAGGTAGCCCTTCGTTCCACGCCACGGGCGTAGAAGATACCTGCGTTAGCTGTCACCTGGGCGAGTCCGATGATCACACATTCGAAGCCGATGTTGCTGCCTGTGTCAGCTGTCATGCCGACGCCGAAGACGTCAATGTCAACGGTCTGCAGACAGAGGTCGAGGAGGGTCTCGACGAGATCCTCGACATCCTCCTGGCCAAGGGCATGTACGAGGGGGATGAAGAGCACGGTTACCACCCGGTCGTCGGTTCCTATCCGGCTGCCGAAGCTCAGGCCATGTGGAACTACATTCTGCTTGCTGTTGAGGACCACAGCCGCGGTGTCCACAACCCGGCCTACACGAAGGCCCTGATAGCGGCGAGCCTGGAGGCTCTGCGCTAACAGCCCGAATACGGAAAGACCTCGAACGAAGCTCCCGGCATGCCGGGAGCTTCGTTTATGTCGCGGAGTATCCCTCAGATCGGCTCGGGAGGAGCCACCAGGCTGCGAGGGCCCCGGCCACCAGTCCGAACAGGTGGCTTTCCCACGAAATGCCCGGCCGGGTGGGGAGAACCCCCCACAGCAGCCCTCCGTAGGCGAGAGCCGTGACGGCGCCGAGGGCTATTGCCCGCACGCTGCGTTCGAAGAACCCGGCAGCCAGCAGAAAGCCCAGGTAGCCGAAGATCACGCCGCTGGCCCCGATGTGATTGGCGCTCCGGGCCAGCAGCCAGGTGGCGAGTCCACCGACGATGACCACGACAGCCGTCACCTGGAACCAACGGGGTATACCGCGCAGCAGAACGAGCGCCCCGAGCACTGCAAGCGGGATCGTGTTGGAGATGAGGTGGGCGTAGTCGTCGTGGAGGAAGGGCGCCAGAAGGATTCCATCGAGGCCTCCCCAGGTCCGCGGCTGGATCCCCTGGCGTTCCAGTGCATGGTCGAGGAACAGCACGTCGATGATTTCGACGAGCCACATAACGGCGATAAAGGCCGCGACCGCGCGGGCCACCGCCAGGAGGCGGGAGGTAGTACCAGTTGAGTCGGCCATCGAGCCAGGTTACGTCACCGCCGTCGCAGAAGCTGCGACCTCGAACGCACGTCGCCGGGGCCCGGCGGGGACCCGGATTGGGTCAGGGATACCGGCGGGGCTCCCCATCGCTGTGATCCGAGGCGTAACCTTCATCGCAAGCCGTGATGTCAAACGGCATCACCAGGACGAGAAAGGGACACCCATGTGCGTCGGCGCTACCCCACATGATCACCACCATCACGAAACTCCGGAGCGGTCATCGTTCACCAGACGGTCGTTCCTGAAGGCAGGTGCAGTCGGTACTGCCGGGCTGGGCCTCGCAGTCGCCGCTCCGGCAGTACCCGCCCTGGCCGGCTCGGTCTCCGGCAGGGGCCGGGTCGTCGATCTCACCCATCGCCTCGTCAAGGCCTTTCCATCTTTCCTCGGACCGCAGGCGATCACCGATGAGGTCCTGTTCACTATCGAGAACGACGGCTTCTACACCAAGCAGTGGACCTTCGATGAGCACATCGGCACGCACATCGACACTCCGGGTCACTTCTCAGCGGGCGGAACGCTCGTCGATGCTCTCGATCCCGAGACGTTGTTGGCGCCGATTGCCGTCGTCGACATCAAGCACAAGGCGATGGACGATCCCAATGCCATGGTCGATCCAAGCGATCTCGTAGCCTACGAAAGGCACCACGGCCGGATTCCCCGGGGCGCTCTGGTATGCATGAACTCGGGCTGGGCCGCCAAAGTGAGTGACGGCGACGCTTTCCGCGGTGGAACCGGGTTCCCTGATCTCAACTTCCCGGGGTTCTCATCCGACGCTACCGACTGGCTCAACGCCAAGCGGGACATCGTCGGCATTGGTGTCGACACGATGAGTCTCGATCCGGGTAACTCGGCCGATTTTGCGGTGCACGTGAGCTTCCTCGGCAGCGGGCGCTACGGCATCGAGAATCTCGCCAATTTGGACTACATTCCGGCCAAGGGCGCCCATGCGTTCGTGGGCCCGGTGCCATGGGAAGAGGGGTCAGGCTCACCGTGTCGCGTACTGGCCACCGTCAACGGGAGGTCGCGCTGAGCCTGCCCTTCGGAGGGGCTGAGGTCGCTGGTGCGAGGGACCAGCCTGAAGCGAACTGGATACGCCGGAGCGCTACGACGGTGCCGTAGCGGCAGCGGGTCGTGTCAGGCTGCCAGGCGCAGAGACAACAGTCGCCCCGGAATCTGTGACGCGCGGATGCCTACACTCATGGACAGGCCGATGAAGTCGCGCTAGAGAAATCGGGGGAGTTGTGCAGATCAGCTTGCCGCAAAATGCTTCGCCGCAGGAGACTTTCCTGCGCGACCGGGACCTGGCCGCCCAGTCGCAGCTGTATGAATGGTCCTACATGCCGGGCCTCCCTCCATTCTGTAAGGGCCTCCCGGAGCCGGAGAGGTTCACGGCGCGCAAGAGAGACCGGATGCTGTTCGATGTCGGCGAGTCGCTCGCTGATGCCGCCTTCTCGGTCATGAAGTGGCTCACCGCCAAGCCGGGGAAGGTGGACGACTATCGACGGTTCTATCCACTGCGCCCGATGCCGTCTGTGGCCGATCGGTGGATGGAGAATCGAGAGTTCGCCCGCCAGCGCCTCGACGGAATCAATCCCTTCCTCATCACCCAGATCCAAGAGATACCGGAGAATCTCGCGGTGACCGAAAAGACCGTGCGTGCCGCGCTACCGGACGGCATCACGCTATCCCAGCTGCTGGCCGAGGGCCGCCTATTCATCATTGACTACGCCGCACTCCAGGGCGCTCCGATCGTCTTGGGCCGCTTTCAGGAGGCACCGATCGCGCTCTTCTGGGTCGACGAGTCCAAGACGTTGATGCCGCTGGCGATCCAACTTGGCCAATCGGAGGCGACCGCGCCCGTCGTGTTCACCCCGGCCGACGAATGGTGGACCTGGCTGACGGCCCGCACGTTCGTCCAGTGCGCCGAGGGCACATATCACGAGATCATCGCCCACCTCACGCGCACTCATCTCGTCATGGAGCCCTTCTGGGTCGCTGCCTCGCGGACCCTCCCACCGCAGCATCCCATCCACGTGCTGCTACGCCCGCACTTCACCGGCACGATCAACATCAACTACGAGGCCCGCACCGAGCTCATAGTCCCCAACGGTCCCATTGACGAGACGATCGCTGTTGGAACGGAAGGGGCCTACTGGCTGGTGAACAACGCCTACAAGGACTGGTCTTTTCTCGACTGGAACCCGTACACCGAGATGGGGCGGCGCGGCGTGCTCAACAGCGAGCTCCTGCCCGGGTACCACTACCGCGACGATGCCCTCATGATGTTCGACGCCATCAGCCGGTACACCGAGCAGCTTCTCCGGCTCTACTACCGCTCGGATGCCGACGTACAGGGAGACAGCGAGCTCGAGGCCTGGGTGGCCGAACTCGTCTCCTCCGAGGGCGGTCGGGTCAAGGGCCTCCCTCTCACGGACGGCAAGCTCGCTACCTTCGACGATCTCCATACGGTCATTCGCCAAATCGTCTACCTCGTCTCTTGTGAACATGCCGCCGTCAACAATGGCCAGTACGACCAGTTCGGGTTCATCCCCAACACACCGGGCGCCATGTATCTGCCGGCGCCGACGTCCAAGGCTCCGAGCGACGAGGCGCAGTTCACCTATGCGCTGCCGCCAATGAAAGCGGTCGACGAGCAGATAACCCTCGTCCATCTGCTGGCCGAACCGACATTGACCCCGTTGGGTCACTACGACGATGGGTTCTTCGAGCAGAACAAGGCGGCCACGCTCGCGGTCGATCGTTTCCGGTCCGAACTCGACGACCTCACTGTGGAGATCGACCTCCGCAACTCGGATCTCGAGGTCCCGTACACCTACCTGCGGCCTCCCGACGTGGGAAGATCTATTGCCATCTGACGCAGGAGCGTCGTCCCCGCCAGGAGAGCGGCGGCTTCCCGAGGTCCCCGGATATGAGTTGGTGGAGATGGTGGGAGGCACTGCCGCCGACCTCACGTTTCGCGGCCGACACCAGGGCCGGGGAACACCTGTGCTCGTGCAGATGTACCGTTCGAAGTGGCCGACAGAACGTGATCTGGCGCTTATCACGGCCGACCCCGGGGGACCTTCGCTTGCGGCCTGGCTGGCCGCCCGGACGCAGCCCGACATCGTTGCCGCGGTCCGGATCGCCGGCGGTTTGGCGGAAGCGATCGGCCGAATCCACGAAAACGGCGTAGTTCACAACTCGGTGGTTCCGGCATGGCTTCACGTAGAGCCCGGGGATGGAAACGTGGCCGTGGGTGGTTTCGCCAGAGCGAGCCGCCTGCGCTCGGAGGCGGCTGCGGCCGCAGCCCCCGGGGCGTCGCTGCACTACATGTCACCCGAACAAACAGGGCGGATGAATCGTCCGGTCGACGCCCGATCCGACCTGTATGCCCTTGGTGTGATCTTCTTCGAGCTGCTCACCGGCGAACTGCCGTTCAAGGAGGATGATCCGCTGGCGCTGGTGCACGCTCATATTGCCCGGCCGGCACCATCCGTCACCGACTTCGACCCGTCGATCCCGGCGCCGCTGGCCGAGATGGTGGCAACGCTACTCAACAAGAACGCGGACGATCGATACGCGACCGCACGCGGTCTGGCCGCTGACCTCAGGCTTGCCGTGGAAGCTCTCGGGCAGGGAGAGCCGCTGGATTTTGAACTGCGCGCCAATGACATCAGCGACGTGCTGACCCTGCCCCAGGCGCTCTATGGCCGCGAGGAGGAACTGGCGAAACTGGGTTATGCCTTCACAGAGGCTTTGGCCGGTCGCCGCAATGCACTGTTCGTCGCCGGGTATTCGGGAATCGGCAAATCCCAGCTCATCAGTGAGGTCGAGCCTTCGATCGTGAAGCAGTCGGGCTGGTTCGGCGGCGGGAAGTTCGACCTGTATCGGCGCGACATACCGTACATCGGCTGGACAGGCGTTGTCACCGATCTCGTTCACCAGGCGCTGACGCTCCATGAAGAGCGGCTGGCCGCCCTGCAAACCGAGCTGCAAGCCCGCCTCGGTGGCAACGCAGCCGCACTGACCGAGGTCGTTCCGGAGCTGGCGTCGCTGGTCGGTGACTCTCCGCCGCTCCCCGAGGCAACGCCGGCTGAGGCGCAGGGCCGGTTCGACCAGGCGTTTCGCAACTTCATCCGCACGTTGGCGAGCGCGGAAAACCCCCTGGTGCTGTTCCTCGACGACCTGCAGTGGGCCGATCTGGCGTCGCTCAGGTTGCTCGAGGCGGTGCTGGCGGACAATAGTGCCCACCACCTCCTCGTCCTTGGGGCGTGGCGCGACAATGAGGTTGGACCCGACCACCCGCTCCTGGCCACGTTGCGGCACCTCGAGGAAGCGGCGGTCGACACGGATGTACTCGAGCTCGGGCCGCTTCCGAGGCAGGCCGTGGAGGCCTTCCTCGCCGACGCGGTTCAGCGCCAGGTCGCCGCGGTTGCCGACCTGGCGGGTTTGGTCGAGGCCAAGACCAATGGCAACCCTTTCTTCATGCGGCAGTTTCTCGAGGAGCTGGTGCGCGACGGCTTGATCGACTTCGACTCGGAGAGGGCGGCCTGGACATGGGACGTCGCGGCCGCCGAGACCAGACAGATTACGGACAACGTGGCCGACTTGATGTCCCACCGGGTGGCGACGCTTCCCGAGGCGGTTACTCACGTCGTTGGGCTGGCTTCGTGCGTCGGGTCGACCTTCGGCCTGCAGGCCGTGGCCGAGATCGCCGATCTCCCGGCCGCCGAGACTGCCCGAGCCCTGGATCGCGCAATGGCGGAGGGCTTGATCCTTCCGCTTGACGACACCTACCGCTACGCGACAGCGGAGACTGCCGCCGCCGATCGGGGCCAAGATGCCGGGGTGGACACGAACTACGCGTTCTCACACGACCGCGTGCACGAAGCTGCTCATGACAGCCTCGAAGCCGCCGAGCGTGCGCAGGTCCACCTCACGCTGGCGCAACAGATGATTGCGGCGGTCGAGGGGCCCGAGGGCCTAGACGACAGGGCCATACTGGTCGCCAGCCATCTCAGCGAAGGCCGACACCTCCTGGACGATCCCGCCGAGCGCGTACGCGCCGCCGATGTCTTCCTGCAGGCGGGGAGTCGGGCGAAGGTCACAATGGCGACGACCGCCGCGCGCGGGTTCCTCGAGAACGGCCTCGAGCTACTTCCCGACAACGCCTGGGACGACCACTACGACCTGGCGCTCGCGCTGCACACGCAGGCAGCCGATGTGGCGTACATCGAGCAGCGCTTTGACGACATCGACAGGTATGCGCCCCAGGTTCTCGAGCACGCCCGATCCGTTCTCGACCGTGTCCCCATCCACAACATCAGGATCGGCGTTGGTGTCGCCAAGCGGGCCTACCGCGATGCCACCGTCTACGCGGTCGATGTTCTCGAGCACGACTTCGGCATTTCCCTTCCTAAGGATCCAACGAAGCTGCATGTGCTCAAGGGCGTCGCCCAGGTGAAGATGGCGCTGCGCGGCCACACGACGCACGACCTTCTGGGATTGCCGCCCATGACGAACCCGGAAGCTCAAGCCGTCATGGGGATCCTGATGAAGACGGCAACGAACGCCTACTGGGCAACTCCGAACCTCGTGCCTCTGATCGCCTTTGAGATGTGCCGCCTATCGGTCGAACACGGCAACATCGGCCTGTCGGCTTACGGCTATGCGCTGTACGGCATGATCACCTCGGCTGCGCTCGGGCAAGTGGACCTGGGGTATGACTTCGGGCGTCTGGCAATGGATCTACTCGACCAGACCGGCGACACGCACCTGATCGGCAAGACGGCCCTCCTGTGGCACGGCTTCATCCGACACAGCAAGGACCCGATGCGCGAGTGTGGACCCGACATCCTTGCTGCGTATGACGTGGCGCTCGATGCGGGCGACATCGAGAACGCGGTCTATTGCGGCACGGTCGCCTTCTTCACCGACGTGCTGGCCGGGCGCTCTGTTGATTGGGTTCGCAATCGATATGCCGGGTACATCGAGGCCATGCTCGCCAGCGGCCAGGACCAGACCATCGGTGCCTTGAAGGCCTGGCTGCAATGCATCGACAACCTGGCAAGTGACGCTGAGATCAATCCCGAACTCACTGGAGAGCACGTTGACTTCACGGTACGACTTCCCGAGCTGATCGCGGCTGAGAGCGGCACGGCCATCCCGAACGAGGTCGCGGCCGCCGGCTTCCTGGCCTTTCTCCTCGACGACATGGTCCTGGCGGAGAAGTACCTGAGCATTTCCTGGGAACGGCGCGAGGATGCGCCCGGCCAGTCGTTCAACAGTCCCGCGTTCGCGTTCTACGTGGCGACGCTGACTCGCAAAGCGGCTCGCGGCGAGGCGACCGCCGCGGATCGCGCCCGCATCCTGCGCGTCCGCCGGGCTCTTGCCACCCGGGCCAAGAACAACCCGCACGACCTCGAGCCCTTCGTGGGGTTTCTCGCGGCCGAGGAGATGCGGGCCCGGAGGCGTCCGGCAGCCGCCGACCGGTATCTCGACGTTGCTGCGATGGCGCGGGAACGCGGGTTCGCCTTCCTGGAGGGCCTGGCACTCGAGGAAGCGGCCGAGCTGCACGGCAGCCGGGGGCACGTCGAGGTGGCGCGACAGCTCTTGGCGAATGCCCGCGCGGTATGGCAGCGTTACGGTGCGTTGGCGCGCCTCAAGCTTCTGGCCGGCGAGGACACTGCGGCTCCCGAGTTCGGACATGATGCCGCGGCGTCAACCGGCGCCCTCGCCGGGATCGATTCGCGGACCCTTCTCGACACCGTTCACGCCGTTTCGAGCGAGATCGAGCTCGACAAGCTGACGGAACGGGTGATGACCCTTGCCGTTCAGAACGCCGGAGCCGGTGGCGGAGTGCTGGTCCTCAAGGTCGATAACGACTTGCACACCGCAGCCCGCGCCGTCGTCGCAGAGAGCGGGGCGATTTCTGTCACGAAGGTCGACGCCGAGTCGCGACCGTATCCGACGGCCGTGGTGGACTACGCGGCGCGAACCGGCGAACCGCTCCTTCTCGATGATGCATCGACCGAGGAGTTGTTCTCTCAGGATCCCTACGTCGTCGGGAATAAGACGCGATCGGTGCTGTGTGCGCCGCTGCTGAGGTCGGGAGAACTGGTCGGGATTCTCTATCTCGAGAATGACCTGGGGATAGGCGTCTTCACCGAGCAACACCTGACGATGCTGCAGACCATCGGCGGGCAGGCTGCAGTGAGCCTCGAGAACGCTCGATTGTTCGAACAGCAGCGGGCCCAGGCAGAGGCCTTTGCCCACTTCGTCCCCCGGCCCTTCCTGGAGCAGCTCGACCGGCGTTCGATCACTGATGTGGTTCTGGGCGATGCGGTGGAGGCCAACCTGCGCCCATACGAGACCACGGCGGGTTCATCGACAAGTTCATCGGTGATGCCGTGATGGCGTTGTTCATCGGCCAGGCCGAGGGGGCAGTCGCGGCCTCCGTAGGGATGCATCGGGCGCTGCGCCGCTTCAACGAACGAGATGGTGCAACCGTCCTCCACATGGGTATCGGCATTCACGCCGGAACGGCGATGCTGGGCACAGTGGGATCTCCCGAACGGATGGAAACAACCGTCATCGGCGATACGGTGAACACAGCGTCTCGCCTCGAGGGCATGACCAAGCCGTACCACGCGCCCGTGCTGATATCGGCAGACGTGATGGAGCAGCTCTCGGATCCTGTTCGTTTCGCGATTCGCGAGGTGGGCCGCGTGCGGGTGAAGGGCAAACTGCGTGCCACAACGATGTATGAGGTGCTCGATGCTCGGCCCGAGGAAGAGTTCACGGCACTGAAGGCAACACGACGTGTTTTCGAAGATGCCGTCGCGGGTTGGTATCGCGGCGAGTTCGCGGCATCAGGCGAGATGTTCCAGCGGTGCCACGGAGCGGTGGAATCGGATTCGCTCGCCCGCGACTACGCCGAGAAGTGCGCCGAGTACCTTGCTCGCGACGTTCCCGACGACTGGGACGGCGTCGACGTGCGCACCGACAAATAGAGCGGCGTCAGCCTGGAGGGTTCGCCATCGGCGGGACGCCCGTCCAGTCGGCGGCCGCACGGCTGTCGGGGAACTTCTTCGGCATTCCGCGATGCTTGTACGTGAGCAGGCGAGCCTTGCGAGCCCAGATGCTCGCCAGCCGCAGATTGTTCAAGGAGTGGGGGTCGTCGATGCTCACTCCCAACGGCACCGGCAGCGACTCGGGATGGTTTGCCATGTCGAACCAGGTCTTCATTGCCTCGGTGTAGTCAAGGGCTTCGGTCAGGGTGATGACTGCCACGTCGTGCCACGGATGAACCGAATCGTCCCACGGGTACTCGCTGGTGACCCACTCCGGCTCCGGCTGATCGGGTCCGGGGCGCCGTCGGAGCTGTATCTGGAGCATGTACTCAACAGCCCGGCCCTCGATGTTGAGGCGGCTGATGAGCTCGTCCTTGAGGTAGTTGCGGCTGCGCGTCTCTTCGGGGTACGGATTCTGGAGCCATGGCATGGCTCGATCCTGGCCGTCGGGAAGTCCGGTCTCTTTGCCATCGAAGTCGGCCGGCCGCAGCCGATAACGAGCGTAGCGGTAGACCCCGTCATCGCCGATGAAGCCCAGGCAGGTCTTGGTGTTGTAGACCATTTGGGCGAAGGTGTCGGGGTCGCGACGCACGCTATCGGCGCCGCCCACGATGGCCTGGGGGTGGGACCGCAGGTACGGGACCCAGCCCTTGCCCCTGCCCGCCATCGTGCCCTTCATGAACTGCCAGAAGGTACGAGCGCTCCAGAAGAGCGGTACGTCTCCGCTGTTCATCATCACGTCGAACGGGCTCTCGAAGCGATCGTCGGCGAACTTGATTGCCGCGCTGCGCACGACGAGCTTCGCGTCGTCTGTCCACGACGCGGCGGCATGCCGTACCCGGGCGTCGAACTCCCGGCCCGGAATGAAGAGATTGTGTGACGGGAAGGTCGGGTTATCCACGATGCGGATGCGCCCCCGGCACGTGATGCCGTTCTCGTGCGACATCCGGACGCGTTTGAAGTAGCTGTTGGCAGTGACGAGCACGGTGATGAAGAACACGTACCACCGGAGCTGCTGACGCGCCAAGTATCGATGAATCGCATCGGGGATGATGGTCTTCTTGTCCATCGACTTACTCTATTCGGGCCGGGTCGACATTGTCGGGGGAACGTGGCAGCGGCATCTCCAACGGCGTGTCAGACTGAGTGGACTTCACCGAGAGGGACCTATGCCATACAGAACGATCATTGAGCCGTTTCGCATCCACAGCGTGCAAGCTATCGACTTTCCGACGCTCGAGCAGCGGGAGGATGCACTCGAACGTGCCGGCTACAACCTCTTTGGACTGCACGGCGACGAAGTCATCATCGATCTGCTCACCGACTCCGGCACCGGAGCCATGTCGTCCCGGCAGTGGGCCGGGATGATGGTCGGCGACGAGTCATACGCCGGGAGCCGCTCCTACTTCCGCTTTCGTGACACCGTGGAGAAACTGACGGGGCTGGCCGAGATCATCCCAACGCATCAAGGCAGGGCGGCTGAGAAGATCTTGTTCACCACCCTCGTGAACGAGGGCGATGTTGTGCCCAACAACACTCACTTCGACACGACGCGAGCCAATGTCGAATACCAGCAGGCGGAAGCCCGCGATCTCGTTATTGCCGAAGGTCGGGATCCCTCATCGGAGTACCCCTTCAAGGGCAATATGGACGTCGCGGCTCTGGTCGCGACCGTCGAAGATGTGGGCCGGGAGCGGGTGCCCCTGGTGATGGTCACCGTCACGAACAACTCCGGGGGAGGCCAGCCCGTCTCCATGGCGAATATGCGCGCGGTGCGTGAAGTGTGCGACCGCTACGAGATCCCGTTCTTCCTGGATGCCTGCCGGTTCGCGGAGAACGCTTGGTTCATCAAGCAGCGCGAAGAGGGATACGCCGACAAGACACCCCGGGAGATCGCGCGGGAGATGTTCTCTCTGGCCGACGGCTGCACTATGTCGGCCAAGAAGGATGGGTTGTCGAACATCGGCGGCTTCCTCGCTATGAACAACCCGGCCGTCGCCCAGCAGTGCCGCAACCTGCTGATCCTCACGGAGGGCTTCCCGACCTACGGCGGTCTAGCCGGCTACGACCTCGAAGCGATCGCCCGCGGCCTGGTCGAGGTGCTGCAGGAGGAGTACCTCCAGTACCGGATCCGTTCGACGGCCTACCTGGCGGACAAGGTCAGCAGCGCCGGCGTGCCGATCGTGCGGCCGCCGGGTGGCCACGCCGTGTATCTGGACGCCAAGAGCTTCCTGCCGCACATTCCCCCGTCCGAGTACCCGGCACAGGCGCTCGCCGTGGAGTTGTATCGGGAAGGGGGAGTGCGCGGTGTTGAGATCGGCTCGGTGATGTTCGGTACCCCCCAGCCTGATGGCACCGAACTGCCGGCCGCGATGGAACTGGTTCGCCTGGCGGTGCCGCGACGCACATACACGCAGTCACACATCGATTACGTCGGTGAGGTGGTCATTGCCGTTGCCGAGCGGGCCGAGAGCCTCGCGGGTTACCGGATCACCGAACAGGCTCCCTGGCTGCGCCACTTCACTGCGCGATTCGAGCCGGTCTAGACGGATGGCAGACGACTGGGTCTTCCGAACCGTCGACGTGTCGAAAGCCTACGGCGAGACGACAGCGAACGACCGGATCAGCATTGAGGTTCACCCCGGTGAGGTCTATGGGCTCCTGGGGCCCAACGGGGCCGGCAAGTCGACTCTCGTCAAGCAGATCATCGGGCTGCTCAAACCGGACTCCGGATCGATCACCCTCGGGCCATTCGATCTGGTGGACGATCCGGACGCGGCTCGCCAGCTGTGTTCCTACCTGCCGCAGGCGCAGATGCCGATCGAGTCCTTCAAGATCCGGGAAGCGGTTCACGTCACCGGCCTGATACGGGGTGGGGAAGATGCCGCCGTGCGGCGACGCGGCGAAGAGCTGATCGCGGCGCTGCAACTCGGCGAGTGGGCCGGCACCCTCGGCGCCAAACTGTCCGGAGGGGTCCGCCGCCTGACCGGGTTCATCATGGCAACCGTGTGGCCCGGCAAGATCGTCATCCTCGACGAGCCCACCAACGATGTTGATCCGCTGCGCCGCCGGCTGCTCTGGGAGCAGGTGCGGCAGCTGGGGAGCCTCGGAGCCGCGGTGATCCTCGTCACACACAACGTCATGGAGGCCGAGAAGTCGGTGGACCGCCTCGCAGTGATCAACGAAGGCCGCCTGATCGCCGAGGGCACTCCGTCGTCCTTGAAGGCCGAGGACCGCGGCCGGCTCCGGCTGGAGCTGATGTTGGAGCCGGGGGCACCCACCCCCGACCTCCCGGAGTTCGTACGGCACGATGCGCGAGTCGGGAACAACCTGGTGATGGTCATCGACGAAGCCAGCGCCACGGCCGGGATCGAATGGTCGCAACGCATGATGGAGAGCGCCGGAGCCGAGGAGTACGCGCTCGCCGCCACCACGCTCGAGGACGTCTACATCCGGCTGACCGGCCACACCAGCGAGGAACCTCGGTGACCACCGTTGCCGACAGCAGGGTGGGGCTCCCGCCGAAACGAGCCGGGGTCGGGCACTGGCTGGCCGGCTTCAGGGCAATGCTTCGCTGGGAGATCACCAACATGCGGCTGCTGCTGCCGATCACGATGATGGTGCAGTTGCTGTCCGGGGCCGGGCTCGTGATCGGTTTCGGTCTGCTGATCAGCGACATGCCGGAACAAGTTGCGCTGTTCCTTTCGACCGGGGCGGTCGTCATAACCCTCATCCTGGTCGGGGTCGTCATGGGCCCACAGCTGGTGGCTCAGCAGAAGCTGGACGGCTCCTACGACTTCATGTGGTCGTTGCCCGTTCCCCGATCGGCGTCGACCTGCGCTTGGCTGGTCCTCAATGTGTTCATTGCCATTCCCGGCATGGTTGGAGCGCTGCTCGTGGCCATGTGGCGCTACGACGTTTCCTTTGCGGTGAGCTGGCTCGTCCTTCCGGCCATTCTGTTGACACTTGTCTGCGGGACGCTTCTCGGCTACGCCATGGCGCACTCGATCCCAAAGCCGGAGATCACCCAGCTCCTCACGCAGTTCCTCATCTTCGCCATTTTCGGGTTCTCGCCGATCAGCTATCCGGCGGAGAACCTGCCGGGATGGCTCGCCGAGCTCCACGAGTACCTGCCGTTCGCCCACATGGCGAACGTCGTGCGTGACGCGCTCACCGATGGGATCGCAGTCGACGTCGGTCGGTCTTACATCGTCCTGGTCGCGTGGACGCTGCTTGCTGCCGGGCTGAGCGGCCTGGTTCTGGGGAGGCGCAAATGATCGTCGTCGACGGGGCGGTGCGCAGAGGCGCCGGCTACTGGCTTCGTGGCTATCGCACGATGCTGCGATTCGAACTGACCAACCTGCGCACCTGGATAGTCATCGCCCTGCTGATCCAACTTCTCATGAGCAGCGGCATGGTGTTCATGTACGGGTTCTACTTCGGGGACATGCCGAGGGAAGTGCAGACTTACCTCGTGACGGGGATTCCGGCCCTGGCCCTGGTGCCAATCGGCTTCGTCCTCGTTCCGGGAATGATCATGCAGCACAAGCTGCGTGACACCTACGACTTCGTGTGGTCGTTGCCGGTTCCGCGCGTGGCGGCGGCGGCGGCAACGTTCACCATCTCATCTGCGATAGGAATACCGGGGACCGTCCTGGCGCTGTGGTTTGCCGACCTGCGCTACGACGTCGCGCTATCCGTTTCGGTGGCCGCGGTGGTGGCGATCTTCCTGGTGTCGCTGATGGCGACGTCGGTGGGTTTTGCCTTTGGGCACGCCATTCCCGATCCGCGCGTTGCCAGCTTGCTGACCAACCTGATCGTCTTCCTGGTGTTGCTTTTCAGCCCAATCGTGGTGCCGATCAGCTTCTTCCCCGACTGGTGGGCCGCGGTGCATCGGATCTTGCCTTTCTGGCACATGGCCGTGGTGGTGCGCGCCGGTCTCACCGAAGGCCTGATCACCAGTCCCGTTTCTTCCTCATATGTGGTCTTGGGAATCTGGACCTTCGGGTCCTGGCTCCTGGCAGCATGGGTTGTCGGCCGTCGCGCCTAGATATCGGGAGCTCAACTGGCTACCCCCGGTTCCGGGTCAGTTACTGTCCTGAGGACTATGGCAACATCCGTTCGGCAGAGGCTCAGAACCTCGCTCTTGCAGCGAGGCGCCGCCGCTTTCATGGCGGCCTCTTTGGGGGTGGGAGTCATCGTGGGACTGGCCGCCGCCCTGCTCGTCTGGCTCACACAACTGCTGCGCGATGTGTCCGAGTGGGGCATCGACGACCGTTCCTGGCTCGTGATCGTCATTGTGCCCGTGGGCCTCACGGTCGCCTGGGGCATCGCCGGACTGGCCGGTCGGGAGATCGAGAGCGGCGGTGTGACCGAGACCATGGTGGGCTTGTCCCTGCACGGCGGCTATCTGCCCACTCGCACAGTGTTTGGGAAGATCGCCGCCACCGCGGTGACCCTCGGCAGCTTTGGTTCCGGAGGCCGTGAGGGACCGATCGTCATGATCGGCGGCACGATCGGGTCATCGCTGGCCAGGCACACCCGCTTTGGCGAAGACCAGATCCGGGGACTCATTGCCGCCGGGGCCGGAGCCGGAATTGGAGCGACCTTTGGGGCGCCCATCGCCGGCATGTTGTTCGCTATGGAGGTGCTGCTGGGTAACTTCGCGATTCGGCATCTCAATGCGGTCGTCGTGGCGTCGGTGGCGGCCGCGGTCACGACGCGCAGCATCGTCGGGGAGGAGCAGCTGCTGTCCGCCCCACCCCACCGCCTCGGCGATCCCAGGGAGTTGCTGCTCTATGCGGGAGTCGGGTTGGTGGCCCTCTTGTTCGCCTACTTGTTTCTGCGGATTCTCGACCTCGCGGCCTTGCAGCGGGGTCGCATCCAGGGCCTCCCCCGATGGGTGCGGCCGGTTCTCGGCGGCCTCATCGTCGGCACCGTGGGTATCTTCGAGCTCGATGCGATCGGCACCGGTCAGGACTACGTAGCCGGATTGCTGAGTCTGCGCGCCGACAACGACTTCCTCTGGTCGACGTTGTTGCTGCTGGCACTTTTGAAGATCGTTACGAATGCGGTGACCCGCACCGCCGGTGGTTCGGCGGGCACACTGATGCCGAGCCTCTTCATTGGGGCTGCGATCGGGGCCGCGCTGGCGAACATCGCGGAACCTTTGTGGGGCTTTTCGGACATCGAGCCGGGCGCATTCGCCGTGGTTGGCATGGCGGCCACGTTCGCGGCTGTGGGGCGGGCGCCACTCACTGCCATACTCATCGTATTCGAGATAACCGGCGACTACGGCCTGGTGCTGCCGCTCATGCTGGCAACCTCGCTGGCGACTGTCCTCTCTGAGCGTTTCCACCCCGAAAGTGTCTACACGATGCCGCTCAAGCGCCGCGGCATCCACCTCCTGCGGCGGGAGGACATCGACTTGCTCGACACGGTCGAGGTCGGCGACGTCATGAGGTGGCCCGGGACTCTGGTGACCACGGAAATGTCGACGGCAGAGGCCCAAAGCATCCTCGATGCGCAGCGCCACCACGGCCTGCCGGTGGTGGAGGACGGTAAGTTGCTCGGTGTCATCACGATCACCGACATCGAGCGCGGCGGAGGAGATCCCGAGGAACTCACCGTCGGCGACGTCATGACGGTGAGCCCGATCACGGTCTTTCCCTCGATGCCTGTGTCCGTCGCAGTCGCCCGCATGGCGGCACTCGACATCGGCCGGCTCCCGGTCGTGGCCGACGACGACCCGACGCACTTTCTGGGGATGTTCCGTCGTGAGAGTGTTGTGCAGGCATACCACCATGCTTTGGGCTCGGCCACGGATCGTTCGATGTACCGGGAACGTATCAAGCAGCGCACTCATGTCGATGCAACGTTCTACGAGCTACCGATACCGATCGGGTCGGCGGCGGCGGGCCGCCGGGTGCTGGATCTGACCTGGCCCGAGGATGCGACTCTCGTCTCGGTGCGGCGGGGGAACCGAGTGATCATTCCCCACGGCACCACTGTGCTGGCCGAAGGCGATACCGTCACCGCCTTTGGTACCGGAGATTCCCGCATCGATCTCGCCTACATGTTGGAACCGCTGCCTCCCAGCGCGTTGGGGGACGAGTGATGGGCACCCCATGAGCTTTGCACAAGCCTCGGCGCTGCGCCGGATCGACGAGACCACGTGGCGGGGCGAGATCCCACCCGGCTGGGACATCCTCGGCAATGCCAACGGCGGGTTGCTGCTCGGTGTCGCCGCCCGATCGGGAGCTCTGGCCTCGGATCGCCCGGATCCGGTCACGATCACAGGACACTTCCTGGCCCCGGCCCCGGCCGGCCCGATCACCATCGAGACCGCGGTTCTCAAGGAAGGACGGCGTTTCGCCACGGTTCGATCCGAGATCTACAGCGACGAGGGGCGGAGGCTGTTGGCGGTCCTCGGCAGTTACGGAGACCTGGCCCCCGGAAATGCGCCAGAGCGGGTCGCGGCCCTGCCGCCCGACCTGCCGCCGGCCGATGAATGTATCCAGGTCGAGCCGAGCGCGACTCTGCCTCCACCGTTCATGGGGCGAGTAGATTTGCGCCTTCATCCCGACGACGTGCCTTCCGGCAGAGTGGGCGGCGATGGCCAGATACAGCTGCGCGGCTGGTTCCGGTGGCGGGATCGCGAGCCCCTCGACACGGTGGGTCTGATCGTGGCGGCCGACGCCTTCCCTCCAACCGCCTTCAGCGCCGATCTGCCGGTGGGTTGGGTACCAACCCTGGAGCTGACTACCCACGTCCGCGAGCGGCCGGCTCCCGACGACTGGCTGCGGTGCTCGTTCACGACCCGGTTCATAACCGGTGGCTTCATCGAGGAGGACGGCGAGTTGTGGGCTGAATCGGGCCGGCTCATCGCTCAGTCGCGACAGCTGGCCCTGGTCTCGCAGGGCGGCTAGCGAACGTCGAAGCGGTCGAAGTAGGCCTCGGCGATTCTCCGCGACTCATCGTCGGAGAGCGCCCCGATCATGGTTCCGGCGTCGGCGTGGCTTCCGCTGGTCGAGACGATCTCGTTGGTTGCGGCGAGGACGGCGGCCTTGGTCTGTTCGATCACATAGAGCGACCGTCCCGCCATGATCCGGGCCATGTCGGCAGCGGCGCTTTCGAGATCGATGACGGGTACGACCCGGTCGACGAAACCCAGATCCCGGGCCTCCGTGGGGCCGAACACCCGGCACGTCAGAATCAGATCGATTGCTGCGGATGGCCCGACAGTGCGCACCAGCCGGGGGATCCCGCCCCATGCAAGGGGGATGCCAATGGCGGTCTCGGGGATCGAGAATTCGGTGCTTTCGGCAGCCAGACGGAGGTCGCAGGCGGCCGCCAGCACCACCCCGCCGCCAACACAATGGCCGTGGATGGCGGCGATGGTGACCGCCCGGATCGACTCGATCGCATCGGCCATGCGCCGTCCCAGATCGGCCATGTCCTCGAGTGCCTCACGGGCCATCGTGCTGTCGAAGAGCGCGGCGATGACGCCGAGGTCGGCGCCCGCACAGAACGAGGCTCCCTCCCCGGACAGAATCACGACTCGCAGATCTTCGCGAGCGTTGCACGCGGCGGCGGCGGCGATGAGCTCATTGAGAGTCTCGAGGGAGAGGGAGTTGCGCCGCTGCGGTCGGATGAGGCGAATCGAGCCCACCGGACCGTCGAGGTCCATCTCCAGATTGGTGAATTCCATGAGTGGCTCCGATTGGTGAGAGCAGCCTAACGACGCCCGGTTGGCCCGGCTAGAGAAGGGGCCCGACATCCTCCCCGTCGATCACGACCGTCAGCTCAGTCGCCGCCCGGCGGAGCAGACCCTCCACCGTGGCGGCGTCCTCACCAGCGGCAAACACAAACCCGAGGTAGCGGTCGGCTGCCGGGAGAGCCTCAACACGTTTGCCCTTCGTGGCCGTGATATCGATTGCCATGATGCCCGGGATTGCCAGCACGTCGTCGATGCCTTCGATGTCGTCGAGGACGCCACCGTCCTCGACGGGGAGCATCATGACGCCGGAGGCGGGTCGAGCTGGAGACATGTCGAGATTGGGTTCGGCGAGGGCACCCCGCAGCACTACGGTCTCGAGCGTTTCGCCGAGCAGACCGAACGCGAGCGAGCGTCCGCAGAGCCCACCGATCGTCCGCGCGGCCACTTCGATGATCCGAGGTTCCCCGGCCTCATCGATTCGTATTTCGGCGTGGACGGGGCCGGTCTCGAGCTCGAGTGCGTCGCAGCCGGCTGCGACGAGAGCAGTCGCCCGAGCGATCACATCGACGGGCATCCGTGACGGGGTCACGAAGATCGTCTCCGCGAAGTAGGGCCCTTCGAGGGGTACCGGCTTGTCGATGACGGCGAGCACCTGCAGCTCGCCGGCCACCAGAAGGCCTTCGATGGCGATCTCGGCACCCGGCAGGTATTTCTCGACGACGAGCCCATCTTCAGGATCGTGGCCGGTTCGAACGGCAATTTGGTGGGTCTGGTCGGCCGCGGCTATCGCCTCGGGGGGGCTGTTCGCCCGGATGACGCCGCGGCTTGCAGACATCCGACGCGGCTTGATGACAACGGGAAATCCCAGCTCCTCGGCCAGCGCGGGAATCTTGTCGGCCGGACCCCACCGGTAGTCGGGCTGAGCGACTCCACCGGAGCTGAGTGCGTCGCGCATCTGTAGCTTGTCCCGCGTGGCGGCCGCCGCAGCAACGGGGTTGTGGGGAAGTCCCAGCGATTCCGCGGCCTGAGCGGCAATCACGACACCGGAGTCATCTGCCGGGACTACGGCGGCGGCGCCGGGAACTGCCCGGGCAATCGTGTGCGCCGCGCCGGCTGGATCCGCCAGATCGACGGCGACGAACCCATGGCCGGCTGCAGGCGATTCCCCGTCGGAGGCGAGCACCGCGTGGCATCGGAGGACCTCGGCGGCCTCCAGGAAATCCTGGATGCGATAGCTCTCACAGCTGGCAACAATCACGACAGTCTTCATAACCGGATCATGTTGCCCGAATGCCCTCTAACCTGCGAGTTATGACAGATCCCGCAAGCACTCCAATCATGACCATCGACGACGGCGCCCTTGCCATGCTGATGGAAGTCCGCGACCGCGAATCGGACGCCGCCGACCTCGGTCTGGTGGTGACGATCTCCGGCATCAAGGGGGATGCGTTCACGTATCAGATCGCCTTCACGCGGCTTGACCACGCTCGGCCCGATGACGTGATCGTTCCCGGCGAGCTGCCGTTGCTGATCTCTGAAGCGGACGTTTCCAACCTGCAGGGAGCGGTGATCGCCAAGTCGCGCAACCTGCTTGATCCTGGTCTGGTCGTCGAGAATCCCAATTCGCCCAGCCCGGAGATTCTCGGTGGTGGCGCCGCGGTCGAGTTGTCCGGCCCGGTCGAGGAGCGAGTCGCTCAGGTGGTCAACACGATGATCAATCCGGCCATTGCCAGTCACGGCGGTCGAGTCGAAGTGGTCGCGGTCGAAGAGGCAACGGTGTACGTTCGTCTCGGCGGCGGTTGCCAGGGTTGCGGGATGGCATCTGTGACACTGTCTCAAGGTATCGAATCCACGCTACGGCAGGCCGTGCCCGAGATAGAGAAGGTCATCGACACCACCGATCACGCATCGGGCAACAACCCCTATTACGAGCAGGCCAAGAAGTAGCTATCAGTAGAGGAACATCGGCTTGCCGGTCACATGACGCACCTTGGGCCGGTAGACCGACCGGTCATAGAGCTCATCTATGTCGACGCTCCTGACTCCGTCGCCCGTGACTGAGATGGGGACGGCCGTGTACGTCCCTCCCCGCAGCGCCACCATCCGTCCCGACATCCCCTCGAGGGCGAGGTCGGCTGCCATGACTGCGTAGTTGGTGGCGACCATGAGGTCGAGCGAATCGGGCGATCCAGAGCGCATCAGGTAGCCGACCTGCTGATAGACGATGTCGGCGCCCGTCTTCGCCTTGAGGAGCTCACCGGTATGGAGGCCGATCCCGCCGAGCTTGCGGTGGCCGTATGCGTCCTCTTCGCCGGACAGGATCATGTCGCCCCCTTCGATCGTGGCGCCCTCCGAGATGGTCATCATGGCGTAGCGCGATGGGTTCGCCGTTTTGTCGGCCATCAGCATTTCGGCGAGGCGATCGACATCGAACGGCACCTCGGAGATGATGGCCCGGTCGACCCCGGCCAGGTAGGCGGTGATGAGAGAGGTCTCTCCGCTGTAGCGGCCGAACAGCTCGACCACGCCGATTCTCTCGTGGGAGCCTGTGGAGGTGCGCAGGTTGTTGATGAATTCCACGCCGCGCGTCACGGCGGTTGAAAAACCTATGCAGTAGTCGGTGCCGTGGACGTCGTTGTCCATCGTTTTAGGGATGGCGATCACCGGTACCCCCTCTTGGTGCATCCGCAACCCGTATGACAGCGTGTCGTCGCCGCCGATCGGGATCAACACGTCGATCCCCTGGGATTCGATGACGGAAAGGACGTGGGGGGTGAAGTCGTGCGGCCCGTCACCTTCGGCGCTCAGGAAGTCGGGGACCTCCGAGGACCGAACCCGAGCCGGATTGGTGCGGGAGGTGTGGAGAAACGTACCCCCGGTCCGATCGATGGTGCGGACCACGTTTCGATCGAGGGGGAGCATGTTGTCGGCGACGGTCGCGGGATCGTCGAGGTTGGTAGTCAGGAGACCGCCCCAACCGCGGCGGATTCCCAACACCTCGTGGCCTTCGTGGGCCACCCGATTGACTACAGCTTTGATGCATGGATTGAGCCCGGGGACGTCGCCGCCGCCGGTGAGGATTCCGATTCTCATGGAAGAGACGCTAGCGGGTTGGCGGAGACACTAGAACCCACGTTGTTGGCCGGCATACGGAGGCTGGTGCCCCGCCAGATACTCGTCCACGTTGGGGCCGCCCAGTTTGTGCAGCTTGCGGTTGCCGTAGACGTAGGAGGCGATGAGCAGAGGGACGATCAGCGGCCACGACGTGAGGACCTTGGCCGCGGCCAACATCTCCGGTCGTTCTTGAGCGAACAGCACTCCCTGAACGCCGGCGCGGGCGGCGAAGAAGGCGATCCAGACCCAGGTGACCGACGTGTATGCCGGCCTTACGTCCGGCCGCCAGTACCACTCGAGCGGCCACTGACGGTAGAACCAGCTCGACCAGGCGGCGAGGGGCCGCCCGGCGACGACGCTGATGAGGCCCCCGATCGCACCGGCGGCGGCCCCGACGATGCCGGGGAGGAAGTAGGTCTCGGCACGGCCCGAGCGCAACGCGAGCGCAGCGGCAAATGCAATCGCAATAATGCCGCCGAACGCGTAGGACGGTTGCTGTCCCTTGCGGATCCGCCACAGCGCCACAGCACCGCCCAGCGCGATAATTCCGCCGACGACAGCGGCAATGAGTCTCGATGCGATTGATGGAGCCGCCGGCGATTGCGCCGGTCGGGCAGGTCCGGATTTCGGTCCCGCCGGTTTGCGATCCGGCTGTCCGCCCGCTGTTGCGGCTCTTTTCGCGCTTGCCTCACCTGAAGGACCCGATTTCATTGGCCCCTCAACAACCTTGGCCTTGTCGGACTCCGCTTTGCCGCCAGCTGGCTGTCCCTTGGCCGTATCGGCCTTCAATGACCCGGCCTTGACTGGCTCACTCGCCGCTCTTGACGGTCCCGCCTTTGGCGTACCTGCTTCAGATGAGGCCGATTGCGCCGGTTTCTTTGCCGCGCCGGCCACCGGGCCTGTTTTCGCGCCGCCCTTGCCGACTTCCTCGGCTTCGAGATCGATTGTCACGCTCTTGCGCCCGGCTTTCGACTGGCGCGACCCGGCGGCTCGACCGGAAGAGGGATCTTTCGCCAAATTCGTCTCCGTAATCCGATAATTCGATTGATCCGATGCGGGAAAAGTGCCGGTGGGTTGATATCAGCCCGGCAAAACGCACAACAGCCCAAAGTCCGACTGAGTTCAATAGGTCGCAGATAATTCAGGTATGTAACTGACTAATTATTCGTCTATGCCCGAAATACGGCATCAATTGTTGCAAAAAGGTGAACCTGATCCGGTTTCTCGGCAATATGAACCGGGCCTTCGAAAACCGTGGCGAGCGGTCGCGAAGCGGCTTCGGAGAGACAAAAGGCGTGGACACCGGAAAGCGGCGTCAGGCCGGCGGCGCGAAGCGCCAGGGCAAAGGCGGCGGCCGTTTGTTGTGAATAGATAAGAACGCCGTCGATCTCGCCCGCGCGGAGCGCGCCAATCGCGGTTTCGCTCAACCCGCCGGCGTCTTCCATGTCGTAAACGACCCGCAAATCGACTGAAAAGCCAATATCTGCCAGCCGCCCTTCCAGATCGCCGGTTCGCGACTGGCCGGCAAGATAAAGCAACGGCCCGGCGCCCGGCTGGCAGGTTGAGCCGACCAGCGCGACAAGGTCATCGACGGAGCCGCCGGCCGAGCGCGCTTTGGCAAAGCCAGCCCGCCGCGCCATCAACGCGGTTCGGTCGCCGACGGCCAGGAGCGGGCAATCGGCGAACAAGGTCCGCTCGCGGTGGTCAAGTAAGGTTCGCACGGCATTGGTGCTGGTGACGAGCACGGCCTGATAGCGCCGTTTGGGCAGCCGCACATCCGGCAACGGCCGGAACTGGATCAGCGGCGAAATGGTGACCGTGTGACCAAGCGCGCGCAACGCTTGCGCGGTCCGCCCGGCATCCGGTTCAGGCCGTGTGAGAAGAAGATGCATTGCCAATCCCGAGCCGCGCCAGGAAATCCTCACCGGCCTGATCGCGGATCGCCCGGCCTGCCGCCGTGCCGATCGCCGTCGCCTCAACCGCCGGACCGGACCGCCGCTCTGAAAAGACCAATTGGCCATCGGGCGCCAAGAGAAGACCGTCAAAGACCAGGTCGTCACCCTCAATGCGTGCATGGCCGGCGATCGGCGTCCGGCACGAGCCGTCGAGTACGTCAAGAAACGCCCGCTCACAACACACCGCGCTCGCTGTTGGCGCATCGTCGATCTTCGCCAAAAGCTCGAAAATGGCGGCATCGTCCTCACGGCACTCGATAACCACCGCACCCTGGCCGCAGGCCGGCGGAAAGGCATCAACATCAAGCAGCGAGGAAATATGGCCATCAAGCCCGAGCCGTTTCAGGCCGGCATGGGCGAGCAAAGTTGCGTCGAAATCGCCATCGGCGACCCGCCGCAACCGCGTCGGCACATTGCCGCGGATAAGTTCGACCCTGAGATCCGGCCGCGCTCGCTTGAGCAGCGCCTCGCGGCGCAGGGACGCCGTGCCGACGACGGCACCCTCGGGCAGATCACCGACCGATTGCGCCCTGTGACCGATAAAGGCGTCACGCACATCCTCGCGGAGCGCATTGACCCAGTAA
>CAMYIJ010000093.1:31915-32858 GCA_947258375.1 uncultured Acidimicrobiaceae bacterium
CTCTTCGATTTCCTTGGTGAAAAGGCCTTTGCCGCCTGCTTCCAGCAGCGCCCGGTCCTGGATCCTGTCGCCGGATGTGCGAATGATTGTGGTGGCGATCGCATCGGCCGCAAGGTCGGTTTCAGCGACCAGAACATCGCGGACCGCGCCGGCCTGCCACAGTGCGAGATCGCTTCCCCGCGTTCCGATCCTGACCGCTTTTGTTTGCACGCTTTTGCTTCCCGATGATAGGAGCCAGTGATCTGAACCCGTAGAGAGTGGCGCGCCCAAGCGCAATGGTTTCCTCCCGCTCCAGTTCGACCCCGCTGACCGTTCTCGGTATCGAGACGAGTTGCGACGAGACGGCAGCTGCAATCGTCACCCGCGCCGGTGACGGCAGCGGCCTGATCCGCTCCAATATAGTGCTGAGCCAACTGGCCGAACACGCCGCATTTGGCGGTGTTGTGCCGGAGATCGCGGCGCGCGCCCATGTCGAGGCGCTGGATGGCGTCATCGCCGCCGCCATGCGCGAGGCCGAGACCGGCTGGGACGATCTTGACGCCATTGCGGTCACCGCCGGGCCGGGCCTGATCGGCGGCCTTCTGGTCGGCACGGTGACGGCGGTGGCGATTGCCGAGGCGCGCGGCCTTGCCTTGATGCCGGTCAATCATCTGGAAGGCCATGCCTTGACGGCGACGCTGACTGACGGCCTGGCTTTTCCCTATCTTTTGCTGCTCGTCTCCGGCGGCCACAGCCAGTTTTTGCTGGTTGAAGGCGTCGGCCGGTATAATCGGCTTGGCTCGACCATCGACGATGCGCTCGGCGAAGCCTTCGACAAGACCGCCAAGTTGCTCGGCCTTGCCTATCCCGGCGGCCCGAGCGTCGAGCATTGCGCCCGGGACGGCGATCCGACGCGTTTTTCTCTGCCGCGGCCGCTCAAGGGTAGCGCCGGTTGCGATTTTTC
>CAMYIJ010000094.1 GCA_947258375.1 uncultured Acidimicrobiaceae bacterium
CCCATCGCGCAGCAGATCCTTCGTACCGGGATCCACCTCAGCGGACGCGCTCCCCTACCTGCTTCGCAGGGACCTTCCCCCCTCCGGGGGGACACATCGCGTGTGCGCCCCCCTACCTTTGCGGCGCCCTGGCGGGCGCCTGAAGGTACCTTCCCCCCTCCGGGGGGACACATGCCGACAGGAGCGTCGCTCTTGAGCTTCTGGGTCATGCTTCTGGTACGGGTGGGTCTCGTGCTCGGGATCATGCTGCCGATCGTGCTCGTGGTCATCTTCGGCGAGCTGAAGATCGGGGCTCATATGCAGAACCGGATCGGTCCCTACTTCGCCGGGGGACGTTTCGGCTGGGCGCAGCCACTCGCCGACGGGCTCAAGTTCCTGCAGAAGGAGGACCTGGTACCCGGGGAGGCGGACAGCACCGTCTACAAAGCTGCCCCGTATATCGTCCTGGTGGGCACGCTGGCCGTCTTCGTCATCATCCCGATCGGCCCGGATCTGGTGGCGCGAGATCTCGATCTCGGTGTTTTCTACCTTCTGGCCGTTTCTTCTCTGTCCACCCTTGGGGTGCTGATGGCCGGCTGGTCGTCGGCCAACAAATACTCGCTGATGGGTGGCTTGCGGGCGGCAGCCCAGCTGATCGCCTACGAGCTGCCGCTGGTGCTGGCGGTAGTCGGCGTCGCCATTCAGGCCGGCTCACTCTCCCTGAACGACATCGTGGCCGCCCAGGCATCGTGGCAATGGTTCGACGCAGCACCGACCTGGTTGAACGTGATCTCACCCTTCATGATCCTGCAGGCCGTCGGTTTGACGATCTTCCTCATTGCCAGCCTGGCTGAGCTGAGCCGGATCCCGTTCGACATGCCCATTGCCGAGTCGGAGCTCACGATGGGTTACATCACGGAGTACTCGGGAATGCGCTTCACGATGTTCTTCCTCGGCGAGTACGCCGGCATGGTCTCGATGGCAGCGATCGCCGCCACGCTCTTCCTTGGCGGCTACTGGTTGCCCGGGCTTGGCGACGACGCTCTCAACTTTGTCGGGCCGCTCGTCCTGCTGACCAAAGCCCTGTTCATCGCCTTCCTCTTCATATGGCTGCGCTGGACATTCCCCCGATTGCGCGAGGACCAGCTCCAGACGCTCGCCTGGAAGTGGCTCATCCCTGCCGGGCTGATCAACATCCTCGTCACCGCCTTCTTCAAGGTGGTCTTCTAATGGCACGGATCATCTCGATGGCTCGCCGGATTATTGCCCCGATCCACCGGCTGCTTCCTTTCACGGGCCTGCGCACCGGGATGTGGCTCACGCTCAAGACGCTGTTCAAGAAGCCCGTCACGGTCAACTACCCGATCGAGAAGGAAACCCCGGTTCCGCGGGCGCGGGGCGTGATTGCCCTCGATACGGACGCCTGCACGGTGTGCATGTTGTGTGCCCGGGAGTGCCCGGACTGGTGTATCTACATCGAGGGCCACAAGCAGGAGGAGCCGCCGGCGAAAGAAGGCGGCCGCGTGCGAACCCGTGCCACCCTCGACCGCTTCGACATCGACTACGCGCTCTGCATGTATTGCGGGATATGCGTCGAGGTGTGCCCATTCGACGCGCTCTTCTGGAGCCCCGACTACGAGTACAGCGAGTTCGCGATCTCAGACATGTTGCACGACAAGGACCGTCTCACCGACTGGCTGGCGACCGTTCCCGATCCGCCTGGATTGGAGAGGCAATGAACGACTGGCTCACCCAGGCGGAGAATTGGGCCTTCATCCTGATCGCATTGCCGATGGTTTTGGGGGCCTGGCGGTCCGTCACCTCGCGCAACGTCGTCCACTCGGTCCTGTTTCTCGTCATCACTCTGGCCGCGTCGGCCGCCTTGTTCCTGCTCCTCGGCGCCGAGTTCGTGGCCTGGTCGGTCGTGCTGGTCTACATCGGCGCCGTGATCGTGCTGTTCCTGTTCGGGATCATGATCACCCGGGCGCCGCTCGGGATGGAGACGGAGCTGAGCCACAGCAATCAAACCAAGTTGGGCGCCGCACTCGTCTCCGGGGCGTTGTTCGCCCTGATAACGGTGGCCGTCATAACCGGCTTCGGCGAGACCGAGATCGTGTCCAACCCGACCCGAACCAGCGAGATCGGTCAGTCGATGTTCGAGCGGTTTGTGATTCCATTCGAGGTCGTGTCGGTGGTGCTGCTGGCCGCTCTCATTGGAGGCATTGTGCTGGCCCGCCGTGACCCGGCCGAGCCCGGTGATTCGAGCAGCAGTTTGGGCGGAGCCCAAAGTGCGCACGTCACCGCCGAAGGCGGTGAAGCATGATCCTCGGCCAGTTCATCATCCTCGGCGCCGCCCTGTTTTCGCTGGGTGTCTATGGCGTGCTCACGCGCCGCAACGCAGTGCTGGTCCTGCTCAGCGTCGAACTGATGCTGGCTGCGGTCAACATCAACTTCGTCGCCTTTGACACCTACGCCCGCGATGTCACTGCCGGGGGCCAGATCTTCTCGCTGTTCGTCATCGCCGTAGGTGCCGCCGAGGTGGGCATCGGCCTGGCGATCGTCCTGCTGATCTTCCGCAACCGCGAATCCGCCAACGTCGACGAACTCGACCTGATGAAGCTGTAGACCCATGCTGCAACTCCTCACCAACGCCAACACCCTGATCCTCGCCACCGAGGAGGGGGGCCACGCGGCCGAAGCGCTCTCGGACGGCGGCCTGCTGGCTTCGATGGCGTGGCTGATCCCTGTGGTTCCGATGGTGGCGGCCTTTGCGATTGTCTTCTACGGCAAGCGTATGCCCTACAAGGGATGGGACATCGCCATCGCGGTGATGGGATTCGAGGCCCTCTACGGGACGGCGCTGCTGTTGGCTCACATCGCCAGCCCGATCGCTCACGACTTCCAGGTCGAAATTGCCAGGATCGGCAGTATGCCCATCGAGTGGGGATGGACCGTCGACGGCCTCTCCATCATGATGTACTTCCTGGTCGGCGTCGTCGGTTTCTTCGTCTTCCTCTACGCCAAGGGCTACATGGAAGGCGACATCCGCTTCACGTGGTTCTTTGCCTCATTCACGCTGTTCGCCGGTGGCATGCTGGTGCTGGTCTCGGCGCCCAACATGATTCAGCTCATCGTGGGCTGGGAGCTGGTCGGGGTCTCGTCGTGGCTGCTCATCGGCCACTACTGGGAAGACCACTACGCCTCGTCATCTGCAATCAAGGCCATGCTCGTCAACAAAGCTGCCGACGTTGGCCTTTTCGTCGGGGCGATCATCGTTTCGATGTCGGTCGGCTCATTCCGGTTCTCCGACATTCTCCACGCTGTCGAAGGAGGGGCTGCCGAGGCTCCGTTGCTCGCCCAGTTCGCGTTCTGGGGCGGGCTCGCGCTCTTCATCGGAGCTATGGGCAAGAGCGCCCAATTCCCATTCCACGTGTGGCTCCCGGACGCGATGGCGGGGCCGACACCGGTGTCCGCGCTGATGCACGCGGCGACCATGGTGACGGCCGGGGTCTATCTCGTCGGGAGAATGTTCCCGCTGTACCTCACGGACGGCTTCGCGACGGAAGTGCGGGCCGTGATCATCATCATCGGCGGGCTAACGCTGTTCCTCACCGGGCTCATTGCCCTCGTCCAGGACGACATCAAGAAGGTGCTGGCTTACTCGACGCTTTCCCAGCTCGGTTACATGACCGCCGCGATGGGGGCCGGCGCCTACACCGCCGGTCTGTTCCACCTATTCACCCACGCCTTCTTCAAGGCGCTGCTGTTTCTCGGTGCC
Organism: uncultured Acidimicrobiaceae bacterium; assembly: GCA_947258375.1. Classification (GTDB taxonomy): domain Bacteria; phylum Actinomycetota; class Acidimicrobiia; order Spongiisociales; family UBA5794; genus JAHEJX01. Next base: position 3,758 of record CAMYIJ010000094.1, read on the forward strand.
GGATCGGTGATCCACTCAGTGCACTCGAACAACATGTCGGACATGGGAGGCCTGCGCAAGACAATGCCGTGGACCTACCGCACGTTCTTGGTAGGTTCACTGGCCCTGGCCGGCATCCCGCTGTTCGCCGGTTTCTTCTCCAAGGACGAGATCCTCGCGTCGCTGAACTACGCAATCGGCAAGTTCTCGACAGCCGACGGCGGTTCCAGCGTGGCGACCATCGTCTTGATTCTGGCTATCAGCGGGGCGTTCATCACGGCGTTCTATATGGCCCGCACGGTGATGCTCACGTTCCACGGCGAATACAAGGGTCAGGCGCATCCGCACGAGTCTCCGAAGATCATGTGGGTGCCGCTTGTGGGGCTCGCAGTTCCTTCGGCCGTCATCGGTTTCATGAACTGGCCGGGGCTCACGTCGACATTCACCGACGTCGTTGGTGGTCGCGCAGTTCGGGTTCTTGACCACCATGCCACAGAATTTGACTACCTCATGCTGTCGTTCGGCCTGACTGCCGCGGTGGCAGGGGGTCTCATCGGCATGCGCATCTGGGGCCCGGACAAAGAGACCCAGGCGGCCCGCGACACTTTCCGTATCCCGCTGCTGTACCCGCTGCTGGAGAACAAGTACTACATCGATGATCTGTACATGGACGGGGTGATCCGGCCGATCCGGGGGCCGGTGGCCCGGGCCATCAACTGGACCAACGGTTACGTGATCGACTTCGTCGTGAACGGAGCGGGTTTGCTGGCGAGGTCGGTCGGCAAGGTCGTCTATTGGTTCGATCAGAGAGGCGTCGACGGGGCAATTCATGCCTCCGGCGCGGTGACGGGCGCCGGGGGCGGGATGCTGCGCCTCTTGCAGACGGGCAAAGTGCAGCAGTACGCAATCTTGATATTCGCCGCGACCGTGATCCTGGTCGCCGGCCTTGTGATCTGGTTCTAGAGGAGGAACAGGTATGGAATGGTTTGAGAGCGGATGGGGCCTGAGCCTCGTCGTCTTCCTGCCGCTAATCGGGGCACTCGTTGTGCTCGCCATTCCCAAGGCTGAGGAGGAGACCCAGAAGTGGACCGCCCTTCTGTTCGCCGGTGCCTCGTTTGTCCTGTCGGTGCTCCTGGCGTTGCGGTTCGATTTCGGCGAGGCCGGAACCCTGCAGCTGGGCACCAACGTCGATTGGATCACCGCGATCAACTCCAACTTCCACATCGGTATCGATGGAATCAGCCTCCCGTTGGTGGTGCTGTCAACTTTCATCACCTTCCTGTCCATCATCTACAGCTGGGAGCACTGGCCGGAGCCGCACAACCCGAAGGCTTTCCTCGTCCTCATCCTGATCCTGGCGACCGGCATGGCCGGCACGTTTGTGGCCCTCGATCTGATCCTGTTCTTCGTCTTCTTCGAGGTCGTGCTGCTCCCGATGTACTTCATGATCGGCATCTGGGGCGACCGCAACGAGGTCACGCTCCCGGTGTTCAACATCACGACCCAGATGCGCCTTTACGCGGCGATCAAGTTCTTCCTCTTCACCCTGTTCGGCTCAGCCTTCATGCTGCTCGGCTTCCTGGTGCTGTACTTCAAGGGTGGGCGCACCTTCGACATGCTGGAGCTGGCGGCCAACGGTGCCGAGGGCATGCTGGGCAGCGGGCTGGCCGTGTGGGTGTTCGCCGCTCTGGCGCTCGGCTTCGCCGTCAAGGTGCCGATGTTCCCGTTCCACACCTGGCTCCCCGACGCCCACACCGCAGCCCCCACCGTCGGCTCGGTGCTGCTGGCCGCCATCATGCTGAAGCTCGGCACATACGCGTTTGTGAGGATCGCCATTCCGATCCTGCCGGAGCAGTCGCAGAACTGGGCTCCTGTGATCGCGATCCTGGCGGTGATCGGAATCATCTACGCCTCGCTGGCATGTCTGGCGCAGACCGACATGAAACGGCTCATTGCGTTCTCGTCCGTGGGCCACATGGGTTTTGTGATGCTGGGCATCGCCACCATGACTCCGATCGGCATCAACGCCGCCATCATCGGCATGGTGGCTCACGGTGTCATCACCGGCCTGCTGTTCTTCCTCGCCGGGTCGATGTCGCATCGCTATCACACCAGGGAGATGGCACGCCTCGGCGGCAACCAAAAGCTCATGCCGATCATGGGGGCCATCCTCGGCTTCACCGCCATGGCCTCGCTGGGCCTGCCCGGGCTCGCGGGTTTCTGGGGAGAGTTCATGGCGCTGTTGGCCGCCTTCAGCCCGGCCGCCGGCCTCAGCACGACCCTGTTCCGCACCCTGATGGTGATCGGCGCCGTCGGTACGGTCCTGGCCGCCGGCTACCTGCTGTGGATGCTGCAGAAGGTCAACTTCGGCGACCCCAAGGACGAATGGGCCGGCCACGAATTCCACGATGTCGACATCTTCGAGAAGATGGCCTGGGTACCGCTGATCATTGCCATCATCGCGATCGGGGTGTTCCCCCGCATCGTGTTTGGGGCCACCAATGACGCAGTCATCAAGCTGGTCACATCGGCGTTCGGAGGGTGACGTTGTTCCTGTGTAGGCCCGACAGACGTGGAGCGAACCGGTGATTGATTATCACGCTCTAGCGCCCGAGCTCATTCTTGCCGGCACCGTGATGGCGGTGCTGATCGTCGACATGCTTCCGGTGCGCAAACACTGGACCGCGGTCGTCGGACTGCTGGGCCTGTTCGCCACGGTCGTGCCAATCCTCACCCTCGGATTCTGCGAGAGCCTCGACTTCTGCGACTACTCCGGGTCGCGGGAAATGTTCGGTGGCTCGTACGTGATCGACGCCTTCTCGCTGGCGCTCAAGGGCCTGTTCATCGGTTCGGCCTTTGTGGCGGTGTTGCTGTCGGTGGGCTACCTCGAGAGCAATCGCTTCTGGCAGGGCGAGTTCTACTTCCTGATGCTGGCCTCGGTGCTCGGAGCCCTTGTGATGGCGTCGAGCCGCGACCTGGTGACGATGTTCGTCGGCCTCGAGCTGGTCACCGGCCCAACGTTCCTCATGGCGGGCTGGCGCAAAGGGGAGGCCCGCTCCAACGAAGCCGCCCTCAAGTTCTTCATCATCGGCGTGCTCTCGGCCGCCGTGCTCCTCTTCGGGATGTCCCTCGTATACGGTGTCACCGGTGAGTTGACGTTCACCGGGATTCGCGCCGGCTCGGTTGGTGTTCTGGACGGCGACCTGAGTGGCCTGTTCATCATCGGTGTGCTGTTCACCATCCTCGGTTTCGCGTTCAAGGTGTCCGCCGTGCCGTTCCACTTCTGGACGCCCGACACCTACGAAGGGGCGCCGACGCCGGTAACCGCCTATCTGTCTGTGATCTCGAAGACCGCCGGCTTCGTGGGCCTGCTGGCGATCTGCTACCTGGCATTCGGCGAGGTGACGACGCTGTGGGGCACCGGGCTGTGGGTGCTGGCCGCGCTTTCGATGACGGTCGGCAATTTGATTGCGCTCCGCCAGACGAACGTCGTGCGTCTGCTCGGGTACTCGTCGATCGCCCAGGGTGGCTTCATCCTCGTGCCGTTTGGCGCGGCGATCGCCGCCGATGTCACCGGTTCAGACCTCGAGGAGGCCTTCTTCGCCACGGTGACCTACCTGGTCATTTACGCATTCATGAACCTCGGCGCGTTCGGCGTCGTGATCGCGGTTGGCAATAGGTTGCGCAGCGCCGAGATCAAGGACTGGGCCGGCCTGTTCAGCTATGCACCCGGCCTGGCCACCATGCTGGGGCTGTTCTTCTTCTCCTTGGCGGGGATTCCACCCCTGGCCGGCTGGTTCGCCAAATTCGTGATGTTCCGTTCGGTGCTGGCATCGGGGAGCGGCTGGGCCGGCGCGCTTGCAGTGGTAGCGGCCGTGAACTCGGTCATCGCCTTCTACTACTACTCGAAGGTCGTTGTCTCCGCCTTCATGGAGAAGGTGCCGGACGGCGTGCCGGTTGCCGAGATCAGGGAGCAGCGCACCGCGCCGTCGCTGCAGTTCGCTCTGGTCCTGACGACGATCGGCGTTGTCGTGATCGGGTTCTATCCGACGCTGATCTCCGGCCTGGCCGAAGCGGCCAAGACCTTCGCCAGCGGGTTCTGAGTCAGTATTCAGTATTCAGTATTCAGTACTCAGTATCGAGGCAGGAGCGGCGTTGGTGTCCTTGCTTGAACGGATTCGGACCGAGATCGTTCAGTCTGGGGCGATGCCCTTCGAGCGCTTCATGGAGCTTGCTCTCTATGACCCCGACGACGGCTTTTTCGGGTCGGGGCCGCTGCGCTCGACGAAGGCGGGGGACTTCCTCACCAGCCCGGAGGTGAGTCCGTGGTTTGGGCGCACCCTGGGCCGGTACGTAGGCGATCGGTTGGCCACACTCGGCGCGCCCCGTGTGGTCGTCGACGTTGGCGCCGGATCAGGAAGTTTGCTCGAGCCGTTGCTCGCCGCCGTCGCGCCACTTCCGGAACGAGCGGTTGCGATCGATGCCTCACCAGCGGCGCGCCGGGCACTGCGCGACAGCGGCTACGAGACCCTGTCCGATCTCCACCAGCTGGCCGCTCCCGTGCGCGGCGTGGTCGTTGCGAACGAGCTACTGGACAACCTCCCGATGAGATTGGCGGCGCGCGTCGGCGACGGTTGGGAGGAACGTTGGATCGGGCTGGAGGGTACGGCGCTCGGCCTCGTGGCCGCGCCGGCCCGCGTGGAGACTGCAGAATGGCTCGATCGTTATGCCGGACCGGTCATCGACGGTGGCATTGTCGAGGTGCAATTGGCGGCGCACGATTGGCTGTTGAGGGCCCTGGCGCTGCTCGAGAGTGGTTCCATCGTCGTAATCGACTACGGAGCGACCGCTGAAGAGCTGGAGCCGCGGAGAACGATCGGAACCCTGCGCACATACCGGGCGCACCACCTCGGTCCGGATCCGCTACTGGAGCCCGGCGCCACCGATATCACCGCGGACGTCAACTTCTCGGCCCTGCTCGGCGCCGCTCGCGACGCCGGAGCTTCGGCAGCCTTGCACCGTCAGGACGATTTCCTGGTGGCGCACGGACTCCGCGACCGCCTGGCGGAGTTGCGTGAGATGGAGCTCGAGCACGCCCGGGGCGCCGATGCCATGGCCCGTCTTCACGTGCGCAGCGAGATCAAGGATGCCGAGACGCTGCTCCACCCGCGCGGCTTGGGAGACTTCAGGGTCCTCATCGTCGAGAAATAGCCACCAGGCAGTCGGCTACCTCAAGTGCCTCGTGGCTGCGACCCAGGAGCGACGCCCGTTCCCAATGGCCCTTTGCCATTTCCTGTTGGACTGGTCGACATCGATGAGCGCCAGCTTCCTCGCCGCTCGTCTCAGGTTGGCGTGTGTTGCGTTCGCGGCCGAAGCATCCTCGAGGGCCAGCTGTGCCAGGTGCTCGGCAACATCGACCAGGCCTCGCTTGATGGTGTTCTTACCGACGCGCACGGAGGTGTCCAGGGTCATCTTCCTGAGATCGGAGACTGCTCTCTGCAGGTGAGTGAACACCCGGCGCCCGGCCGTCGGATCGAGGGTGGTCTCATTGACCCATCGTTCGGCTGCCATGGCATCGGCCACGTGGTCGCGCGCTGCCGCCAGGCGGGCGACGTCTTCCGGCGACAGATCGGCCGGCGGATTCTCGACCCAGTCGGTGAGCTGTGCCAGCGAGGTGGCGAGAGTGCGGCTCGGTGAATCGACGATGCGGACTTGGGCCGCCGTCGTCGCCGCTCTGCTGCCGGGACCGTCCGTTTCCGACACCACCTCGTTGGTGAGCAAACCAAGCGGGGCGTCGGCGTCGACGGTGACGTCATACGAAATGACGATCGGCTCGAATGACGGTCCCGCCCAGTCGAAGCAGACCATGGCCCCGTCGGCAATGACACTGGGGTCAATCAACGTGGCGGCCGAGCCGTCGGCATTCTCCACGCCGACCCGGCCCGGCACGCTCCGGGCTACGTTGTCGTACGCCAGCAAGATCTCCCACGCTCCCGGCGAATGGTCGACCGTGGGCCGCATCAGGATCTCCATGTCCATGACCGGCTCGCTGCCGCCGAAGAGTTGGAGGTCGTCGAACTCGACCACGAGCAAGCTGTCGTCGTCCAACGTCGCCAGTGACACACCGGCGTTGGTGGCCTCGTCGTGGAAGATCTCGAAGTCCTGCCACAGGAGGGCCACGAGGTTGTTGGGGGCCTCAGGGTCCGGCATCGCTTGCGGTATCCAGGGCGTTGATCCGTAATTCGTGTCCACGTCGAAGACAACGAATCCGTCATCGGTGAGTCCGATTCCCGCGTGTACGGCTCCGTAGAAGCTGACGGCGGTGTCCTCGAACGCCGTGAAGGCGACGGTGTCGCCGACGATCCAGCGGTCGGTGACGATGCCCTGCTCCTCGAGATCGACGTATCCGCCTCCATCGAAGGGCGATTCGCAGCCGGCGTCCTCGGCATTCGTCGACATCTCGTACTCGCCTGCGCCGACATCGGGGGAGGCAACCGTTCCGGTCCAGGAAAGCCGGCCGTCGGCGATCGTGGCGCCGTTGGTGGCCGAACCGGCCACATAGGTCAACCCGTCCGGGATGGTGTCGTTGATGGAGTACTCGAGATCCCCACCGCTCACATTGGGTTGGAGCGTTATCTCGTACGTGACCGTGTCGCCTGCCATCGCCAGATCTTGAGAAGCCGTCTTGGAGACGTCGTCGGGCAGGCGATCGACGGTGACGACGACTCGGCCGAGGTTGCCCGCGCGGGCGGGGTCGGTGCCCACGGAGAACGCGCCATAGAGGCGGTCGCCCTGCTCCAAGGTCGCATCGTCCCAGTAGATGGTCAGATCGAATGGCTCGAGATGGCCGACTGCCGCCGGCCCATCGACCCGCATGTTTCCGGCGTCGGTGCCGTCGAGGACCGCGGTCGACAGCGTGAGTTTGTCGCGGGCCCCCGGCGCCGAGCTCTGCCAGTTTTGGACGAGCACCCACCACCGACCGGCGGCCGGCTCGTCGACCCTACAGGACTCGAGGGCCGTGCCGGATGCGCTCACACAGGAGAGTTCGCTCTCCGTTGGAACCCCGTCGTCATTGAGGTCGCGGCCCATGAACATGTCGAGGTCCGGCGACTCGGACGCGAGGATCTCGGCGATGAGGCCCGTCGAACCGGCGGGGACATCAATGAGCTCGAGGTACGTGCCGTCCGTGACGTCGTCGAAAACATCCGCGGGGTTCGTGTCTGCCGAAATAGCCGCGTCGTCGAGGTGGCCCTTCTCCAAACCCTCGACGGTGATGGCGAGGTCGGTGATTTCCAGGGCGGTCAGGCCGGCGATTTCCCATGACCCGGCGTTGCGTCGGGTCGGGATGTGAACTTGCGAGGGGAGGTCACCGTTTCTTCCCAAAACGGCGATCGCCATAGTGGCCCGCGGCGGGGTATCGCCGCCGGATGACTCCTCCGGTTCGAGGATGAGGGAACCGAACACATGCTGCCGGACAGAGACGGCCGATACGTCGGCGGTAACTGTGATGTCCTGGGATTCGCCTTCGCTCAGGGAGAAGCGTGACGGTGACACCGTCAGCGCGAGGCCGTCGTCACCGGCTACGGAAGCGGTCCACGAAGCTTCTCTGGTTGCCGTCACCGTCCGGGTCCATGAGCACGTGGTCAGGCACGAGGAGTCGGCCATACTCGCCAGGTTGATGGTGCTGACGTCGCCGCCGGCGCGGGGATTGGCCGCCATGTAGTCGGCGACGGTCTCGTTCATGACAAGCCCGGTTTGCGCGGCTGCACTCACGTCGATGCGACCTGCGCCACTGTCGAACGGGGTAGCCGGTGTAGCACCATTCTCGAGGAGGACCGTCTGGCTGGCTGTCAGCATCAGGGCCGACTCGATCTCAGCAGGAGTCCAATGCGGGTACAGGGACTTGAGCAGGGCGGCAGCACCGGCAACGTGTGGGCTGGCCATTGATGTGCCGCTCCGGAACCCCCAGCCGATCTCCCCATCAGTGCCGTGGGCGGCGATGATGTTGCCGCCGGGCGCCGCGAGGTTCGGGCTGATTATGTCGATCCCAGTATTGGGGCCGCGCGAGCTGAACTCGACCAGGACGTCGCCGTTGGCATCGGCGACCTCCTGGACCGCACCGCGGATGGTTGCCACGTGTCCGGTGCCGGAAGCCAGCCACGCCTTGAGGAGATCACCCTCCGGCCTAGAGACGTGGAGGCCCGGGAGATCGTGGGAATCGCTGACGAGGCCTGCCCCGTTGTCGGCGAGCACGAAGCCGCCTGCCCCGGCTGCGAGAACGTTGGTTCCTTTCTCCACACGGCCGTAGGTGCCCCGATCGCAGACGACGATCTCGTTGGTGAACGTACCTGCAGGCCATGGTGGCACTTCATCTCCGAGCAGACCGACACCACACAGCTCAGGCGTGTCGGTCAAGTCCGACGGGTAATCGCCGGCGTAAACGATCGGGGCCGGCCCGTAGCCGGCGGCGATGCCAACGCCTGCGATGTCGCCGAGAGGCGATTCGCCGCCGCTGAAGTCTCCAACGCTGTTGGTGAATCTCCGCGCGTGACTCGTTGCCGTCACGTGTGTCATCCAGGGGGCGTTGGGGGAGCCGGTTGTAGCTGCGTTGGGACCCTCGTTGCCCGCCGAGTGAGCTACAAAGATGCCGGCCTCCCGCGCCGCCAGCCAGCTCAGCTGCTCGCTCTCGGCCCAGGGATCGGTTGGAGTCTCGTCACCGATCGAGTAATTGATGACGTCAACACCGTCGGCGATCGCCTGGTCGATCGCGGCGAGGATCGCCGAAGCGCGACAGCCGGCGGGCGTGCACACGTCGTACACAATGATGTTGGCGTGTGGCGCTACTCCAGAGATAGTCGGTGAGATGGTCAGTGTCGGGGCGACCACTTCCGCCTCGACCACGTTGCCGGCTGCGGTGCCGGCGGTGTGGGAGCCGTGGCCCTCATCGTCGAGGGGACCGGGGCCGTTGGTGAAGTTCCAGGCACCGATCAGCTTGTCGTTGCATGCGAAGCCCGGCTGGTGAACAGCTTCGGAGGGGTTGCAGACTCCGACGTATGTGCCGGTGCCGAGCGGGTTGGTGTGATCGAAGCCGTCGCCGCCAACGTCGGCAAAGCTCGGATTCTGCGGGTTGATTCCGGTGTCGAGCACCCCGATCACTATGCCTTCGCCCCGGGTTTGCATACCGGTGGCGGTGCCGTCCCAGATGGCCGGCGCACTGATCCAATCCGGCCCTGCATCGGTGTGGATGTGACGGACGGTATCCGGCATGACCGAACGGACTCCCGGCATTCGAGACACCCGGGCGGCCTCATCGGGTGTCAGCTGGACCGCGATCGCATTCGCCGCGTTGAAGTATGTGTGCCGGGCATTGACCGGGCGGCCCAGATCCCGGTTCAACCGGCTGATCAGGGTTGCCTGTTGGCTTTCCAGGTGGTCGCGATATGCGACCGCTGCCGGTTGGTCAACATCGAGCTGCACCTCGCCGCGGGTGCTGGTCGGCCGGAGCCGGCGGATGCCACCCTCGTAGAGGGCGATCGCCGGATCGTCGAGGCTGACGATGAAGATACCGGCTTCGAGTCCCTTGAAAGGGTTCTCCCGGGTTACGACGGCGCGGGCCGGTTCCAGATCGGCGCGGTCACGAGGCTCGGCGGCCGCAGGAGGCAGCGCCGTCAGCGAGAACACTGTGGATAGAGAGACCAGCGCTGCCAGGGCCCTTTGCGACACTGAGTGATTCCTCCCCATACGGAATCGGCGATTCTACCGATGCATCAGGCCACGGCTGCTGCGGCCCCTGTGAGCATTACTCGATGGTCCAACCCTAGTTGCCGCACCTTGAACGCAACAAGTGACCGTCGGTGACCCGGTGTGGTCGCGGTTTCGTGAAACCCCGGTGGTCGGGCGCCCCGTGGATAGTCCACCCGCAGCGGTACAATTGGGCTATGCAGAACAATGTAAAGACAGTCGGACTCATGGCCCTTCTCGGCGGCTTGCTGGTCGCGCTGGGCTGGGCGCTCGGGAGCACAAACGGAGCGGTCATCGCCCTGGTGATTGCTGCGGTGATGAACGGCGCCATGTACTTCTTCTCCGACAAGATCGCGCTCAAGACCACCGGAGCCGTCCCCGTTGACGAGCTCGAGCTGCCCAACGTCTACTCCATCGTGCGCTCGCTGGCGCAACGCGAGAACATGCCGATGCCGAAGATCTACGTGATCAACCGTCCCCAGCCGAACGCATTTGCCACCGGGCGCAGCCCCAAGCACGCTGCCGTTGCAGTTACGCGCGGAATCCTCGAGCTGATGGACCACAACGAGCTCGAGGGGGTACTGGCACACGAGCTATCCCACGTCCGCAACCGCGACATCTTGATCGCGTCCGTGGCAGCGACGATCGGCGCCGCCCTCTCGTTCTTGGCCCGGTTCGCCTTCTGGACCGGCGCCGGCCGGCGGAACAACGACAACCCGGTGGGTGCCATCGTCGGGCTGTTGGCTGTGATCATCGCTCCGCTGGGCGCGATGCTCGTGCAGATGGCGATCAGCCGGAGTCGCGAGTTTCAGGCCGACGCTAGTGGCGCCGAGATCACCGGATCGCCGCTCGCACTGGCTCGGGCGTTGGCGAAGCTCGAGTCGGGCACAGCCCGGATTCCGATGGAGGTGAATCCGGCGGTGTCTCAGCTGTTCATCGCCGATCCCCTTAAGGCCTTCGGCGGCCGCAGGGATCGCCGGTCGACCCTCGCCAGGAAGTTCTCAACGCATCCGCCGACGGCGGAGCGGATCGCTCGACTCGAGCGCATGGCGATGGGTATTAGGTAGGCAACGACGCTTGGGGGATTCAGGTGGGTCCCGGGCGAACTATCCTTGCCGCCGGTCTACCGGGTTGCCCCGGGAGATTGCCGGGATGCCCGAGCGGCCAAAGGGAGCAGACTGTAAATCTGCCGGCATCGCCTACGGAGGTTCGAATCCTTCTCCCGGCACCGAACCCTTCGTCTGTTGTGCACACAGAGGCGCTATGGCGCGCGGTAGGCACAACAGACGCAACTCACGTCCCGGCGACGCTCGGACGAATCGAACCCCGTAGCGGTCTGACTACAATCGCACCCGCGAATACAGGCCTCCTTAGCTCCGTGGCAGAGCGTGCGATGAGCCGTCAGGCTGTCATGGTAA
>CAMYIJ010000095.1 GCA_947258375.1 uncultured Acidimicrobiaceae bacterium
AGGAGGATGACGAGATCCGGGCGAGGGTACAGGCGATAGAGGAACCAGATGTGAATCCGGTCCGTGAGCCGACGCTTGCGGCGAAGGTCGGAAGGGCGGGGCAGCGAGTCAAAGACGAAGTGCCTGTCGTAGAGCACAACGTGCCCACGCCTCTGGTAGATCCAGGAGACGATCTGACGGTAGGACTCCTCGCTCACCCGTCGCGCCAACCGGGCAGCCGCACCCAGCTTGCCGCGGCGGTCGACGCGGTGCTCCTCCCCGTGGAGGTCGATGTCGTCCGGAATCTCTTCGCCGCGCTTTGCCATTGATCGCCGGGCCTGACGAACTTTGATGCGATGGGCCAATCGCGACGTCGGCAAGGCCACATTTGACGATTCGATGCTCATACCCATGTACAGGTACTTGAGCGGCAAGCCGCTGGTCGCGAGGAGAGCCTCAGCGACGGATGACTTGCCAACACCGTCAGGTCCAATGAGCGCAACTGTGGACATCCGACTACGCCGATCGCTTCCCGGACAAGACACACAGCCTCAACGCCACCTCGAACATGCCCGACTCCCCCATCAGACCGCGGAACCAAGAAGTCACTTGTGCTGCCGACACCTCGTCCGTCGCCTTCATGCGAAGAGCCTGTACAGGAGGTCTCCGGCCTGTTCCGTGACGGCGTCCGACACAGCGTCGTCGGTGAGGGCTCGGGTCAACTCGGGAAGAAGCTCTCGCATCTGTCGGGAGGCGGTGGTATCCCCGTTTCGATGCTCGTGCCGGAGGAAGGTGATCGTTTTCTCCTCAGTGGCGTATTTCCGCTTGTAGCGGAGCAGGCCTTCCTGGTCTGCATCGCTCAAGCCGAAGTCGAGCCACCGCAGGTCCTTCTCCTTGGCGGCCTCGATGGCGGTCCATATCGTGGCGTCGTTCGGTCGCAGATCCACGTAGTCCGAATGGGAGGCGTTGAACTTGTAGTAGAGCCGGTCCTTCCACTCGAGGAAGAACACGCCGCCAACCACACGATCCTCGTGAAAGGCCAGCATGACTGAGCCGTTCCCTGGAACAACGAACTCGTCCCAGAGGTGATCGAATAGCAAGAACGGCTGGGCGAGCAGTCGATACTTGTACTTGCGGATCCGCAAGTGCAGATCAAAGAAGGCTCTGAGTTCGCTCCGATCCGCGGCCGGCCGAACGACCACGCCCTGCTTCTGAGCTTTGCGAATCGCCCGCCGGGCAGACCCGTCCAAGCCTGCCCAGATCTCGTCGACTGTCCCAGACAGCGCGAGACCGTGCCATGCGGCTTGGTTGACGACGGCGAGACCGCCGGCCTGCAGTGGTATGTCGTTGTGCAGGCTCCGCAGGTTGATAGTGCACTCCTCCTCGAGAAGCGGCTCGAGAAGCGCCGCCCACTGCGCGGAATCGGAGACGATCGGGTCGCAGTAGTCGGAGAACGGAGGCGTGGCAATCCGCTTGGCCGGTAGACCATCAACCACACAGAAAGGCATCCCGGCGACCGGCTCGTCGGTCGCTTCGTCGCTGAGAATGGTCGCCCGGGGCTCGAAGCCGTAGGTGCGAGCGAGCGCCCGCAGCCAGGGCGGGCTATGGAACACATCGGTGTCGGCCCGGCTCACGAGTCGTTGCCACCTCGGGTCGGTGAGGGGATCGATGACGGCGCGGTTCATCGTTCGCCCAGAGGCAGCAAGCGCCCGTAGGTCTCGAGCAACCGACGTTCCTGAAAGGGCCACGCCAGCTCCGACTCGACGCGCTGCCGACCCGACTTGCCCATAGCCTCCCGTCGATCCGGATCGCTCATCAACTCCTCCAGACGGCGAGCGAAATCGAGCTCGTCATTCGCAGCGGCATACGATGCCGCGTCGCCGGCGGTATAACGATGTTCTGGCAGGTCGAAGGCGACGATCGGCTTCGCCATAGCCATGTACTCGGTCATCTTGATCATCGTCGAACGATCGTTGAACGGGTTGGACGGGTCGGGATCGACACATATGTCGGCGGCCGAAAGGTAGCTCAGCAACTCCTCGTCCGATACGCGTCCGGTGAACCAAACATGCTCATCGAGCCCGAGTTCGCTCGTGAGGGCCTGCAAACTGGGGACTGCCGCCCCCTGGCCGATGATGACGCAGAGAAAGTCGGTCCGACCGAACTCTGTCACTAGATGTCCCAGCGCCCGGATCAGGTAGTCGACACCGTCCTGGAAGCCCATGACGCCGACATAGCCGAAAATGAACTCTGCCCGCGCCCGCAACCCGGTGTCGGGATCGACCGGCCGCACCCGATCGGTGTCCGGCCCGTTGCGCACGACGGTGACGCTCAGGGCAGGCACTCCCCCTCTTCTGATGGCGATCTCGCGATACGACTCATTGGTCGAAATCACATGGTCGGCCAAGCGGAATGTGAGCTTCTCGAACATGAGGAGGGCGCGTCGCACCACCGGTTTGGCGCGTCCGGCGAAAACGGCGTCATACATCTCGGGCGACAAATCATGGTGGTCGAAGACGAACCTCTTGCCGAGCAGCTTGAACCAGCCGGCGATCAGCACAAAGGTATCGGGAGGGTTGTGAGCGTGGATCACGTCGAATCCCCGGCGCAAGAACACGTACAGAGTTATGGCGGCGGTGGCTGCCATCGAGTAGCCGTACTCGAGAAGGTAGCCGATGAATCCGTCGCGCTCCTTGGGCGCCGGGTAGCGGTATACCTGGACACCGTCGACGATCTCCGCCTTCGGCTGGCCTTGCGATGCCGGGCTCACCACTGTGACCCGATATCCGGCTCGAGCGAGAGATCGGGCCTCACGGCGCACTCTCCCGTCTTGCGGATAGGGGTGGTTCTCGAGCAGCATGAGAATGCGCCTACCAGCAGATGCCCTCATAAGCTCCCCGTGTTGCTGTCGCTCCACCGTCCATGCCCACCAGATCGACCAGCAGCTGGTCGCTGCGCAGCCGGCCGGGAACGCTTCGGAAGGCCGGTGTGGAGTTGCCCACCACGACTACCTCGCTCTCGGCGACCACTTCGTCCAGATCGCTTCTCATCAGCTGCGCGATATGCGGAATCTCCTCCTCCAGGAACGACTTATTCGATCCGACGAGTTTGCTGAGGCGGACGTGCTCGTCGTAGACGGCCACCTCGTAACCCCTCCCGACGAGCGTTTCGACCAGCGGCACCATCGGGCTCTCCCGCACGTCGTCGGTGCCCGCCTTGAAGCTCAGCCCCAGGATGCCCACCTTCTTGTGGCCGGATCGCTCCACGAACTCGATGGCCCGGCGGATGTGGAGCTCGTTGCTCGGCAGCAAGGCCCCGAGGAGGGGAGCTTCGACATCCAGTTCTTTGGCCCGATACACGAGCGCTCGAGTGTCTTTGGGCAAGCACGAGCCGCCAAACGCGTAGCCGGGCCGCAGATATGCAGGTGATATGTTGAGCTGGCTGTCCTGGCACAGGATGTCCATCACCCGGCGCCCGTCGATGCCGTGTGCCTTGGCGAGATTGCCGATCTCGTTGGCGAATATGACCTTGGTGGCGTGGAATGCGTTGTTGGCGTACTTCACCATCTCCGCCGTTTCGAGATCTACTCGAACGACCGGGGCGTCGATGGCGTCGTAGATCGCCTCCACGGCGTTCCCGCTGCGTTCGTCGAGTTCGCCGATCACAGTGACGCTCGGGCCAAAGAAGTCGGCAACCGCGCTCGTCTCCCGAAGGAACTCGGGATTCATCGAGACACCGAAGCCGGCGCCCGCCGTCTTGCCCGCCGCACCTTCGATTACCGGAACGAGGCGATTGCGGACCGTGCCCGGTAGCACCGTGCTGCGGATCACCACCACGTGGTAGTCGTCCTTCGACGCCAGTGCTTCGCCGATCTGGCGGCAAACCGTCTCCACAGCGGCCAGATCGATGCTCCCATTGGGGCGGTTGGGTGTCCCGACGCACACGAGACTGACGTCGCTCGCCCCGACCGCTGCCTGGACGTCATCTGTCACCCGAAGCCGCCCGGCCGCAGTAGCTTCTGCGACCAACTCGTCGAGTCCCGGCTCGATCACGGGGGCCCTTCCCGACCTGAGGGTGTCGAGCTTGCGCGCATTGACGTCGAGACCGACCACTTCATGCCCGGACGCGGCGAGACAGGCCGCCGAGACGGTGCCCACATAGCCGAGCCCGAAGAGACTGATTCTCAAGATACGCCTCCACTCATCGCCGACTCATCGTCCCGTCTTCCAGGAAATCCACAGAGCGCCACCACTCTCCCTGAGTCTCCGACAGCCCGGCGGTCCCATGCTGAGCCGGGTCCCGCAACCTCAGCCGAGACCTCAACAGTTGTCAACTCCATATCGGCCATTCCCTCCTGAGCCGGTGGCGAGATCAAAGGTTCGGTCACGTCGCCGGCAACCATCACACAGGTAGCGTCGGCGACTTGGCGACGCGCCGCGGCGACGCGTCGACGAACTCCCGATACCACAGTTCCGTGCTGAGAAGCCCCCAGATCAATGCGCCGTGGTCAGCGAAGCCACGTTCATGCTCATCGAGCAGATTCATGACGAAGGGCGCGTCGAAGATCTGGCGCCGATCCAGCGCCTCCGATGCGAGATGGTCGCGAACGAACTCGCGAGCAGAGCCGCGAAACCACTCGGAAAACGGGATCGGGAACCCCCGCTTCTTCTGATTGATGATCTCGGGCGGCAGCAATTTACTACTCACCTTCTTGAGCAGGTACTTCCGTTTCAGCCCGTTGAGCTTCAGATTCCGCGGAAGGGCCGCGGCAAACTCGACCAGCTTGTGGTCGAGGAACGGCACGCGCGCCTCGAGGGAAGCCGCCATGCTCGTCTTGTCGCCTCGCGCCAGCAGATCGTCCGGGAGCCACAACTTGGTGTCCACGTAGAGCAAGCGGCTGACCGAATCCGCAGCATCGCAAGCAGCAAGGCAATCCTCGAACACTGGAGCCGGTGACACGCCGCTCAGTTCAGCCTGGATCTCGGGCCGCAGCAGCCCCCGCTTCATCGTCGTGTTGAACAAAGGAAACCAACTGCTGAGTCGGGTCACCTCGTCCGGCTGGGCCAGTGCGTTGAGCGCCAGCTTGGCCCGTCTCCTCCCGGGAAGCCGGTGGGCGACGTCGGACGCCCACCTGCGGACGGGGCCGGGAAGAGCGCCGAGGCGATGGGCGACACGCTCCCCGGGGTAGCGGGCGTATCCGGCGAAGAGCTCATCGGCTCCCTCGCCGCTGAGCACCATCTTGACGTGATCGGCCGCCAAGTCTGCGACCAGGTAGTTGCCGAGTGTTCCCTGGTCGGCGATCGGCTGATCGAGGTGCCAGGTCAGCTTCGGTCCGAGATCGACGAGGTGCTGCGGCTCCACCATCACCTCCCGGTGGTCAGTGCCGAATCGCTCCGCCACCAACCTGGCGTTGGGCAGCTCGCTCACCACTCCCCCGACCGGGGAGAAGCCGACCGAGAACGTCTTCACCGGCTCGTCGAGGAACTCGCTCATCAACGCCACAACCGTGCTCGAGTCGACCCCACCGCTGAGAAACGCGCCAAACGGCACATCGCTTATGAGCCTCATCTGAACCGATTCCCGGAGCAGGGCTTCGAGTTCTTCGGCCCAATCCGACTCCGGTCTGGCCGGGTTCGACTCTGCCTGGAAGGACATGTCCCAATACCTGTGTTCGCGAGGCCCATCTGAGTCGCACACGAGAATATGCCCGGGGGGCAGCGCTCGGATTCCGTCGAACATCGTTTGCGGGGCAGGGACATACTTGAGCGAGAGGAAGTTGCTGAGGGCTTCCAGATTCGGCCGGACCTGCATGTCCGGTGCTTGCAGGATCGCCTTGATCTCCGACCCGAACAGCAGCCGTTCGCCGGTATCTGCGTAGTACAGCGGCTTGATACCGAGACGATCTCGAGCCAATACGAGCCTGCGCTGCGAGTCATCCCAGAGCGCAAAGCCGAACATCCCGCGCAGCCAGTCGACACAGTCCAGGCCATAGTCTTCATAGAGATGCGGGATGACTTCAGTGTCGCCCGCGGTTCGCAAGCTATGGCCGCGCTGCTGCAACTGATGACGCAGCTCCCGGTAGTTGTATGTCTCGCCGTTGTAGACGACGACAACGTCTCCAGACTCGTTGGTGATGGGCTGTTGGCTCGTTTCGAGGTCGATGATGCTCAACCTCTTGCTGCCCAGCCCCACCGGACCAGCCACGTACATGCCGGACTCGTCGGGACCACGATGGTGGATCGCATCCATCATCGCAGCCACGATTTCGGACGCGACCGGTTCCTGATTCTTGTAGTTGTAGGCCCCGGTTATCCCGCACACGGCTACACCATCTCGCTCTGTCCGGGAGCCGCCCGACGGCGGCGGACCTGCTCGTAGACCCGGATGATCTGGTCACTGATCACCGGTCGGTCGAAACGGCGAATCTGCTCACGTCCTTCGGTACGATGACGGGCGTCGAGCACCGTGCGCAGCGCTGTGGCGAACGCGTCGACCGTTGGTTCGCAGACATAGCATCCTTCGGTGCCACCGATGACTTCGCGCACATCGCCGACGTCGGTGGCGACGATGGGGAGATTGCAGGCCATGGCCTGCTTGACGATGTTCGGAGAGCCCTCCTGAAACGAGGGAAACACCAGAGCATCGCATGCGCTCATGTAGAGCGCGAGGCGGTCCTGCGGTTCCTTGTGCACCACGATCAACTCGATGTCGGGATCGGCTTCTTGCAGATGCTTCGTGACCGATTCGGCCAGCGGGAAGCGCTTGACCGCGATCGCCGGGTCTGCCGCGAACAGGAGGTACGGCTTGGCGGCGTCGAGGTCGAGTAGGCGCCGGGCTTCGTCACGCGGCGTCGGGTGGAACAGGTCGAAGTCGACCTCGTGAGGAATGATGTGAACTTGAGGGCCGCGAAACAACGTCGCCATGTGACGGTTCTGAACAATCACGGCGTCCGCCAAACGACCGAGCAACTTGCCGGCCGGCACGATGATCCGGCTCGCAAGGCTCGTCTTCCCGCGCGGATCTACGGTGCCGAGAATGTCGTCCCCGTGAAAAGTGACGACGAGGGGGACCCGCCACTGCGTTCTCGCCACCATCCCGACGTAGCTGTAGTGAGCATGAACAACATCGAAATGCCCCCGTTTCAGCCGCCGCCTCAGCTCCATAGGGGCCTTGAGGTAGTTGAGCTTCTGCGAGCCGCCGGTCAGGTGCATCACTTCCACTTCGACCTCCCGATCGCGCAAGGCGCTCACCTGGGATCTAACGAAGGTTCCGGACACCGGGTTCTCGGCAGTCGGATACATCGCGGTGGCGATGAGGACACGAAGTCGATCAGGCACGGCCGACCTCTCGGACCGGTATTCGACACCAGCCGGCGTCGGGGCCGCGGATCAGCCGAATCGCCGCGCGGCGCTCTGGGACAACATTCATGTGAAGCTCGCGACGGCATCGCAGACGTACTCGAGGTCACGATGCTCCAACTCGGCGTACATCGGCAGCGAGAGGATGCGGTTGGCGTAGTCCTCGGTGACCGGAAAGGAGCCGACGCCGTACCCCAGGTCGGCATACGCCGGCTGGAGATGGATGGGCATCGGATAGTGGATCACCGTAGCGATTCCATGGGCGGTGAGATGCCGCTGCAAGCCGTCGCGATCGTCGTGGCGGATCACATATACGTGATAGACCGGCTCGGTACCGGCAGCGCTCTGGGGAGTCTCCACGGCCGCGACGCGTTCAGCGAGAATCCTGCTGTATGCCTCCGCATGATTGCGTCGAGCCGAGTTCCATGAATCGAGATGGGCCAGCTTCACCCGCAGCACGGCTGCCTGGAGAGTATCGAGGCGCCGATTGAAGCCACGAACCTCGTGGTGGTATTTCCGGGTAGAGCCGTAGTTGCGGAGGAGCCGAAGCTTGTCGGCAACATCCTGGTCGTTCGTCACCAGGACTCCTGCGTCGCCGTAAGCACCCAAGTTCTTGGCCGGGTAGAGGCTGAAAGCCCCAACGTCACCAAGCGCGCCAACTCGCCTGCCCGCGGAGCGCGCTCCATGAGCTTGTGAGGCATCCTCGATGATCTTGAGGCCATGGCGGCGGGCGATTGCGGTGACGGCCGCCATGTCGGCGGGTTGGCCATAGAGGTGTACAGGCATGATCGCCTTGGTTCGCGCCGAGATGGCGGCTTCCAGCAAGTTGGGGTCCATCTGATACGTGTTCGGATCGATATCGACGAGAACCGGCGTCGCTCCGACGTACGAGATCGCCAGGGCGGAAGCGATGAACGTGTTGGCGGCAGTGATCACCTCGTCGCCCGCCTCGATGCCCACAGCCATCAGGGCCAGTTCCAGAGCCGAGGTGCCCGAGTCGACTCCGACCGCAAACCCGGCTTCGCAATAGGCCGCCATCTCCTCTTCGAACTGAGCGACGCTATCACCGAGGATGAAGTCGCAGCGTTCGAGAACGCCGGAGATCGCCGGTTCGATCTCGTCTTGAATGCTCCGATACTGTGCGCCCAGGTCCACAAACGGAACCTTCCGGGTGCTTATCTCGCTGGCCACTTCCTGCCTCCCTACCCTTCGCTCTCTACTGCCGGGACTCCGATCGGAGCCCCGCTTTCATCGCCGGCGCGCTGTGTATCTCCGACGGGCACAGGAGCTCCGAGGAGTTCGATCGATCGATCGATGGCTTCCATCACCTCGACAACCTTCAACCCGACCGTGCCATCGGAGACGGGCTCCGCTCCGTTGGTCACCACGTCGAGAAAGTGGCTGGTCTGATTCTTGAGCGGTTCGCTCGGCGTCACTTTGGGACTGATGATGTCCCCGTCCCTGATCAGCAGCGGATACTCGCCGTAGGTCGGAATGTCCTCGGTGCCGGGCGCAATCCCTTTCTCGTATATCGTGACCGGTGCCGCCGCGTTCATGTCATCAAACACGATCCTCTGCTCGCTACCGACGACAACGGCCTGGCGCACCTTGAACGGGTCGGCCCAGCTGACATGAATGTGGGCTACGACGTCCCCTTCGTAGCCGATTGTGACAAAGCCGACGTCGGGGCGGGTACTGCCGAGGACGCGAGAACCGACTGCGCTCACCCAGGCCGGTTCACCTTCGAGGAGATGGTTGAAGATCGAGATATCGTGCGGAGCCAGGTCCCACAGAGCATCGACGTCATAGCGGATAGGGCCCAGATTGGTGCGCTGCGCGTAGAGATAATGGATCTTGCCTGCATTGCCGGCATCCACATGGGCCTTGACAGCGGACACGCCGGCATTGAACAAAAAAGTGTGGCCGACCATGAGGGTTAGCCCCTTCGAGGCGGCCTGTGCGATGAGGAGCTTTGCTTCAGCCGAGTCCGTCGTTATCGGTTTCTCGACGAGTAGGTGCTTTCCGGCATCGAGCAACTGCGTGGCGACGCCGTAGTGCTGGGTAGCCGGTGTGCAGACGATCGCGGCATCGACTGCACTCGAGTCCAGGATCTCTTCAAATGACTCGGTGGTCGTGACGTGCGGGAAGCGCTTGCCGACTTCTGCCAGGCGTTCGGGCCGCTGGTCGAATGCGAATACCGATCCAACCGATGGAAGTTCGCGCAAGAGCCTCAGGTAGTTGACACCCCAATAGCCACACCCGACCACGGCGACGCCGGTGCGATCCGTGTTGGCGGACTCCTCCATATTCATCACTCTGCTCCTCTTCCCGAGAAAACCGCCGGGATCGTCATAGCCAGCAATTTGAGATCGAGCCACAAGGACTGGTTGCGCACGTAATGAATATCCATGCGCATCATTTCCATGAAGGGCACCTGGCCGCGACCGTAGACCTGCCAGTACCCGGTCATGCCGGGGAGCGCGTGAAGCCGCTCCAACTGCCAGGACTCATAACTCTCTGCCTCATAGGTGGGGACGGGCCGCGGGCCGACAAGGCTCATCTGACCGGCCAGGACGTTGAAGAGCTGCGGCAGCTCGTCAATGCTCGTCTTGCGAATGACCCTACCCACCCGCGTAATCCGCTGATCGTGCACCAGCTTGAACTCGGACCCTTCCTTGCCAGACTCCTCGACGGCACCATCCACGAAACTCTTTATGTATTCCTTGTGCGCGGACTCATCGACATCGGTGTACATCGAACGGAACTTGTGCACACGAAACGTCGTGGCCTCCCACTCTATCTCCCCGTGCCGGACCCTCCGCCTGGAGCCGACGCGCTCCTGATGGAAGAACGCCGGTCCCCGGCTGTCGATTCTGATCGCGATGGAAACAACCACAAGGAGCGGAGAGAGTGCCAGCAGCAGCGCTGCTGCGCCCACCACATCCAGTGCTCGCTTCACCGCTACTCCAAGTACCCGGGAGCGTCGACCTTTCCCCGACTCAACCCTACCTACATAGCGCATCTCAAGTCCCCTGCGGCCTGCTCAGAGCTGTCCCGGCCACCGACACCAGAGGAGGCGCATCACAGATGTATTCCACTGAGGATGACCACCTTCCGGTACGAGAGTTCCAACTGAATGCCCTACAGAACGTGCTCATCAGGCGAGACCACTTCATCGAGCCGCCCTGCAAGAAAGGATTCCACAATCTCCGCGACCCGCATCCCGATTCTGCTCTGGGTCTCGAGCGCCATGCCTCCGATGTGCGGCGTCAGAACCACATTGGGCAAGGAGGCCATCTCCGGGATCACGCCCTCTCCCTCAACCTCGTGCACGTCGAATCCGGCGGCGCTCACATGGCCGCTGCTCAGAGCTTCGTGGACCGCGGCCTCGTCGACTACCCCGCCGCGAGATGTGTTTATCAGCACCACGCCGGCTTTCATCTTGGCGATGGCCGTCGCGTCGATCAGGTTCCGAGTGGACTCCTGAAGCGGCGTGTGAATCGATACGAAGTCGGATTCGGTGATGACAGAGCCGAAGTCGCTGAGGGTTATGCCGGCCGCGGCCAGATCCTTGGACTTCTCCGCATCGGGATCTTCGACACACCCGATGACGTGCATCCCGATGGAGCTGCACAAGGCGCCAACCCGGGTTCCGATGCGGCCCGCGCCCACAATGCCCAAAGTCTTGCCCGCGATGAGATGGCCGCCGAGGTCGTGCTTCGGCCACCGGCCCTGACGGACGAGAGAGTCGGCGAGGCGGATGTTGCGTGTCGCGGCCAGCATCAGCCCAAGGGTCAGCTCGGCCACGGCGTCGGGCGAGGCTCCCGGCACACGAGCGACCCGAATCCCGTGCTCGCGCGCAGCATCCAGATCGATGTTGTCGAGACCCGATCCCGCCCTCACAATCAAACGTAGCCCTTCAGCGGCCTCGAGGATGTCCCGCGAGATCACGACGCCGCTTCGGAAAACGAGCCCTTCTCGATCTGCGATCAGCTCGGCAATGCCCTCGGGGCGCTCGAACCCGAGGACGACGTCGTGACGCGCCTGCAAGAGCTCGATGGCATCCGGTGAGATGGGCGTGGCCAACAGAAGCTTCATGGTCGCCCCTTTCGCGCAGATCGACCCATTTGTGTCACCATCCCCATTTCCCATCGCATCCCTGAAGTCTCGAATATCCGACACACACCCGTTCGGAGGCCGATGGATCCCCCCGGGCAACTCTCGGTCCCGTTTTCGCCGGACAACCCCGCCTGGCCGTCGATGATAGCCGTATCGCAGACGCGGATAATCGACTTCGCCGCTAGGGACATTCGGCCCCGCCTGGTAGAGTCCTAAGGCCCTATTCGGAAAGTCCTTGTACCTGACACCAGAGTCGGGCTATGATCTTCCGCAGAGGGTATCAGCAAGCAGTAATTCAGGGGTTAGACGGGGGTCTATTGGTGGCGCAGCTATCCATTCATGTGGGGGACCTAACTCTCACCATTACCGAGGATGAACGCTCGGATTCGGAGCCGCTCTCCGGCAAGCATGTCGTGCTCCTGGGAGGGGCCGGATTCTTGGGATTGCATCTCGCCGACCGCATGCATCGGGACGGGGCCCGAGTGACGGTCGTCGACAATCTCCTGACATCGCACCGTGACGGCATAGACTCACTGGCGAGGCGCCCGGGAATCGATTTCGTTGAGGCGGACATATCCAACAAGATCCCGGTCGACTACGAAGACGTCGACTACGTCATGCACTTCGCGTCCGCTGCGTCACCGATCGACTACGGCCGGTACCCGATCGACACGCTTCGTGTGGGTTCGGCCGGCACGGAGAACGCCCTCGAGTTGGCCCGACTGGCCGGCGCCACCTTCATGTTCGCCACCACCAGCGAAGTGTACGGCGATCCGCTGGTCAGCCCGCAGCCCGAGAGCTACTGGGGAAATGTGAATTCGGTTGGGCCCCGCAGCGTCTACGACGAGGCCAAGCGCTACGGCGAAGCCATCACGATGGCTTACAACCGGGAATACGGGCTGGATGTGAAGCTCCCGCGGATCTTCAACACCTTCGGCCCGGGAATGCGGCCTGAAGATGGCAGGGCCGTGCCCGCTTTCATGACGGCCGCGCTGCTCGGCCGGCCGCTGCCGGTTCATGGCGACGGCAGCCAGACCCGCTCGCTTTGCTACGTCGACGACCTAGTGGAGGGCTTAGTTCGGCTGATGCTCTCCGACCACATAGGTCCGATGAACGTGGGAAACCCGACGGAGACATCTATCGTCCAACTCGCCGAGCTGATCATCGAGATCACCGGTTCGACCAGCACGATTGAGTTCCACCCGCGCCCCGTCGACGACCCGCAGGTTCGGGTGCCGGACATATCGCTGGCGGCCGATCGCCTCCGGTGGCGTCCTGAGGTGACCTTGAAGGACGGTCTCGTCAGGACCATCGAGTGGTTCGAGCGCTCCATTGACGAGAACCGGCGGGTCCTGCAAGCGCGGTCGAGCTGACCTGATCAGTTCGAGATCCGGCACAGCGAGCATTGAACACGTGAGTCGAATCTGATCGGCTGCGGCCCGTATAGGATTCCTTCATCGACTCGCCACCAAGTCCCCAACGCACGCACCCCGTCGAGAAAGAGACGCCTATGAGAATCGCCATGGTGGGAGCCGGCTACGCCGGACTCGTGACCGGAGCCTGCCTAGCCGAGCTTGGCCATACTGTGACGTGTCTCGACACAGATGCTCAGAAGGTTGCCGTTTTGCGCTCGGGCGGAATCACGATCTTCGAGAAGGACCTCGCGGATTACATCCAGCGCAACGCCGCCGCCGCCCGGCTCGATTTCACGACCGACTACGCCGCAGCGATCCCCGGCTCCGACGTCGTGATGATTGCCGTGGGCACGCCGCAATCGCAGCGAGGGTCGTCCGACCTGTCACATGTGCATGACGCCGTTGCCGACGTCGCCAAGTTCCTCGAACCGGACATGACGATCGTGATCAAGTCGACCGTACCCGTCGGAACCACCGCCGAGGTGGCGGAACGACTCGCCTCCCTGCGGCCCGGCATCGACTTCGAGATTGCATCCAACCCCGAGTTCCTCCGCCAGGGAACCGCGGTCGACGACTTCATGCATCCGGACCGGATCGTCGTCGGAACGCGGACCGCGGCGGCGGCCGCCACACTGCGAGAGCTCTATCAACCAATCCTGGACGCCGGAGCGCCCAAGGTCTTCACGAATCTCGAAACGTCAGAGTTGATCAAGTACGCCTCGAATGCCTTCCTTGCGGTCAAGCTGTCCTTCATCAACGAGATGGCGGATGTCTGCGAGCAATCTGGGAGCAATGTCGGCGATCTCGCCGCGGCACTCAGCCTCGACCCGCGGATCGGCGAGCATTACCTGAGCCCGGGCCCCGGGTATGGCGGATCCTGTCTGCCCAAAGACATGCAGGCGCTGCTCCACACGTCGCGTGTTGCCGGGGTGCCCTCGCGAGTTGTCGCGGCGGCTATTGACGTCAACTCGGCGCGGCCGGCCAACATGGCGGGCAAGATCGAGGCCGCCATCGGCAGCCCCATCAACGGCAAGCGCATTGCCGCGCTCGGGCTCACTTTCAAGGCCAACACCGACGACCTTCGTGAGAGTCCGGCCATCGGGATCATCCGGTCGCTCGTCGGCCATGGTGCTCGGGTCCGGGTCTACGACCCCGAAGGCATGGATGCGGCGCGCTCAGTCATCAGCGGCGTGGAGTTTGCCAAGGATGTCGAAGAGTGCGTCGAAGGGGCGGATGCGGTTGCCATTCTGACGGAATGGAACGAATTCGCATCGCTCGATCTCGACCGCATCCACAAGCTCCTCGCTGAACCCGTGGTCGTTGATCTCCGCAATCTCTATGATCCCGCCGACATGAATGCGGCCGGTCTCACCTACCACTCAATCGGGCGCTGAGCTCAGAACCCTCGACCGGGCCGCCCCGTGAACCCAGTCCGCGGCACGATCACCACACGTCGCCAACCTCGCACCGAGTTGATCAGGGCAATGTCGTCCGCCGCTGCGAGATCGCCCATCGGAATCGGGGCTTCCTCGATGGCCCCTCGGCCCAACAGCTCGGCGCGATACACGCCCGGCAGACAGCCGGCGTCAAGGGGCGGTGTCAGCCACACGCCGCCGAACCGCACCGCGAGGTTGGCGATGGTCGATTCCGTCACTTCGCCACGATCGTTGATGAGGAGTACGTCGTCGACCCCGGGAGCGTCGGCGCTTGCTGCGTCATAGACTCCTCGCCGCGTGGTCTTGTGATAGAGGCTCACCTGGGTGCGGCTAACGGGTCTGTT
>CAMYIJ010000096.1 GCA_947258375.1 uncultured Acidimicrobiaceae bacterium
GCGGGTGCGCATTGATGAGGAGAAATCGGCCGACGCCGAAGTAGCGCACGTTGCTGAACGGGTCGGGCTGCTGGTGCTCGAATGCGCCAAGAATCCACCAACCATTGAGCCGTCGTTCGAGTTTGGCCACACCTTTGTTGGCCCACCCACCGTGCTCAGCGGCTGGGCCTACGGCTACCCCGGGTCGTTGCGTGGGAGCGTCGCGATCCGGCATCGCGCCAGCGGCGATTGGCTACAGCGCGATGGCACATTCGGACCAGTGATACGCCGTTTTGACGCCGTCTTCACGCAGGTCCATCAAGAACGTTGGTTCTGGTCCTACGAGGCTTCGCTCCCGGACGGCGACTACTCGCTGTCTCTTCGGGTGTGGGACACCGCCGGCAACGAAGTTCCGCTGAGTCCTTGGCGCCACTTCTCGGTCGCGGCGCCTACGGCTTTCGGCCGCACAATCGGCGCGGGAACGGCGTACTCATCGATCGAACTCGACGCAACCGGCAATCCAGTGATCGCCTACGTAGATTCGGACTCTGTCAACGTAGTTCGATGCGTCGACCCGTCCTGTTCAGCGATCATCGGGCCGTTCGAGGTTCTCCCGCATGGTTTCGTGCCCAGCTGGGGCGAAGAATGGAACTCCGTCGACCTCGAACTCGATTCGGTCGGATTTCCGGTGGTGATCTACAACAGTCAAGTCGCTCACTGTGTTGACCCGAACTGCGAACAGCCCGCTATTCGCGGAGCAGTCGACCCTGGGGAGGGTACGTCGATGGAGCTCGACGCCTCAGGCTTCCCCGTGGTTAGCGGAGGCTACGGCCTGTCCGTGGTTCATTGTGTTGACGCCAACTGCGTTGACCCGCCGGTAGTGGCCTATGACTTCGGTCCAAACGAGGTTCGCTGGACGTCGCTGGCTCTCGACGATGCCGGGTACCCGGTGGTGGCATCCTGGGATTGGTACGGCGACGGGAGCGGCGCCCTGAGGCTGCTCCACTGCAGCGATCCCGACTGTCTCGCTCCGGCATCCAACGAGATGCTCGAGTATGGGTACTGGGAGACGGATAGCAGTGTCTCGATGGTGCTTGACGCTGACGGGTACCCGGTGATCGCCGCCAAGCAGGCGAATCCGGAACCCGACGGCGGGGATTGGCTGCGGATAGTGCGGTGTCGCGACGCTAATTGTGCAGAACCGTTCTCGAGGGTAGAGATCACGGAAGACCGATCGGCCGGCCTGCACTCGTCGCTTGCACTGTCGTCGGCTGGATTTCCCATTGTGGCCTATGACACAGAAGACTTGATGTTGGCGCGGTGCACGGATGCGCTGTGCTCCGAGCCGCCGCAAGTGATGGTCGTCGACGACAATGACGTATATCCCCAGTGGGTGTCGCTGGCTGTGGACGCAGCGGACACCGCGTATATCAGCTACTTGGACGGTCGCGGCAGTTTGCGGTTTGCCCGGGTGCCGGCTCCTCTGGCCCACGGCCAGGTGGCGTCACACCGGAAGATATCTTCAACGGCAAAGGTGGTTTCGGCTCCGGCCTCGAGGACCATGATGACTTCGGGCGGGCCGTGGCTGATATCGGGGATCTGAACGACGACGGCGTTCGGGACCTGGCCGTCGGGGCGTCTAGCGACGACGACGGCGGCTTCAACCAGGGCGCCATCTACATCCTGTTCATGAACGAGGACGGCACTGTGGCTTCCAAGACCAAGATCTCCGAAACGACCGGTGGCCACGGGATAGGCGGCGGCAATTTCGGGACCGACATCGCCGACATGGGCGATCTCGACTGTGACGGCGTCACCGACCTGGCTGTTGGCAATCAACGCGACGACGATGGCGGATTCGACAGTGGTGCTCTCTGGATCTTGTTTATGAACACCGACGGCACAGTCAACGTCGAGCAGAAGGTCTCTTCAAGCGAGGGTGGCTTCGGCGGAACGCTCGCAGCCAGCGCCAACTTCGGGTTCGCGGTCGAAAATGTCGGGGATCTCAACAATGACGGCACTCCCGATCTCGCCGTTGGTGCCCCCACTGAAGACGGCGACACCGGCGCAGTCTGGATCCTGTTGATGAACAGCGACGGGACCGTCGCGGCCGAACAAGAGATCACGGATGGGGTTGGTGGATTCACCGGCGCACTCGATGTTCCGGATGCTTTCGGTGTCAGTCTGGCGGCGCTCGGTGATCTCGACGGCGACGGGATCGAGGACCTGGCGGTCGGAGCTCAGTGGGATGATGATGGCGGCAGCGACCGCGGTGCCGTGTGGATCTTGTTCCTCAACGCCGATGGCACTGTGGCATCCAACCAGAAAGTCTCCGACACGGCCGGCGCGTTCGTGGGTCATCTCGATGATGGCGACGGTTTTGGCCGTGGTCTCGTTTCGTTGGGGGACTTCAACGGCGACGGTTTCATTGAGCTCGGCGTCGGTGCCCGCTCCGACGACGACGGCGGCTCGGGCAAGGGGGCTCTGTGGATCTTGTCGCTGGACACCAGCGGCGAAGTCACCAACCACGCCAAGATATCGAGCACCGCGGGCGGATTCAGCGGCACGCTCGACGATGGCGATATGTTCGGCTGGGCCGGCTCAACGATTGGAGACATCAATGGCGACGGAGTCACCGATCTGGCGGTTAGTGCCCTTTACGACGACGACGGCGGAACCAATCGTGGCGCAGTCTGGATTCTGCACATGTCGCCCTAGCCCGACGTGGTGAATGGGAGCGGTGACGCGTCTATCGCCCGGCTCGGCGACCGTTCTCGCATTGCTTGACGCGCGGCGGGTTCGGCGCGATCGTGGCAGTAGCTGGATTTACTGATCTCCTCGCCCGACAGCTGGGAGGGTCGCAGGGGAGGGGATCCAGACGAGGGGGATACCGATGGGTACCCGTGTTTTCGAGTTTCCCCGCCACTACCGATTGGGCATCGCTGTCGTTGCCGTCTGCACTGCCCTGGCGTTCCTACCGGGGGTGACAGCGGCGGAGGCCGCTGAGTACGGCAACATGGCCGGGCTTGTCGCCGCCGACCGAGTCGACATCGATCACGACTGGAGGTGGGTGAACTTCCCGGCCCCGTTTGCGGAAGCCCCGATCGTCGTTGCCGGCCCGGCATCTTGGGTGGGGCGCGACCCAACGACCGTTCAAGTGCGCGGCGTGTCCGCGACTGGCTTCGCCATCAGGTTGAAGGAGTGGCCATATCTGGACGGCTACCACACCTTTGAGACTGTTTCGTACCTGGCGGTTCCAGCTGGGCGCCACATCTTGCCCTCGGGCGTGAGCGTGGAGGCCGGGACTTCAACGGTGGCAGCCGGGGGCAGCGAAGTGCGCTTCGCAGATTCGTTTGTTGAACGGCCGGTGCTGCTGGCGGTCGTAGAGTCGTCAAGTCCGGCTCTTGCGGTCCGAACCGATGTTGGAAACTCGGGATTCTCGGTGCGGCTCGATGCTCAAGAGGCCGATGCGGTCTCACCGGCGGCCGCAATCAACTGGGTGGCCTGGAGTGCCGCCTCCGACGGCGGAGCGAGCGATGGGGTTCCGTGGGAGACACATCACCAGAGCATCAACAACACCTTCACCCAATTCACCTTTGATCGGGCGTACGGGACGCCCTGCATTTTGGCGGGCATGAACACATTGAGGGGCGGAGATCCGGCGAGTCTGCGCTATCGGAACGTGCGCATTGACGGCGTCGAGATGAGGGTGGATGAGGAGCGTTCGGAGGACGCCGAGACCGCCCACGTCGCGGAGAGCATTGGCATGCTGGTGATGGAGTGCGACTCGCCAGTGGCACCGAAGCCCATCGTCGTTCCCGACTTTGCGTTTGGGCACACGTTCGCGTCGGGGCCGGTCGTGCTTTCCGGTATTGCCGCGGACTACTTGGGTGTCGCCCGGGTCATAGTGGGGATCTTTGATCGCAATCGCGACCTCTGGTTGCAGAACGATCTCAGCAGTTGGGGCTCATTCAGTGTCACGGACGCGACCGTTGATGCGGCCGGTCAGCCGCGAACACGGTGGTCGATCAGCCTCGACCTTGCGGACGGGGACTATTCGCTGATGGCTCGCTCCGTCAATCTGATCGACACCCACGCTGGGGAAGTCGCGCCGTACAGACACTTCTCAATAGGGACCGATTCGACGCCGCCGATCGTTGACGCGGACTTCCCTGCCGGCACCGAGTTCACCAATCCGGTGCTGCTCTCGGGAATGGCCACCGACGACACCGGAGTTGAGCGGGTGCGGCTTGCGGTGCGCGATCGAGTGACAAAGCTCTGGTTGCAGAGCGACGAGGCGTCATGGGGATCGACCTATCACGGCTTCAGTCCATCCACGGCCATCGGGTTGGACACGACATCCGTGACTTGGACGTTGGGACTCACCCTGCCGGAGGGGCACTACAACCTCTCTGCTCGGGCACGAGACTGGACCGGGAACTGGTTTGAGATGGCACCATGGCGGGAGTTCTCCGTTGCGGGACCTGCCGCGCGCCGGTTTGTCGATAGCGGCCAGAGCCTTGGGTCCGACCAGACAATGCGGGTTGGTGTTGGTGACCTTGACGGAGACGATGACCTCGATGTCTTGACCGCCAACGGCGTCGATAGGCCCAATCTTGTTTGGATCAATGATGGGGCCGCAGGATTCAGCGACAGCGGGCAAAGGCTCGGCGCATCGTGGAGCTGGGGCGTCGATCTCGGCGATGTCGACGACGACGGCGATCTGGACGCATTCGTCGCCAACTACGTGTATGGCCAACCGAACATGGTTTGGCTCAATGACGGCAGTGCCGGATTCGCCGATAGCGGCCAGCGCCTCGGCGATAGATGGTCGCTGTCGGTCGCACTAGCCGACCTCGATGGGAACGACTCGCTCGACGCCTTCGTTGGGAACTACCAGCCCAACCGTATTTGGCTGAACGGTGGTGACGGAGTCTTCGAGGACTCGGGCCAAGAGGCGGGCCCGTGGATCAACGCCACAGTTGCCCTCGGGGATCTCGACGATGATGGCGATCTCGACGCATTCCTTGCGAACCACGGCTGGTCGTATGCACTACCTAATCACGTCCTGTTCAACGACGGGTCCGGACTGATGACCGATAGCGGACAGTATCTTGGAGACGAGACGACACTGGGCGCCGCGCTTGCCGACTTGGATGGTGACGGAGATCTCGACGCGTTCACCGCCAACCACGATGCCAACTTCGTCTGGGTGAATGATGGGTCTGGCACGTTCGCCGACAGCGGTCAGCGCCTCGGGACACAGGACTCGATTTCTGTTGCGCTCGGCGATGTGGACGGTGACGGTGACGTCGATGCGTTCGTCGGTAATTACGGTGGCGATCGCATCTGGCTGAACGATGGAACCGGTAGTTTCTTCAGCGGGGGCCTGCTGCTGGGCGCTCTGGACGCCGTCGACGTGGCCCTGGCCGATCTCGACGGCGACGGTGATCTCGACGCTTGGGTCGGCAATAACGGCGGGAACATGGTGTGGCTCAATACAACGAATTGAGCCGCTGTTCCGTTCTCTGGCAATTGTGGGAGATCAGTCCATACCGGCAGTTCAACGTCATCGCCGGATGAATCTGACAAGACTGAAACGGCCCTAGCCTGGCGAGGTGCAAGCGGACCCTGGCTTCTTCGGCCCAGATAGCGTCACATGGCAGGTAAACCGGGAGTTCACCGTGCTCTTCGGTGGGGCGCGGGCGTTGCTGATGCACGCCGCCCATCCCCTCGTCTCCGCGGGTGCTCGGCAGACGGCGATGTATCAACGTGACCCCTGGGCTCGCCTGATCCGGACGCTGTCGCTGCAAAACGCCGTGACGTTCGGCACTCGGGACGAGGCGCAGCAAGCCGCCGATCGGATCAACAAGCTGCACAAGATCATCAAGGGCGATGACGAGGTCACCGGGGACTACTACGACGCGCTGGCGCCGGACCTACTGCTCTGGGTGCACGCCTGCCTGGAGGTGTCGAGCGTATGGTTCTTCAACCGCACAGTCCGCCGGCTCCAGCCCGATGAGCTGGAGCAGTATCACCAGGAGTCGATGATCGCCGCCGAGCTGGTGCTGTTGGATCGGGCCGACATGCCTCCCACGTATGGCGATCTCGAGGACTATGTCGAGGGTGTGCTCAACAGCGGCGATCTGGCACGGACCGACGTCTCCGACAACGTCGCCGACCTCATCCGGACCGGCCCGGTACCGGCTGCGCTCAAGCCGCTATGGCAGTTCATTTCGTTCGCGGCCTTCGGGACACTGCCGGCCCAGCTGCACGGCATGTACGACGTCGAATGGACACAAGCCAAACAGCGTCTCTTGGATTTCAATCTGCGATTCCTCAATGAGGTCCGGCCGTGGCTCCCGGAGCGATTCCGGTGGATCGGGCCCGCCCGCTGGGCTGGAGACCGGCTCAGCCGATCTAGCTGATCGCGTCCCGAGGGTTGACGAGCGGGCCGGTCGGCGCGATGGTGCCAAAAGCTGGATTCGCCGATCTCCTCGCCCCGGCAGCTGGGAGGGTCGATGGGGAGGGGATCCAACTGAGGGGGATGCCCGTGGGTACCCGTGTTTCGACGTTGTCCCGGCGCAGCCGACTTGCTGTGTCTCTTGTTGCCGTCTGTACCGCTTTGGCGTTTCTTCCGGGGGTCGCCACGTCGGCTGACGCCGCAGTCAGCGCTGACCTGGGTTCTCTGATCGTTGCTGACCGGGTCGACGTGACGACCCGGTGGTCAAGCGTCGTCTTCTCTTCGCCGTTTGAACCTCGGTTTTCCGAGCCGCCGGTGGTGGTGGCGGGTCCGGCGTCGTGGGTGGGTCGCGATCCGGCCACCGTCAGGGTACGTAACGTCACAGGGACTGGTTTCGACATACGGCTCACGGAGTGGCCGTATCTCGATGGGAATCACACGATCGAAACGGTTGCGTATCTCGCGGTTCCCGAGGGTCGACATGTGCTGCCATCGGGAGCGGTGGTCGAGGCGGGGTCCGCAACGGTGGCTGCGGGCGGTAGCGACGTGAGTTTCTCCACCGCTTTCAGTGAGCGCCCGATGTTGATCTCGACCGTGGTGGCATCGTCCGGTCCGGCTCTGGCTGCTCGTGCCGACGTTGGACTGTCGGGGTTTTCAGTTCGGCTCGATGCTGAGGAGGCCGACTCGGGTTCCTACGGCGGTACGGTGAACTGGGTGGCGTGGAGTCCGGGTTCTGACGATGGGATCAGTGATGGTGTTGCGTGGGAGACGCGCAGGAAGGCGATCAACAACTCGTTTACCCGGTTCTCGTTTGATCGGGCGTATGTGCGTCCGTGCGCGTTAGCGGATATGAACACCCTCAACGGAGGCGATACCGCCAATCTGCGGTACCGCAAGTTGCGTGTGCGATCGGTGCGGCTGCGCATCGACGAGGAGAAATCGGCCAATGCCGAAGTGGCGCACGTCGCTGAGCGGGTCGGGCTGCTGGTGATCGAATGTGCGAAGTTCCCGCCGCTACTAATCCCTGACTTCGAATTCGGAGAAACGCTCGTCGGCACGCCGACTGTGCTCGGTGCCACGGTGGTCACCAGCGAAGAGGTCAGTGTGAGTGTTGCCATCCGGCATCGCGCCAGCGGCGACTGGCTCCAACGCGATGGCACTTTCGGACCCCTGATACGACGTTTCGACGCGGTCGATCAGTGGGGGCACTGGTCCTATGAGGTCGAGCTGCCCGACGATGAGTACTCGTTGTCCATGCGCGCTCGTGACGAACGCGACAACGAAGTCGTGCTGTCTCCCTGGCGCCACTTCACCGTCTCGGCCGAACCGACCGCCTTCGGAACAGTGCTGGCGGCCGCCGACGGTCTGACGTCGATACAACTCGACGCGGCAGGTAACCCGGTTATTGCGTATTCCCACGAGGGATTGGCCAAGGTGATCCACTGTCACGATCCTGACTGCGCAGATTTCTCCGAGCCGAACGCGGCCGGCCCGGCCCCCACGCCGCCGGACCACTCCGAAGAGTGGACGGGGCTCGATCTCGAACTCGACGCCGCAGGCAACCCGGTGATCGCAGCCGGTGGCGCTGTCATTCATTGCGTCGACCCGGATTGTGAACAAGCGGCCAGTGTTGTGGACTTCGGGCCGTTCGTGGAGACTCCGTCGCTCGAACTCGATGAAGCCGGCAATCCTGTGGTCAGCAGCGGCGGATTGACGCTGATGCACTGCGTGGATCCCAACTGCGCCGATACGCCGGTATTCGGACGGAACTTCGAGGAGGGCGAGGTTCGGTGGACGTCGCTCGCCCTCGATGCCGCCGGGAACCCGGTGATCGCGTCATGGGATTGGTCCGCCGGCCGCGACTGGAGTGCTCCGCTGTTGCTGACACACTGCACCGACCCGAACTGCCAGGCTCCGTTGTCACAGGTGATGCTGGATTCGGGGTTCTCAGAGAACGACAAGGCGGTCTCCATGGTTCTCGACGCCGCCGGCAATCCTGTGATGGCCGTCAGGCAAGTCCAACTGGACTCCCCTCATGTCGAGCGATTGCGGGTGATCCGTTGCACCGATCCGGACTGTGCCGGGCCCTTCTCCGCGCACGAGATTGCAGACGGTGGCATGGACTTCTCTCTGGCGTTGTCGCCGACCGGTCTGCCCCTCGTGGCCCACGGTCGGGGATCATTGTTGCTGGCGCGGTGTACCGATGCCGCTTGCGCCGGCTCGCCGCGGGCAACCAGCGTTGACAACGACTTCGTTTCCCCCCGGTGGGTTTCGATGGTCGTCGACAATGCAGGGACCGCCTACATCAGCTACTACGACGCCAATCAGGGTGATCTGCGGTTTGCCCGGGTACCGGCGCCATAGGAGCAGGCGGGACAGTACGATTTCTAGCTAATTAGCTCTGGACATAAATAGCTAATTAGCTATAATGCTACGAATGTCGAACGAAGAGGGTGTCTTCAAGGCGCTCGCCAGTCCCGTGCGCAGGGAAATCCTGTTCCACTTGCGCGCCGGCGAGCTATCGGCGGGCGACATTGCGGCACGGTTTGATATCGCGGCGCCCACGATCTCACGCCACTTAGGCGTACTCAAGGGAGCCGAACTCGTCGTCGAACGCCGTGTGGGCAATCGCATCCTCTACGCGGCTGCTCAGGATCAGATCGCTGCAACCCTCACGGACTTCCTCGGGGCGGTGTGCCCCACCCAGCAGGTATCGCGGCGCAAGACCACACGAAAGGAGCGACGATGAAGATCGCAATCACCGGGGGCACCGGGTTCGTCGGGCGCCATGTGGTTCGGCTTCTAGCCGATGAAGGTCACGAGGTGATTGTCATTGCTCGCGGCGTCGATCCGAATCCGGCGCCGTCGAGCGGCAATGTCATCTGGGTGCGCGGCTCGGTTGCCGATCGCAATCGGGTGGACAGCACGCTGGCCGGATGCGACGCGGTGGCCCACCTTGCCGGAATCAACCTGGAACGTCCCGGGCAGTCGTTTGAGGCCGTTCACGTACGCGGCACGGAGAACATCGTTGCCGCTGCTAGGGCAAACGCTGTCCCCAAGGTGGTTCTGCTCAGTTTCCTCCGGGCCCGCCCCGGCACCCCGTCTCCGTACCACGAGTCGAAGTGGCAGGCGGAGGAGATCGTGCGCTACTCCGGTCTCGATTTCACGATCTTCAAGAGTGGCGTGATCTACGGCCGCGGTGACCACATGCTCGACCACCTCAGCAAGGTCCTCCACACGCTCCCGATCTTCCCGCTCGTCGGATTCACGGACCGCGGTGTGCGCCCGGTGGCGGTGGCCGATGCGGCGTGGGCGATTGCGGCCGCACTCATCGGGAACCGGTTGTCCTGCCAGACTGTGGCCCTGCTCGGCCCCGATGAAATGCCGCTCGGCGAGGCGGTCCGGCGGGTCGGCGCGGCAGCGGGCCGCCGGACTCGCACGTTCCGGGCGCCGGTTGCCTTTCACAGGGCTCACGCGCTTGTGCTCGAGAGGTTGATGAGGATTCCACCTGCGTCGCGCGCCCAGGTGCAGATGCTCTCGGAGGGAATCGTTGAACCGTGGGGCGATGTCACGCAACTCCCACCGGAGCTGGCTCCCGTCACTCCTTTCTCGGACCAGTCCATTTCCGCGGGATTGCCGCCTCGCGGCGGATTCCAGCGCGCCGATCTGACATTCTGCTCGACAGCGGCTCCCTGATCCCGCGTATCCTGCGGGAGGTACGCGCTGCGAGGAGTCACCGATGGGTCACATGGTCGAGTTCGCTTCCAACGGCAAGGACGCCATCGGCTACCTGTCCCAGTCGCTCTCCGGTTCGGGCCCCGGCGTCATCGTCATCCAGGAGTGGTGGGGGTTGGTGCCGCACATCAAGGAGGTGTGCGACCGGTTGGCCGCCGAGGGATTCACCGCGCTCGCCCCCGACCTCTATCACGGGGAGGCTGCCGCAGAGCCGGATGACGCAGGCAAGCTGATGATGAATCTCGACCTGCCCCGGGCTTCCCTGGACATGAGCGGTGCCGTCGATTTCCTCCTCGCCGATGATGCCTGCGACACCGCGATGGTGGGGGCGATGGGATTCTGCATGGGCGGCGGCATGGTCCTGTGGTTATCGACGATCAAACCGGAGGTGGCGGCATGTGTGCCCTTCTACGGAGTGATTCCGTGGGACGGAGTCCAGCCGGATTACTCCACGTCGAACGCGGCCTACCTGGGGCATTACGCCGGGTTGGACAATCCGGACACCAACGACAGCGCCCGGAAGGCCGAGCTGCGGCTTCGTGAGTTGGGCAAGCGGGCCAACTTCCACTTCTACCCCGATACGCACCACGCCTTCTTCAACGACGAACGACCCGGAATCTATGATGCCGGCGCCGCCGACCTGGCCTGGCAACGCACACTTGAGTTTTTGCGCGAAGAATTGCACTGAACGAGAGAACTGGAGGGGATATGTCTGAGAAAGTCCTGTTTGATGTAGTCGACGGCGTCGCCGCGGTCACCTTCAACCGGCCCGATCAGGCCAACGCCATGGATCTCGCGGTCATGCAGGATCTCATGCACATCTCCATCGACTGCGATGAAGATCCCGGTGTCAGGGCTGTGATCATCACCGGCAACGGGCCCTTCTTCTCCGCGGGCGGCGACCTGGCGTCCTTCCAGGAAGCCGGTGAAAGAGCCGGAGCGCTGATCCTCGAGATGACGACCCACTACCACGCCGCCATCTCACGTTTCTCCCGGATGAACGCTCCGGTGATCGCCGCCGTCAACGGCATGGCGGCCGGCGCCGGGTTCAGCCTCGTGGCCGCGTGTGACCTGGCAATCGCCGCCGAGTCGGCCCGATTCACCTCGGCGTACACGGCGGCGGCGCTCACGCCGGATGGGTCGTCGACGTACTTCGTCCCCCGCCTCGTCGGCACCCGGCGGGCAGTGGAGCTGATGCTGACGAACCGTCGTCTCAGCGCGGCCGAAGCGCTCGAGTGGGGGTTGATCAACAGGGTGGTGCCCGATGACGATCTTCGGGAGGAGGCCATGGACCTCGCCCGGCAACTGGCCCACGGACCCAGCGTGGCATATGGGCAGGTGAAGGCCCTTCTGCACAACAGCTTCACAGGGACGCTGGAGACCCAGATGGAGCTCGAGTCGCGAGCGATCGCCGCCATGACACACACCCACGACGGCGCTGAAGGCGTCGCCGCCTTCAGCGAGAAGCGGCCCCCCGCGTACGAGGGTTGCTAGGCACTAGCGCGTCAACCGGGATAGGGCCGCCGCATTGTCGGCCGCCGAATACAGAACATCGAACTCGTCTCCCGTTCGGGCTGACATCTCGAGAAGATCTCCCAGCGGGGCTTTCCACCGCAGATGGGCGAGGCCGTTCAACGGCTCGACCGTGATCGTCTGGCCGCTCATCAGGGTGGCGACGACCTCGTCCGTCTCGACCGGGACGAGGACGGTGGCGGCGGCACCCATGAGCTCGGGCGCCGCCATTTCGGCCTCATTGTTGGAGCAGCGGAATGCGGCGCCTCCAGATTCCATGGTCACGGTGCAGAGATGGTCGACCGGTTCACGCCCCTCCAGCGGCATGACGACCTCGCGATTGGGGACAAAAGCCGCCAAGGTGACGGTCCTCCTCGCCAACTCGACGCAGGCAGTGGCCAGGGGAGCGGCATCTGAGTATGTCGCGAGGTCACGCGGAAGCCGTTTGCACTCGAACTGCCTCATCTCCCGCACCGCCGGCTCTGACGGCTCCGGGGTCTCGTCGGGTCCACCCGCCAGATTCTCCACGCCCCCTCGGCCGTCGCGTTTCGCATCCTCGACACATTCGACTTCATCGCCGGTTTGCCGTTCCACGACGCGCACGTCATCGACGTCTCCAGGCGCCGCCAGGAGGACCCGCGGG
Organism: uncultured Acidimicrobiaceae bacterium; assembly: GCA_947258375.1. Lineage (GTDB taxonomy): Bacteria > Actinomycetota > Acidimicrobiia > Spongiisociales > UBA5794 > JAHEJX01. Next base: position 12,333 of record CAMYIJ010000096.1, read on the forward strand.
CCGGACTCGATGGGAGGGACATCCTCGAGACCATTCCCGAGGTCGGCGCGCACTCGCTGGCGCTTCGGTGCCACCGCCAGCACAAAGTCGTCTTCGACGGCGAGCAAGCACCCGTAGTTGGGGTAGTTGGCGTAGTCGACGAGCCCCGAGTCGGTGACCTCGTAGACGTAGTACCAGACCTCGGGCTCACGACAGTCGCCCTCGCATCGTTGCTTGCCCTTGGTGACGAGCAGATCCTTCCCGTTCAGCTCGGCACGGGCGAGCTGTTCTTCCCTCTGTGGCACCAGGGGCAGGGGCCGATGACGCATCAGATAGTGCGGCTCAAGGGATTCGGCGACTTCGATGGACAGCTCACGGTCCGGTGCAAAGACGGTGACCGTCCATGTGGCATTGCCGGCGACGGCCGCCCAGTATCGCCCGGTTTCGAAAACTGCATCGGTTGTCGGCGCGACGCATCCGGACCGCTGGACGACGGTATAGGAGTCATAGTGGAACGTCAGTTGTAGGCACCCATCGTTCCTGAGCTCCTCGGCAACGGTCACCAGCGTCGCGGCTTCACGGGGGACGAACCAGTCCCGGGTGTAGAACGGCATCGCCTCGCCGTAGATCGCCGCCAGCGGCTCGAGCCTCGCGCTTGATCCGTCGGCGAAAGCAGCCTGGCCGAGCCGTTCGACTGTACCGGCCGGGGCCGTCAAGTCGAGTGGTGCGGTGGCTGCCGAGAAAGTGTTGCCGGGCGCCCAGGAGGAGCTACCGAATTCGAGAGAGCACGATGAGTCCGTCTGGTGCTGGTTGCGACCCAACGGCCGAGTCGAGACATCGCGTCTCTTGAGGTGTAAGTCCCAATCGACCATTGCCCGGTCGGCAATCGATTCGACGATGCGATGGGAGCCGGGGCCGGGAATCTCCACAGTCCTGTGGGACCCGTTCCCGACATCGCCCCGCCACCTGTTTGTCGCAAGCGTGGCCTTGTATGGGTACAAAACGTCGCCCGAGATGGTGAAGTCGTAAATGTACGTGCCCGGGCCCGCAACGGTGCACGCATCCAGGAGGATTTGGGCTCCCTCAGGAGGCGCTATCACATCGTCACGGGACCGGACGAGGACGCCTGAAAGCAGTCGTGAGCTATCGGCGAGAACCGTCGGAGCGAGCTCATCCACGGCGTCCGGCATGTCTAGCGTGACGGCACCGGCAGGGAGATGATCGGCTGCGGCTGGTCCGCATGCGGCCACGACGAGCGCCGCCAGCGGCAACCACCCCCAAATCGCCTTGTGGCCAGAAACTGCCATGCCTGAAGGCTACGCCATGTCCTCAGATGTGCGGGATGCGGGAGACGCACCGGTCAGGCCGTAGAATCGGCCAGGATGTACGAACCGAAGAACAAAGTGCGCATCGTCACCGCCACGTCGCTCTTCGACGGTCACGATGCCTCGATCAACATCATGCGTCGGATCATGCAGGCTTCCGGCGCCGAGGTGATCCACCTCGGGCACAACCGGACGGCGCTCGATGTGGCGATCGCGGCTATCGAAGAAGATGCCCAGGGCGTCGCCGTCACGTGCTACCAGGGTGGACATATGGAGTTCTTCCGCTATCTGCGGGAGCTACTCGATGAGCGCGGCGGCGACGACATCAAGATCTTCGGCGGCGGCGGGGGCACGATTCTCCCGGATGAGGAAGCCGAGCTTCTCGCCGAAGGCACCGCCCGCATCTACGGCCCCGACGACGGGCGCCGCCTCGGCCTGCAGGGCATGATCGACGAGATCATCGAAGCCTGTGACCGGCCGCTCGGGGAAACCATCGATCCCCGCAAGACGCCACTCGTCGTAACCGACCCGCGGCCGCTGGCGCAATCGATCTCACAATTCGAGAACGGCTTGGCCACAATGTCTGACGAGGGCCTCGCCCTGGCGGCTGCCAGCGACGCCCTCGTGGTTGGCATCACCGGTACCGGCGGCTCCGGAAAGTCGTCCCTCGTCGACGAGGTCGTGCGCCGCTTCGTCAACGACTTCCCCGATCGGTCGGTGGCGCTGATCTCCGTTGACCCCACCCGGCGTCGCAGCGGCGGAGCGCTGCTCGGGGATCGTATCCGCATGAACTCGGTCACCCATCTCCGCGTCTTCATGCGCTCGATGGCCACCCGGGAGCCCAACCGGGCGTTGTCGCCGTACGTCGGCGACGCCATAGCCCTGGCGAAGATGGCGGGTTACGACCTGGTGATCCTCGAGTCGTCCGGCATCGGCCAGTCGGACACCGAGATCGTCGATATGGCCGATATCTCGACTTGATCGCGATCAACAAGTTCGATCGCCGCGGCGCCGACGACGCCAGGCGCGATGTGATCAAGCAGTACCGGCGCAATCGCACCATGTTCGAAGCCGATGAGGCGGATATCCCGGTGTACGGGACCATTGCCTCGCACTTCAACGATCCCGGGACGTCGGCGTTTTACGAGGCGCTCATGGCCGCCGTAGATGCCAAGTCGCCGCGTGACTTCGTGCCCCGGGCGCGGCCCTCATCGTCGGATGCCGAGATGATCATTCCCAAGGGCCGGACGGGGTACCTCGGCGACATTGCCGCCAGCGTCCGCAACTACAACGACAAAGCGGAACGCCAGGCCGAAATTGCCGGACAGCTCGAAGCCCTCGAGACGGCGGCCGCGGTCGATCCGTCGAGCGCTCCGATCGCCGCCGCCGTCGACGTGGGTCGGGCCGACCTCGATCCGGACATCGCCGAGGCGCTGGCGGCCTGGGACGACACCGCGGCCGCCTACAAGGCCGATCGGATGTCCTATGAAGTTCGCGGCCAGACGATCGAGGTCGACCAGTTCGTCGAGACGCTGTCGCACAACCTGGTGCCCAAGGTCGCGTTCCCGCGGTTGCGTGGCGCGGCCGACAGGGCGCGCTGGCTCGCCCAGGAGAACCTTCCCGGCCGCTTTCCATACACGGCCGGCGTCTACCCCTTCCGGCGTACTCAGGAGGACCCCACCCGGATGTTCGCCGGCGAGGGGACTCCCGAGCAGACCAATCGACGCTTTCACTACGTGTCGGCCGGCATGCCGGCAAAACGGCTGTCGACGGCCTTCGACTCGGTGACGCTGTACGGCCGCGACCCGGCGGCCCGCCCCGACATCTACGGGAAGGTCGGCAACTCGGGTGTGTCGGTCGCGACACTCGACGACGCCAAGAAGCTCTATTCGGGGTTCGACCTGCTCGACCCCGCGACGTCGGTGTCGATGACGATCAACGGCCCGGCACCGATGGTGCTGGCGTTCTTCATGAATGCCGCCGTCGACCAGCAGTGCGAGGTGTACATCCGCGAAAACGGCCTGGAGACTCAGGTCGAAGCCGCGCTGGCGGAGCGATACGACGAGCGAGGCCTGGCCCGGCCCGCCTACAACGGGGCGCTGCCCGAAGGCAACGATGGCCGTGGGCTGATGCTGCTGGGCATCACCGGCGCCGACGTTTTGCCCGCCGACGTCTACAACGACATCCGGGCGCGGACGCTGCAGACGGTGCGCGGCACCGTTCAGGCCGACATCCTCAAGGAGGATCAGGCCCAGAACACGTGCATCTTCTCAACCGAGTTCGCATTGCGCATGCAGGGTGACATCCAGCAGTTCTTCGTCGACGAGGGTGTGCGCAACTTCTATTCGGTTTCGATCTCCGGCTATCACATGGCGGAGGCCGGCGCCAACCCCATCTCGCAGTTGGCGTTCACGCTCGCCAACGGTTTCACCTTCGTGGAGTACTTCCGGGCTCGCGGCATGGACATCGACGACTTCGCCCCGAACCTCAGCTTCTTCTTCTCCAACGGCCTCGACCCCGAGTACGCCGTCATCGGCCGGGTGGCGCGCCGCATCTGGGCCAAGGCGATGCGGGACGTCTACGACGCGGGGGAGCGGTCGCAGAAGCTCAAGTATCACATCCAGACATCTGGCCGCTCGCTCCACGCCCAGGAGATCTCGTTCAACGACATCCGCACCACTCTGCAAGCGCTCTATGCCCTCTACGACAGCGCCAACTCGCTACACACCAACGCATACGACGAGGCCGTCACCACTCCCACGGAGGAATCGGTGCGCCGGGCGCTGGCTATCCAGCTGATCATCAACAAGGAGCTGGGCCTCAACAAGACCGAGAACCCGATGCAAGGCTCATTCATCATCGAAGAGCTCACCGACCTCGTCGAGGAAGCAGTCATGCAGGAGTTCGAGCGGCTGTCGGACCGCGGCGGGGTGCTCGGCGCGATGGAGCGCATGTATCAACGCACCAAGATTCAGGAGGAGTCGCTGTACTACGAGCGGCTCAAGGAGACCGGCGACCTGCCCATCGTCGGCGTGAACACGTTCCTCTCCGACGAGGGGTCGCCGTTTGTCGTGCCCGACGAGGTGATCCGGTCTACGGACGAGGACAAGCAGTTCCAGATCGAGGCCGTGACCGCAGTGCAGGAGCGGGCGAAGGCGGAATCGGCAGCCGCCCTCGAGGAGCTGCAGCGGGTGGCCATAAGCGGCGAGAACCTGTTCGCCGCCTTGTTCGACGCGGCCAAGCTGTGCTCGCTCGGCCAGATGAGTGACGCCCTCTTTGCTGTCGGTGGCCAGTACCGACGGAACATGTAGCCGTGCCCGATCCTCACGCCGCGCCCCGGCGCGCCGCCGAGCGTGCCCTCGACTACCTGGAGAACATCGACGACCGGCCCGTGTTCCCGTCGGCAACCTCCGATGACCTGCGGACCGCGCTTGGCGGTCCTTTTCCGGACGATGGCGTCTCCCCGGAACAGGTGATCGACGATCTCGCCGACGCGGTGGAACCGGGCCTGGTGTCGGTCGCCGGTGGGCGGTACTTCGGTTTCGTCACCGGCGGCCATCTTACGGCGGCTCTCGGCGCCGACTGGTTGGCGTCGGCGTGGGATCAGAACGCTTTCACGTACGTATCGAGCCCGGCCGCGGCTGTAGTCGAGGAGATCGCCGGGCGGTGGATCAAGGAGGTGCTGGGTCTGCCGGGCGGTGCATCGGTCGGCTTGGTCACCGGCTGCCAGATGGCGCACGTCACCTGCCTGGCCGCAGCCCGCTTCGAAGTGCTGCGCCGGGCCGGTTGGGATGTGGGGCGAGCCGGTCTGACAGGGGCCCCGCCGATCAAGGTGGTCACCGGCCGGCAGCGTCACGCCACCGTGGATCGCGCGCTCCGGCTTCTCGGACTCGGCACGGATTCTCTGGCGCTCGTCGATGTGGACGACCAGGGGCGGATGCGACCCGACGCGCTGGCCGCCGCGGTCGACGGGGTGGCCCCTCTGATCGCCATCGTCCAGGCCGGTGAGGTCAACACCGGGTCATTTGACCCGATGGCGGAGATCGTCCCGGCCGTGCATGCCGCGGGTGGCTGGGTTCACGTGGACGGTGCGTTCGGGTTGTGGGCGCTGGCCAGCTCGGACCTTTCAGGGTTGGCTGCCGGAGCGCAGGCGGCGGACTCGTGGGCGTTCGATGCCCACAAGTGGTTGAACGTGCCATACGACTCAGGAGTCGCCGCCTGCGCCCATCCGGCGGCTCATCGGGCGGCAATGGCCCTGCACGGCGACTACCTGGCGCCGACAGGATCGGAGTACGACGCCATGGACTTCGTGCCGGACGCGTCGCGGCGGGCGCGGGGCATGGCCGTGTACGCCGCGCTGCGATCCCTCGGCAGATCCGGCGTCGCGGAGATGGTCGATCAGTGCTGTGCCTTGGCGCGACGCGTCGCCGCTGGACTTGCCACCATTCCCGGAATCGAGGTGCTCAACGACGTTGTGCTGAATCAGGTGCTGTTCGACGCAGGAGAGCGCACCGGTGAGCTACTTGCTCGGGTTCAGGCGAGCGGCGAGACCTGGTTTGGCGGCACCACCTGGGCCGGAAAGCCTGCAATTCGTGTCTCCGTATCGAGCTGGGTAACCACCGAGGCGGACATCGATCGAGCGGTCGCGGCCATCAAGGCTGCTATCGAATGAGTTGGCTCTGCGGCTCCAGGGGGAACTTGACCGCACTGTCGAATCTAGGCCTCACCACCAGGCTACCGTTTCCGGAAACTTCCAGTTTACGAGCGATGAACTGAGCCGATACCTGCTCTTGGGTGCCGCTGCCGCCGTAGTCGATCGTTGCCCATGGAGCGAAGAACACGCCGTCGAGCATGAGGCCCGCACTGCCGCTGAACGTCGCCTTGTCGGCGGACTCGTACCACAACGCGAGACCTGTGAAGTCGCCCGTGCTCGGAGCAGCCCAGCCCACGCCTCCCGACCCGCCTGTCATCTTCACGGCGGACGTGACCGACATGTAGACCGTCGAGTGGTGGATGAACAGCGAGGACTGGGCGCTCTTGGTCAAGGTACCGTCTCGGAAGAAAACGATGCCCTCCGTGTGTCCCGACGTATGGGGAAACGGGGTGGACGCGTTGGCGTTGATGGCCAGGTTGGCGGCTCCGCCAAGTGTCACGTCGCCGTCGAAGACGACGTTGCCCTTGAGAAACGAGATCGTGCCCTTGGGCTTGAAGTCGTTGCAGTCGACGTGCCAGTCGCCCGGCGGGGCGATCATCGGGTCGGGGTTGCACGCATAGCCGGCGCCCGTCCACGAGTTATAGCCGGCGGGCGTGCCAACCCCGCCGAGGTCGGCGACGAGGTCGTCTATGTGCGGATCCGGAGTGTCTGAGCATCCCTCGATTTCCCATCCGGCAGGCATGGGATAGCTGTTCTTGCAGTTGTAGGTGTGGTCCACCGGAGCGCGGGTGATGCGGTCCTTGCGCGGGATCGGATCCGGAGCAACCAGACCCGAGCTGGTGCATGCCGGGTGAATACAGCCGGGCACACCGGGGGCGATGAGCTGAATCTCGCCACAGCCTTCTCCGGACAGGAGGCCGCTGACGGGGTCGATGTGCGAGCCCAGCTGGCCGGCGCACCCATCGGGGCCGTCTGCGCGCAGGATTGAGCCACCACCATTCACGGCGACCACTCCCTTGGGCCCACAGGAGCTGCCGTCTGAGTCGACGGCGATGTAGCCGGGGTCCAGTCGGCCCTTGTCGGTGTTCCACACCGAGTCCACGATGATGCCGCTATTGCCGCCGCTGGTGTTCACCGACAGCGCGTCGCACTCGTAGCGCTCGAGGATCAGGAGGTTGAGTGCGAACACGGACTCATCGGGCACATAGCCGCGCGCGACTGAATGGATCTCCGCGGTCCCGGAAGTGGCGCCGAGGATCTGGGCGAACAGGTAGTCATGAGTGCTCTGGACCGAAACACCGAAGCGATCGCACGGGTCACCGTCGTCGGGGTGGAGTGGCTGCGTGGGCTGGCCAATCGCTGAGGAAGTCAGAAGTGGACTTCCGTTGGGCACTGGATAGGTGAGTGTCGCGACCCAGGAGCCTGCAGTGGCCGTGGCGCTCGCGGCCGGCGTCGCAGCATCGCAGCTGGCCGTGAACGTCAGGCAGTTGGCGCCGCTGAAAGGCCCGGCATGCGGAAGGTTGAGTTCGAGGTAGTCAAGGGCTGTTTCACATGCGGCTTGCCCGTCGATGCCATCCGCCTCGATGGCCGCGGCGGCTGCAGCTGAATCCGCAACTGTCTGGCTCGCAGCTCGATTGACGCGAACTGCCGCCAGGTCGAGCACGAGGGCCGCCATCGCGATGAGAGCGACCAGGCTGAACAGGACGGTGATGAGCACGGCACCCGATTCGTTGTCGGCTCCGCGAGCGCGCTCTCGCGCTCTCCGGGCGATTCGGTCGTACCTGTGCTTGACCACGATTTACTCCAATTCGATCTCCTACTTCTGGGATCGGAAAATGGAGGTGGCCACCTAAAGTAGCAACCCGTTTTCGTTGTGATCGTTGTGTTTCATGCCATTCTGACTAGTCAGGGCGAGGTGGCATCGCCACTCTCGGTGGCGGGCTCTAGAAGCGCGCCAGCGCCTGGCGCAGGCGCGCTCCGATGTGGGCTACCTCGTCGTCGGTGAGCACGTCCATGACCACGCCGATCCGGTTTCCCTCCACGATGGTTTCTATGGCCGGATTCTCGGCGGCCAGCGCCGCGGCGACATCCGCGGCCGTTCGATCCGTGCGTGCCGGGTCGAAGTCAATCGCCAAGCAGTTGGCAGGTTCGTCGACGAAACGTTCGTCCATGGTGAAGCATTGGGGCTGGAGTCGGATGCCTTCGATGTCTCTCAGCGCGTCGGCCAACGTGTCCACCTGATCGCGATATTTGGCGAACCTGGCGGAGTGATCCATCGCCAACCACTCCTCCAGTGCTACCACTACGGCGATGATGGTCTGGCGGTCCATCTTGAGGGGACGTCCGTATTTCAGATACTCACCGGTCTCGTAGCGGGTGAAGTGCACGTTCGACACAGCCGCCACCAGCTGGGCGTCACCCATGACGAATCCACCGGCGTTGGGCCCACCGAAGTACTTCGCGCTGTAGGCGACCAGGTTGGCGCCACGGGAAGTGAAACTGGACATCAACTCGACGGGGAAGTTGAGGTAGGCAGCGTCAACGAACACCGGCACGCCGTGCTCTCGAGCAATCTCGGCCACGGCCTCGAGGGGCTGGCCGCCCGGTACGTCGTCGAGGTGAGCGGGGTGCAGGATCATTGCTGTAGCTGGGCCGATTGCGTCGGCTAGTTGCGTGGCCTCCGTCCCTTCCTCATCGCCCACCTCGATCAGGTGGGCTCCCGTCATCGACACCTGGCGGTCGTACTTGTAGCGATGACCCGCCTGGATCAGCACCTCGTTCCTCATACCACGGGTGTCCGGCAGCAGAGCCGAATTGGCACCGTCGGTACCGGCCATACACGCGGCGGTGCCGAGCATGATTGCCGCGGCCGCCCCCGGCGTGACGCGCGCCGCTTCGGCTCCCAACAGCGTCGCGATACGTTCGCCGGTGCGATCGAGCAACTCCGGCAGGCGCACGAAGCTGCGGTTCAGCGCGGTCATCGCATCCCAGACGGCCGGCGACAGGCGCGAACCGCCAAAGTCGGTGTAGATGCCACAAGCATTGATCACAGGGTGAACTCCGATGCCTGCCAGGACTCCCTGGTCCATGCCGATCCTCCTATTGGCCGAAGCGTAACCAGCGGGCCGCTAGGGCGCTCGCGCCAAGGCGGCGAGTGGTGCGGGGTTTGGGGCGGCATATGCCCGGCCGAGGTCGTCGCGGATTGTCAGGTTGTCGCCTGTTCCAGTGGTGGTCCATCCCACCTCGTGGACGAGGGTGTGGTGGAAGCGGCACAGCAGGATGCCGTTGTCGACGCATGTCTTGCCACCGCGAGCCCAGTGGACAATGTGATGGATGTCGCACCATCTCGGTGGACGGTCACACCCGGGGAAGCGGGAGTGACGGTCGCGAGCGGTGATTGCGCGCCGCATCGGTTCGCTGAACTGGCGGTGCCGGCGCCCGACGTCGTGGGGTTGGCCGGCGGGTCCGAAGACGATGCGGC
>CAMYIJ010000097.1 GCA_947258375.1 uncultured Acidimicrobiaceae bacterium
TTCATGGCCAAACCGTTCGAGGAAGATGCCGGCAGCGGCCTGCATATTCATATGAGTATCGTCGACAAAAACGGCAAGAACTACTTTTCACAGGGCAAGGAGAACATGGCCCTGCCGCCGTTCTCAGCACGCCTGCGCCATGCTGTCGGTGGCCTGCTCAAGCTGATGCCGGAGACCACCCTCATCTGCGCACCCAATGCGAATTCCTACCGGCGGCTGCGGCCCGAGCATCGTCGAGTTTGGTGCGCGCGAGCTCGATGCCATCACCGATGGCGGTCAGAGCGCCGGGGACATGTGCATAGACCGCCAATGCGTCTCGGACATCGTCGCGGCCGCCGCCGGCGCCCGTTGCCCCTGCGTCCTGCACATCGAGGATTGGAACCGGATCTGCGTGAAAGGCGTTCACGCCGATGCCGTTATCGTCATAAAGATGCTCGACGAAGACAGTCGCTGCTTCGGTCAGCACCTCGATTTTGCGGCGACCCTCGTCGGTCATGTCGTTCATGCTGCCGGACTGGTCGAGGACAAGTTGGGCGGCGACACGCGGTCTCGGAACGCAGTTGCCGGTGAGGTCGACGACGAAGTCTTCTCCGGTCTCAACGCACCGGATAATGGCCTGGTCAGCGTGGGCACCGACGGCTGGACCGCACTCGTAGCGGAACCACACGTAGGCCTTCCACGGCAACACGCCCGACGGCTGTGCGACGACCACAAGGGGACTCTCGACGCTGAAAGGCGCGGCCGGGCCTGTCGTCACGTTGAACGTCACCGCCGTGCAGGAGTCAACTTCGAATGTCGCTGCTCGGACCGCGGTGGTGTTCACCGGCACGTCAACGAATTGAACATCGGGAATCGGCAGCGTCACCCCACCCGTCGGCGCCGGCCCGGCCCAGAAGGCGTAGAAGTCGCGAATGATGCGCTGACAGACGGCACAGAATTGTGAGCCGTTGCTGCGCATCCGGCAGTCGTACTGGGGCCGGTAGATCGCGCAGTGGTGATACATCGCGCCCTCGAATAGGCCAACTCGGTCGGCGGCGACCGGGCTAGCCCCGCTGTTCGTCGCCGTGCAATCCGGATTGGGCATCGTGACTTCATTGGCCAAGTCAGGCGAGAAGAGGTCGGCCCATTTGAACGCAGGATCGTCGCGATCTGTGATTGTCGTCACGTTGGGTTTGGGCGGCTCGGGGTCGGCAAAGGTGTCGTCGCCATCGCTCTCGTACTCGTCTGCCAGATCAAAGATCGAGTGACCGAGCTCGTGAATCGCCACGTCCAGCCAACCGGCGTTCACCGAGGTCCAGGCGATCTCCCCACCGGCTCCGCCGTACCGGGTGTCGTTAACGATGACGAGGGCCTGGTCCCATTCGGGCAGCTGGTCATCGAGGGTGTCTCCCACCAATGTCCCGTCGCCGGAGAGGAGGCGCAGGAGAGGTGCACCGTTGAACATGGTGCAGTAGCTGGCGTCGAAGTAGGTCGCTGCCGTTGTTGCCGCAGTGCCGTCTCCGTCGCAGTCCGGGAAGTCGGCACCTGACTCGGTCGACGCTACTTCGAGCCGGTAGAGGTTGATCGCGCACGCGACGGCATCTTCGTTGAAGGGTGGCTGGGCAAAGAACTCGGCGACGAAATCGTCGACAAAGCCTTGAAAGCTGCCTATCTCGGCGGCGGTGAAGCCCTCGGCGACCAGCACGATGTTCCACTTGTCACCAGGCAATCCAGCGTCAACGACCTTGGTGAGCCCAAGAACAGTGCCGTCGGCGGCACCCATTAGTCGGGACCCTTGGTCGATTGCAGGTACTCAATCTCGTCCAGGTCGACCGAGATACGTTCGGTGGAGCTCAGCTGCTTTCGTTCGCCGTCGCCGCGTCGTTGAAGCAGCACGAAGCGTCGTGCATCATCGACCGCGGGGATGAGCACTCTGAACGTGCCCTGGTCGGGTTGGCCTTGGATCCGCGTGAACGGTTGCTCTGGATCCCCGGAGCGGACCTCGACATGGGTTGGGATCGGGTCGCTGGTGCGATGCCGATACAGAACGCGATCCTCTTTGTCGCGTAACTCGACCCAGTCGCCGGCGACCTCGTAGGTGCGTTCGAGTTCGGCGTCGGTGACGTTCGGAGGTGTGCGCTTTCTGAGCCGTCGGGCCGATCGAAGCGAGACTTCGTTGCCGCGATACTCGAACGTGAGCCGAATCGCCTGCTCCATAGCGCCTCCAAAGTATTGCGAACCTCAGCGTATGAGAAGCAGCCATCGACCGCAAGGGGCAGGGTGTACAGAGTCGCCCGACCTGTTGTGGTGCAGTCCTGGGCCAAGCCCATGCGAAGGGCGCCGCACTAGTGGGCCCTACTGGGTTCGAACCTTATCCGCGCAACCGACCGGCGCCACCCAGATCAACCCGGTAGCGGCGATCCGGCATCGGACGACCTCAGGATTCAGTGAACGACAGGTACCGCAGGTAGTCGACGAGGAGACGCGTTTCTTCCTCGGTGAAGAGGGTGCCGAAGTTCGGCATGTCGGTTCCCATACCTCCCCGCATGATTTTGGCGTACCAGATGTCGCCGCGTCGATGCCACGAAACCTCGGGGTATGCGACCGGCTCTTCCAGAGTCGTCGCGGCGCCCGGGCCATCGCCGCGGCCGCGTTCGCCGTGGCAAGCGGCGCAGTTCCTGGCGAACAACTCGCTGATCTCGTCGGTGGGAGGTGTCTCCGACCAGAGATATGCCACCACGTCGACCAGGACATCCTCTGGAGTGTCGGGGTTGTCCGCTTGCAGCACCTCGAGGCCTTCCGCCGGTGAGTGACTGAGACGCCAGTCCGGATCGCGCAGGCTCGGCGGAACCTCCACGGTATCGAGGCTCCGTTCCCCCCGGGACCGATCAGGGAAGATGCCTTCTGCGACTTCAGGCTCAGAGTCAATGTCAACGGACGCGGCGCCGAGCGCCTCGATGATCGGATCGAGCTGTACGTTGACGCCACCAGGCGAGTTCGGGTCGACGACCTCGAGGACACCCCGCATTCTCCAATGGTCGGCGCTGCACCAGGTGTTGCAGTAGTACGTGTACGTCCCCGGTTCCTGCGGCGTGAACGTCACCTCTCCAACGTGACCGGGATCGACGTGTCCGAGGTCGATGCCGAGGCCGGGTCCGATGGCGATTCCATGTGTGACGTCATCGGCAGCGAACCGCAAAGTGATCGTCTCCCCGACTTCGACTCGCACAACGTCCGGCGAGAACCCGCCATTCTCGGGAGCGAGCGCCTCGATATCGACGACACGATGGTCGGCGAGTGCCGGACGGAGGCCGTACTGGTACCCGATGATCAGGGCGGGGACGCCGACAACGATGAAGGCCAGCATGACGAGGGCCGCCCGATTGCCTCTCGTCGTCGTCATCCGAGGTACAACCACAACAAGGCCAGAGTGGAAGCGAGAAGGAACGCCGCGATCGGGGCTGTGGCCGCCAACGTGGTCTCGCCCGACGGATCGTGGCGAAGACCAACCCGCAAGCTGGTGCGGATGGAGAAGAGAAGGCCACCGATGAGAATGGCCGCCTGGATGGTCGGCGCGGCGCCTGACAGATACGGCGTCCAGCCGACATCTCGCGTCCCGAACACGTCCCATCCCCACCCGAACGGATCGGAGATTGCGGCCAGGGCGTAGCTGCCGTTGGTCAACGCGAACCCGACGCTGAACGTGACCCATGCGGCCAAACCAAGTGGTATCAGGGCATGGGAGTACTCGTTGAACGCTCGCCGCACAGTCAGACCGCCGGCGCAGCTTCTCTGGCCGCCGGCGACCGCCAGCCAGAAGAGCCCCGGGATGACCACCAGCGTGGCGATGAGGAAGGCGGCCGCATAGATGAGCCATCCCCCGAAGGATTCAATGGCGGCCCATTCCTTGACGGTCGCCCAGGGCCCGAACAAGACCGCCGGGTAGATGATCGAGCAGGCAAGCATGATGAGCGCCTTGAAGGCTTCGTCGATTCGGTTGCCGCGTACCGGTTTGGCGAGGTCGGCCCCCGGCCGGCGCAGATTGATTACGACGTTGTCCATGGTGCACGTCTTCAGACACTCGGTGCACAGGCCGCAGTCGAGGTTGCGATCGAGCTTCCCCGGGTAGACCATCCACGGGCAGCCGTATCCGCGGTCGTTGCCGGTGATGCAGTCTTTCTCGCGATGGTCGACGCAGACCTGGGCATCCCGAACCCGCAGCTCGACAGGTGCGGCCATGGAGTAGAGGCCGATGAAGCCTCCAATCGGGCACACGTATCGACAGAAAGTCCGTTTCTCGAAGAGCAAGCTCATGCCTACCGCCACGCCGATCAGCCCGACGAACACCCCCGCCGACACCGACGGCCGCGTGAGGATCACCATCGAGAACAGAGCCAGCACGAGAAAGCCTGCATTCTGCAGCCACATATTGCGCAGACGCCGCGGCCAGCGCAGCCCCCTGGTTCGCAGCCGCCCCGCTCCGCCGATGATGCCCCGGCGTTGCACCCATTCCCCCGGAGCGGGGATGGGACACACGGTGCACCAGACGCGTCCCAAGCCGGGGACCAGCAGCACCATCAACACCGCCCACCACACGATCCACACGAACACGATGCCGAAGTTCCGATTGCCGGCAGAGGTCCCCAACAGCCCGGCCATGACCGCTAGTACGAATGGAGCGAGGAGAATCAGCATGGCCACCGGTTGAAAAGCCCGGGAAAGGAGCATTCGCCGGAGTCGGGGCATGCGGCTGAGGATATCGAGATGGCGCTCGTCGCCCGCGGGAGGCCGTGTGATCGTCTTCACGCCGACGGTCGCTTGCGAGCGTGAAGCAGCATTGCGCCGACGGCTACCGCGGCCAGGGCACTTGCCCGCCAGACGAGCTCATTGGGCCCAACGACCAGTTCACCGATCATGAAGGGGTGGAGCGCGCCGCAGGCAACGGAGCACCTGTAGCGGAACTTGCCCGACCGGTCCGCCGTGAACGTGAATTCCTGAGAGGTGCCCGGCTCAACTCGGAAATCGATCCCGTAGCCGTCGAGGAAGAAGCCATGGACAACGTCCGAGGCAGTCAGCGTCACCTGCACGATGTCGCCTCGATTGACGGTCAATCGGGCCGGGGAGAACTCAAACTGCGAGGCGTCGATCACGATGTTGTGCGTCTGTGGCGTTCGGAAGCCCGGAATCGGGACGAGTAGCACGCCAACAATCAGGACAAGGAGAATCGCCCGCCCTGCTGTGATTGGACGTCGCTGCGCCGGCACCGGCGCCGCTTGGCTCATCCGGGTGGTATCGGGGTCGGCGTGGGAGGGCCGAACCTCGCGTACCGTCCGTCAACGAATTGGCGTATCTCGGCGGGGGACTTGCCCTCGGCCGTCATCCGCATCGTGTCCTGCGCGATGTCTACGCAGATGCCGCACCCCATCGCGTGGGTGTCGAAAGTGATCGTGGCGTCCTGCGCGATCTCCTCGATGAAACAACCGAGGTTGCTCTCGTGCCCCATCGACCCGCAACCGCAATAGCACGGCTGGTGGGCCAGATCCTCGGGATGAGAGATCGCGAACAAGTACGCCTCTTGAACGGCTGTCGGTGCGGAATGGGCAAATTCGGGGAGCATCGACTCGTCGGCCATACCCATGTCGTGGCCTCCGCCGCACCCCGCGAGCGCGGTCCCGGCCAACAGGATCAGTGCCAGTATCGGGAAGGTCTTTGTGCTCATATGCCTGCTTTTCATGACGTCCAGTTCGAGAGGATTACGATTTCATGATCCGATTGATCCGGATCGTTTGTGAGCAGGTGGACTCGGAAGTCGTGCAGGCCACCCATCCCGGGGGGCATCGTGAAGGAAACCGACAGGTTTGTTGACTCGCCGGGGTTGAGGGCCATCGAACCGATGGCCGGCGTAGGAGGTCAACACCCGTCCTTGACTTCAATGAAGGGCTTCTCGGCGAACAGCAGCGTGGCGTCGCCGAGGTTGGTGACCGCGAAGGAGGCCTCCACCATCCGACTGTAGGGAACGTCGCCGAAGTCGACGAAGTCGGAATCGACGTGAAGCTCCGGCGTGCCGATGGTGTCGATCACCACATCGGAATCCGGTGACCGGTCCCGGGTTGGGTTGGCGACCACGATGATCAGGGCCGCGACCGACAGACCGGCGATGACCAGCGTCCGGACCAATGGTCGCCGCCCTGGTTTGCCCTCTGTATTCACGTCGTTACTCCCTCGGACTGTGGAATGTCGCCCCGCACGAAACGGTTGGCTAACGGTGTTCTCCCTGGTGCCATTATCGAGCCGCCGGGCAAGAATTATTAGCGTCACAAGTCCCATCCGGGGGACAAGAAAGGTCCCGTTGCAGTAGAGACGAAGGTCCCATCCCAGAAGGCCTGATCGCACGCGAAGCGCCAGTTGTCGCCTCCCGTCCGCCCGCCAAGCTCTACTCCAACGGCAACGAGCAGAGCATCGTGACGGAAGCCCTTTGCCGTTCCACCGGGCACCGCGGCGCCGGCCCTTTCGCCTTCGAGTTCGGCCACCTAGAGTGGCGGCGACGAACACGGCATCGCTGGGAGGCACACTTTGACCGCGCGGAAACTGATGACGCTGGTGGCGACTCTGGCGTTTGTAGCTCTTCTACCGGCAACAGTGGGGGCAGCAGGCTATGAGTGGCGCGACCATCAGGAACCATTCGATTTCACCTTCGGCAACCACATCGACACTCACCAACAGTCACTGACCGAGGGTGACGATGGGCTGGTGGGCTTCTTGTACATCACACCGGGCGACGAAACCACAGAAGATGGGGTGCCGATAGCCATGCACGGTGATTGCTCGCAGAACCCCGAAGGTTGCACGGTTGGGTGGCTCCTGCACGGCTTGGCTATGAAAGCTGAGTACTGCGGTCACGTCCCGGGTGAGCATCCGGCCTGGGCGATCCCTGCCGAGGACATGCCGCGCCAGCGCGGGTTCACACATTTCCATTGGCTGAACGAAACACCGCACCATGACGGGTTGGCCGTCGGAGTTGTTTATCCCGGTCGTCTACTCAAACTGACCGCTGTCGAGAGGTTCGTGTTCGGGCATCACGGCGAGTTCCTGGTAGAGCCGGGTATTGACTTCGAGACCCATGCCAACGTGTTTGCGGCGTGTGAAGATTGGCCCCATTTCGGACAAGAGGCCGGCGGTCACGACAACTAGACCACACCTCTGGGATACCTCGGGTCATCTCCGGCATTCCCCGGACATCCAATATCAGTCGGATTGGTCATCAATTGGCAGCGTCTTGATGCCACTGACAGCGCGAGTCGGCGATCCGGCCATCCGCTGACAGGTACTCTGTGACCTCCAGCTTGCCTCCAGAGGACGTTGCGGCCGAACGCTGGCGATTCGAGCGACGGGCAGCGGTACTAGGAAGGCGAGGTCGAGCCGTGCCTCAACGGGCGAACGATCAAGACCGGGGCATGATTCGCGGTGGAAGCATCGGCGATCGTCGACCGGATCCTCGGCGAAGACATCGGCGATGGCGGCTGGAACTGCGAGGCCGAGAACGGTTCAGTGCGCTCAACGCATGAAACACGTCGTTGCTGCGCGTCCCCGGCTTGCTCGGGTGAACGCCGCCTTCGCCGGATTCGCCGGGTCGCTGATGTCGACGATGTGAACCCGGGTTAAGTCCAGTGAACACACAGTGTCGTCGAAAGTCCCCAGACAACTGATCGGTGATCTCCGCCGGCCGCCCCGGGTTCACCCGCTACGACGCTGAGGCCACGAGCACAGCGGTCAGGAGAACGACGATCCCGATCGACACACCTTCGACCAGTACCGAGCGCCGAAACTCGGCGTCGGCGTCCGGGGCACCGGGCGACCGGCGCACCATGCGCGGGATCAGCACCTTGTGGTTGTACGCACCCGCCGCCGCGGCGACACCCACCAGAACGAGTTTGGCGACGAGGACCCGACCCCAGGCCGTCATCCACAGGTCGGAGAAGCGATCGAGAATCGCCGCGGCAAGCAATGTGCCTGCACCGCCGGCAACGGCCAGGGCTACGGCAGCCACCACGGAGAATCGGACCGCAAGTTCCAGGGCACGCGAGTCACGACCCTGCCGGTGTCGCCGCCATACGACGTGACCGAGCATTGCGAGGCCGCCGGCCCACACGGCAGCGGCCGCGGCATGCGCCACGGCAACGAGAGACATCAGAATTCGCATCCCCTCGGTGACGGTGTGCCCGTCGAAGGCGAACCCCGCCAAGGCCACGGCGACGCCGGCGAACACGAGCGTCAGATCGCCGTCGACCCGCCACGCCTTGTCGTCGGCCTGGAGGTACATCCCGGTTCGCCCCGTCGCACCAGAAGAGGTCGGCGGACCGGCCCCGAGCGGCACGGCACCATGTAGAGCGAGCACGGGGTCCGGTACGGTCTCCGCATCGACGACATCGAGATGGGCGCGCAGCATCAATCCGCCCCCGATCAGTCGCATCACGATGGCGAGGCCGAGTGACGACCAAAGGACCGTCGAAAAGCTCGCCAACGGCCAAATCGTGAGCCAATTCCCGTTGATGCTCGCCAGCTGGTGCAAGAGCTCCCCGAAGGCCCCGAGCGCAAGCACCACCGACGCCCGCCGCACCCAGAACAGGACGCTCTTGATGTCGCGCTCGCTCCCGCGCATCACGGCGGCCGCAAAGACGATTCCGCCGACCGCCAGCATCGCGCCAAGCAATGACAAGCTACGGGCGACCGTGCCGACCAGGTCGAGCAGCGGTGCCCGGAATGCGCCCGCGTCGAGAAACTCATCCAGAGATGCGGCCTGACTTGCAGGAGGTGGCTCTGCAGGAGGCGGCTCTGTAGGAAGCGTCGACAGCGATTCGGGCGAGGCCGCGGGAACGCTGAACGTGAAACTGCCTTCAATCGGATGTGCGTCGGGGGCGGCGACGGTCCAGCGGGCGCCGGCCGTGCCGCCCTCGATCGGCGCGTTGAAGTGCATTGTCCAGCTGAGGTTGTCACGCGACGATACGCGGTCGGGCGTACGAAGCTCGCCGCTCGGATCCAGTACAACGAAACCCTCACCCGACGGCTGAGCTTCCCCGGAGAAGACGACCGTGATCTCCGAGACCGGCTCATCGAGTGTCGCGCCGTCGGCGGGATTGGAGGACACGAATGCGGTGTGGGCACTCGCCGCGGGCGCGGTCAGCCAGATGGTGGCTGCGACGAGCGCGAGCACAACTGCATTCCTGCGCATTAACGGGGCTCCGGCGATCGAGATCCTGGCGAGCGAGGATCCTAAAGGACGACGAGCGTCGCGCCAAGACTCTCGACGCGGTCGAGAGCGTCAGATGTTGTCTGTGCTCGCCCTCGCGGGACTGCTGGGCCGAAGGGTCAGAAACTGAACGGGACCAGGTCTCCGTCGCTTTCGATCAGCATCACCGACTGCGTTTCCCAGGTTTGGGGATCTCCGCCCATGCCCGGGGAGTCCGCCGGCATCCCGGGCAGAGCCACCCTATCGCATCCGGGCGTTCGTCTAGGAGTTTGAGAATCGCACCGGCCGGCACGTGGCCTTCGATCACGTATCCTTCGATGAGCGCAGTGTGGCATGATCCGGCGCCTTGTGGCACACCGTGCTCGGCTTTGAAGCCGGCCAGCTGTGGATCCTCGGTGAGATCGACATTCCCCGTGCAGCATCCTCAGCCGGGCGCCTGGTGTACTTCCAGGCTGAGACCGGACATGTCGTTCGCGGCCGCCTGCACGCCTGTTGCCGCGGTTGAGTCCGTTGCCGTCTCGCCACAAGCCACGACGAGAAGCGCCAAGAGCATCATCAACTCACGAAGTCTCATCAAGCTTCCTCCCGTGAGTGCGTGACTCTAATTGCTAGTCGGTCGCAAGCTCCGCACTTACGGGAACAAGAAGCACAAAGACGTGATGCGGTCACCTCATGTTGTGGCTCACACCGGGCGAGATCGCCGTCGACATAGCGTCGCCGCATAGGTACCGATTTCACCAATGCCGGCTGGACAAAGACACCGAGGACCCGAACCCCATGACCGCGGTCTGATTCCTCCGTTGGAAGGGCTGGTGACACTGTGCGGAGAGGGCCGCCCTGCACGCTTGATCTGCCACCTAGAGAAGAGAGCGCGACTCGACGAGACGCGTCGGATCCGACTGCCCGCATGTGCTTGGGCGCCGGCCAGGATGTACAAGCCGGCGTTCGCCGGCCGTCAGAAGTTGCGGCACCGCTGTCGTTCCGTCACCGGCAGGCCGGAATGGTGACGAATTCCTCTGGTGCGGTTTCCGGCGCCGGGCCACACTGGGCAAATCAAGAGAGGAGGGGTGTCGTGGATCGATTAAACCTACACGACCCCAAGGGGAAGCTCCGCCGCCGTCCCCGTCGCTTCACGTTCGTGATGCTGACGGTTCTCCTTAGTGCCGGGATGATGAGCGCCGTGGCCACGGCAGGCCAGGACGACTCGTCACTCACGCCCAAGGAGGCACTCGGCAAGGAGCTGTTTTTCGACAAGATATCTGATCCTCCGTGGATGTCGTGCGCAACGTGCCACACCCCGGAGGTGGGCTGGACCGGCCGGATAGCCGGGGTCAATGCCCACGGTGCGGTGTACCGCGGAGCCCAACCGCAGCGGTTCGGTGACCGGAAGCCGCCGTCGACCGCATACGCGCCGTTCAGTCCCATCTTCCATTTCGATGGAAACGAGTTCGTCGGCGGCAACTTCTGGGATGGTCGTGCCACCGGCGAGCGGTTGGGCAATCCGGCCGCCGACCAGGCGCTCGGGCCGTTCCTCAATCCGGTCGAACAGAACATGCCGTCTGTTGTGGCGGTGTGTGAGGCTGTGGCCGACTCCAACTACACCGACCTATTCGAGGCGGTCTGGGGTCCCGGCTCTCTCGACTGCAGCCCGGATGAGGTGGTGGCCACATACGACCGTGTCGGACTGTCAATTGCCGCCTACGAGGCTTCGCCCGAGGTGAGCCCGTTCAGCTCCAAGTACGACGTCTACTGGGCGGCGTGTCTGGATGCGGGTAACTCCGAGGCGGCCTGTGGACTGGCCGAGGGTGACAAGGCCGTTCTCGACCCCGGCGCGATTCTCAGCGATCAGGAGTTCGACGGACTGATCGAGTTCGGCGAGTACTGCGCGGCGTGCCACACCAGCCATATCTCCGGACCCGGCGGGATGCCGCCGCTGTTCACCGACTTCACGTTCGAGAACATCGGGGTGCCGAAGAACCTCGAGAACCCGTTCTACGACATGGACGAGATCTTGCTGGAAGACGGCAGCCCGATCAACCCGCTCGGTGATGATTTCATCGACTTGGGGCTCGGCGGGTTCCTGCGCAGCCGTCCGGAGTATGAGGACATGGCGTGGGACAACGACGGCAAACACAAGGTACCGACGGTGCGTAACGTCGACCAGCGCATCGGCGGGGGCTTCACCAAGGCGTTCATGCACAATGGCGCCCTCAAGAGCCTGGAGGAGGTGGTCCACTTCTACAACACGCGGGACGTCCCCGCAGAGAATTGGCCGTCTCCCGAAGTGGACCGCAACGTCAACCGCGACATTCTCGAGGGAGTGCCGCTGGGCAACCTTGAACTCGACGCAGAGGCGGAAGCCGCCATTGTGGCCTTCCTCAAGACACTGAACGACGGGTTCGTATCCGACTGATCGACGCGAATGGGAGCGGTGCGGCGCAGCCGGACCGCTCCCGGCGCGCTCACCTTGCCTGGCTCACGCGTGGGAGCGCGCGGGAATCCGGCTCGTGGCCGGCCGCCGGGACGTACGCCCCCCAGGCGCACACCAACGCCCGACCACTGCTGACGCGGACCGGATGCAGGGGCGGCGACGGCAACGACCAGCCATTGACGCTCTCTCGGTCTAGAGCTCCACCTCCCACTGGGAGAGCGTCGTGTCTAGAGATTCGCGTCCCCCTGCGCGATGGGTACAGTCGCCCGTTTTCGCAGTTCGATACTCGGCCTCGGGTCCCTCTCGATGGGCCACGAGAATCGAACCGGCCGGGCGAGGAATGGCTCGGTCCCGTGCCGTCGTAGAGTCGGAGCATCCAACCGGGAAGGACCTGATGGTCGAGCACGAACACGTATCTCTATTCGGTCCGGCGGAATGCCATTGCACCGACCAGGAAGCCGAGAACCTGGCGCTGATCACAAGATACCGAGCGGCCAAGGTGGCCGACCGGAAGCCGTTCTTGGCTCCAGATTATCGCCGCCACCGGGCTGCCTTTCAGAACATTGGCGACATCAACGGTGTCCATCACCACGGTGACGACGCCATGGTCGACCGGCAGAACGTGGTTCTCGATATGACCGCCAAGGACGACAAAGTGTGGGCGATCTGGCGAGTGGTGGGCCACCACACCGGCGATTGGTACGGGCTTCCCGCCACCGGACGACCGGTGGATGTCATCGAGGCCGGCATGTGGAGAGTCGAAGACGGCCTCATCGCCGAAGCATGGTTCTTCGGCGATGAGCTGGCCCTGCTCCGCCAAATTGACCTCTTCGCGGGCTTCGGCACTTCCTGACTTCGCCGATGGCCCATGGCCATCGAGAACTGAGCGGGTACCGTCGACCAGCCGCGAGTTGGCCGGGGAGGCTCATGGTGCACAACGCGATCGACACGACCTCGACACGCATAGGCACCTCCACTCTCGGCCGACCCGGGGTGCTCAATCCTGCCGACTCGAGGTGTCGGCAGGAAGATAGCCTCCCCCGTAGTGCCAGGCCGCGCCCGGCATCGGCCCGGTCGGCCTTGGTGTGGCTGCGACCTGGGCGACGAAGACCTGTCGCGTGAACGCGAGATCGACGTGCCCGAGAGAGCGTGGAACGCGCTCGGCGGATAGCATCCCACTAGTCGCTGAGGAGGACCGTGAGCGAGTTTCGGCACATCAATCCGGACGGAGCATTCGATCCGTCCCGCATCTACAGCCACATCGTCGTCCCACCCCCTGGACGGGTCGTCTTTCTTGCGGGGCAATGGGGCGGCGACCTGGACGGGTCGCTGGTGGACGGCGGCTTCGAGGCACAGGTGATTCGCGCCTTCGAGAACGCGCAAACCCATCTCGCCGCGACCGGCATCGGCCCAGCCGAGGTGACGAAGCTCACCCACTACGTCGTGGACCTCGACCAGGAGAAGCGGTCGATCATCCACGGGGTGGCCGGGAAGATCTGGCCGGTTGACAAGCCCGCAGCCACCTTGCTCGGCGTCGCCCGGCTCGCCCGAGAGGGGATGCTCTACGAGGTCGACGTGCAGGCGGTTATCCCCGATTGATGGTCGGCTCCGGCAGCATGGTGACCTCGGCGATCCAGCCTCGCCCTCGGAACTCGGCCACCTGGACTACCAGGTCCGCCACCGCCGCGGGGTCCATCCAGGTCGGATCCTTCTGCGCCGGGCCGATTCCCCCAAAGCCGGTCTTCACACCGCCCGGCGAGATCAGCGACACGAGGATTCCTGATCCCTCCAGTTCCTGGCGTAGTGACCGCGTGAATCCGGTAACGGCGAACTTGCTGGCCGTGTAAGCGGTCATCATCGGCGCGCTCTCCAGTCCTCTGATCGATCCGATGTTGACCACGTGCCCCCGGCTCTGGCGCCTCATTACAGGGAGGACCGCCCGGGTCACGTTGACCAGGCCTTCGACGTTCAGCGACAGCACGTCGCTCCAATCGGATTCGGTCAGATCGGAGAATGGTGCGAAGCGGCCGCCGCCGGCATTGTTGACGAGAACGTCGAGGCCACCCAACGCCCTTTCCACGTCTTCGATCGCGCGGTTGACGGCGGTGACGTCTCGAACATCACACGGCGTGACGACGGCCCGCACGCCCAGGTCTTCGACCTCGTGCGCCGTCTCACGGAGCTCGGAGCTCTCTCGGGCAAGCAAGACGACGGTGGCGCCCGTCCGGGCGAAGGCGATGGCAGTAGCCCGTCCAATCCCGCGGCTTGCGCCGGTAACGAGGACCCGCTGAACGTCGGTGTGGGTGGTACCGGACATACCCAGCGAGTCTCGCATACCGATCCCCCATGATCCAACGCCTAACGGTCCGGGACTTCCGGGCCCGCCAGCCGACCGGAATGAGTTTCGGCTCCGTTCGAGGAAGGCGCGTATTGTCTCTACGGTGGCATACATGGACGGAATCAGGAGCACCTGGCGATCCTCGGGGACCGACCACTTCACCGGGTCGGTATGGAACAGCCGACTGATCGACAAAGAAGGCGTCTTGACCATGATCTCGGTCCAGTTCGCTCCGGGACCCAGAAGCGACTGGCACAGTCATCCCGAGCGGTCAGGTGCTCTCCGTCCTCGTGGGAGCGGGCATCGTTCAGAACGAGGATGGATCGACAATCGTGTAAGCGGAGACCAATGGAAACGACCGTTAGCAACCCACGGTTGCGATGACGGATCGGAACCGGATCAAGAGGAGCGAACTTTTTCCTGTATTTCAGCTACGTAGAATAAATCTGCCGGAGGCGCGGAACAACCGAAATCATGGGTGAACTGGGAATCAACCTCGACCCTGCCGAAATCGATGCC
>CAMYIJ010000098.1 GCA_947258375.1 uncultured Acidimicrobiaceae bacterium
CCATGCCCTGAAGACGTGCAGCAGGAGGCTCGCAGACTGTCCCCATCACCGCAGCGGTGCGGCCCCGGTCGCCAATACGAACGCCTCGTACAGGCTGTCATCGTCGTTGGGCTTGGTACGGCTGGGCCGGACATTGCCGTCCTGGAGGCCCCATGCCAGCACATAGGCGAGGTGCTCCCCGCCACAGCGTGCCCACTCGACACCATCCCAGTTCTCAAGACCGCGTTTCGCCAAGAACCGGTCCCGCAGATCGTCCGTGAGTTGGGAATGGTCCCAAACGTGTGCCAACTCGTGCAACAGCGTGAACTCAGGACCACACACGTAGATCGTGTACTTGTCGTGCTCGATCAGCAGGTACCCAGACCGCTGCCTCGACGGGTTGGCGGGGTCGGCGCAGCCGGAGAAGTCGGCGAAATACCACACCTCGACGGCAGGCATTTTGAGACCTAACTGCTCGAATCGGCCCAAGGCCCACTCGACCCGGGCGACCTGGTCGGCCGACTCGGCGTAGACGGTAGCGCCTTCCAAGGAGACGGGTCGGCGGATTGGTGGGATCTCCCGAGGACTGTCGTGTGAAACGCTCTGAAGCGATTCGACGAGCTCAGGAGACCCCAATGCTGTGGGAATCGTTGCTGAAGATGCTGCCGGAGCGGCGCCTGAGAAAGGCGTCGCTATGGCCAATGTGAACACAGCAGCGGACAAGAGGTTGATGCGTGAATGGCTCATACACGCACCGTCTGCGATCGGCATTAGCGCTCGGCTTGCACCCGCTTAGCGCTCGCCTAGTTCGCACGCACGAGCGCTAACCAGGCACCTTGCGGCGGACACATGGGTCGCGACAGCCTGGTCGGCGACAAACATCGCGTCGACATCTGTGCGGCATACCCCGCGGTGAAGCCCGCAATCGACGGCCGGTCCCTCCGATCACCGGCGCCGCAAATCTCGGCACCTCATGCGCGACTCCTAGGATCAAGACATGGCAGAGCTGCCCCACGGCACCGTGACCTTCGCCTTCACCGACATCGAGGGCTCGACCGGGCTGCTCAAACGACTGGGCGACGACTACGGCGAGATTCTCTCCGCCCATCGCCGCCTGGTCCGCGATGCATTCACGGCGTACGACGGGGTCGAGATCGACACGCAGGGCGATGCCTTCTTCTTCGCCTTCCCGCGGGCTCGCGATGCCGTTGCTGCCGCTGCCAGGGTTCAACGAAACCATGCCGCCCACCAGTGGCCACCCGGCGTTGAGGTCAGGACCAGAATCGGACTTCACACCGGGGAACCGACGATCGGCGAGGAGGGCTACCTCGGCATCGACGTCGTCCGAGCGGCCCGACTCTGCGGCGTCTGTGAGGGTGGCCACGTCTTGTTGTCGGAGCCCACACGCGCGCTGGTCGGCTCGAGGTTGCCCGATGGTGTTTCGGTCTTCCCGGTCGGTGAACGACATCTCAAGGACATCGATGAACCCGAACGGGTCTACGAACTCGAGATCGAGGGCGTCGCGTTCCCGCCGATGGCTCAGCCGGGAGAGGTCTCGGCTCCGAGCATCCCCCCACCGCCCGAGCCCGCTGCGTCTCCTCCCCAACCGCCCGTACCGGCTGTGCCCGGCCGCCGGCGACGGCTCACCAGAAAAGATCGCAGAGCCCTGCGGGAGCAGGAGCGCGAGCAGAAGCGGACCGACTACGAACAGCGAGCCGAGGAATTCGCCCAGCGCACAGTGGAGGGTGTCCTGGGGATGATCGATCGCAAGCTCGGCGATCTTGCACAGCGCGCAACCGACCGCGGCCCCGAGGGCGCACAAGTCCAGATCGGCGACACGAGCTTCCGCGCCGATGAGCTCGCTCGCCGGGCCCAGGCCGGCATCCGCCAGGCGCTAGAGGAGCGGATGCGCGGGCACGACAACGATTGAAGGGAACGCGAGCGCGAACCCGCATCATCGTGAGATCGACCTTGGACCTGCTACCTCGCCGCAAGCACGGACTCGGGCAGTTGGTCGGCGAACTTGCGCCGCCTCGACCTCGCCGGAGCACTGGTCGCCGAAGCCCCCGTGCTGTTCCTCGACGAGCCGACGACGGGTCTCGATCCCCGCAGCCGAGCAGAGCTCTGGGATGTGATCCGGGAGCTGGTGGCCCGAGGCAGCACTCTGCTGCTCACGACCCAGTACATGGAGGAGGCCGACCAGCTCGCCGACGACATCGTCCACGGCCGCCGGATCGCTCAGGGCACTGCCGACGAGTTGAAGTCGATGGTCGGAGGAGAACGCATCGAGCTCACCATCTCGGACGAGGCCGATCTCGAAACAACCCGGCGAAGCCTGTCCCGATACTCGGCGGGCGATCCGCACGTCGATGGGCGCTCGCTCATCGCGCCGATCTCGGGCGAGCCATACATGCTCACCGACGTGTTGCAGGAGCTCGCCGGCAACAACGTGCGGCTCGCCGACGTGGGGCTGCGCAAGCCCACGCTCGACGACGTGTTCCTGACCTTGACAGGCCGTGCGGCCGAGGCGGTCGCGCCCGATGTCGAACAGGACGAGATCCTCGAGGAGGTTGCCTGATGGAACGGATCACATACGCAGTCGGCGACGGCGTCGCCATCGCTCGGCGCAACATCATCAAGATCAAGCGGGTCCCCGAGATCCTCTTCAGCGTGCTCATCACGCCGCTGGTGTTCGTGCTGCTGTTCGCCTACGTCTTCGGCAGCTCGATCGATATCCCCGGCGGCGCCTACCGGGAGTTCCTGATCGGCGGAACCTTCGCCATGACGTTGAGCTTCGGAGCGGTCTTCACCGGGGCGGGCCTGGCCGAGGACATGCAGAAGGGCATCATCGATCGTTTCCGGTCGCTGCCGATGTCACAATCGGCGGTTGTGTTCGGCCGCACCGCCAGCGATGTGATCTACAACGCACTGTCGCTGATCGTGATGGCCGGCGCCGGGTTGATGGTCGGGTGGAGAATCCACAACGGGATCGCCAGCGCGCTCCTTGGCTTCGGCCTGCTGCTGCTGTTCGCCTACGCCCTCTCCTGGGTCATGGCGTACGTCGGCCTGCTCGTACCCAGCCCGGAGGTGGTCGACAACGCATCGTTCATGGTGATCTTCCCCATGACGTTCGTGGCCAACACGCGGGAACTGTTCGGCAACATCCCGCCGGGACCACCCGATCCGACCGTGTGGCCATTGCAGAACGCCGTGCTGTACACCCTGATCTGGGTCGTGACGATCATCGCCGTGTTCGCTCCTCTCGCCGTCAACCGGTACAAGAAGGTACGGGCCAAGAGCTAACAGACGGCGTCGAGGGTCGGCGGGAGCCGTTGAGCTCCCGCCGGCCCCCGTCCGTCGTCGACCCGTTGCGAACAGCCCGCCCCAGATACACTGCGTCGATGCTACGAACAGCGATCCTCCTCGTTATCGCAGGGCTGCTGGGGAGCAGCTGCTCCGGCTTGAGCAGCGAAGAGCAAGCCCTCGCAGACGCCATCTACGAATCAATGGCTGAGAACTCAAGCCAGATCGGATCGTGGACGAGACAAGTGCCCGGTGCTTCGCCGACGGGATAGTCCCCGAGCTCTCCGTCGATGGATTGGCCGCCGCGGGCTTGTCGCTCGACGATGTCAGGGCCGGCGCCAGACCGATGCTCGTTCCCCTGACCGATGGCGAGCTCGACGCAATGGCCGCGGTGCTGACCGAGTGCATCGATATGGGCGCCGAGTTCGCTGAGGCGTACGGCAATTTGGGGGGCAGCCAAGAAGGCGGAGACTGCCTGCGAGAGTTCATCGATGACGACGTTTCTCTCTGGCTCGCAAAGCGGCAGTTCACGCTGAGCGCCAGCCAGGAAGCAGCCCGCGGCCGGGATCCCAGCTTCCTCAACCGAGCCATCACCGATTGCTACGAGCAGAGTCCGCCCGGCTCTTGAATTGCCAAGGCGCACACGAGCCCGCTACAACACCGTCCGGGCGAGCAGCGGGTTGAGCTTCGTCATCACCCAGTAGTCGCGTGCGAGGCCCGTCCGCCGGGCAACCGCGATGGGAGTGATCTCTTCGCGGTCCGGCCCGACCAGCGTGGCAATGTCGCCGACGGCAACGGTCGCCTCCTCACCCACCTCGATGATGGTGTGGTTCGAGCTGACCAGACCGACCACCGGATAGAGGCGCTCGCCGACTAGAGCCTGAACATTCCCGGCGGCGTCCTTCGGGTAGCCATCGGTGTGTCCCACGGGGATCGTCGCAACCCAGGTCGGGCGCTCGGCCCGGTAGCGGTGATGGAAACTGACGCCCTCCCCCGTCTGGAGCTGCTCGACACGTACGATGCGTGCCCTGAGGCGGAACACCGGTCGCAGATCCATGATCGGCGCCCCCGCAGGATCGGTTCGGTATTCGTTCAGCCCGTAGATCGCTCCGCCCGGTCGGATCAGGTCGAGAACGTTCACCTCCGGCGACCGCATCAGCTGATCCGAGGGCGCTCCGTGGAGCAGCCCGGGATCGATGCCGCGGTCACGCACTTCGGCGATGACGGCCAGGAACCGGCGCAGATGCTCGAGGTCGAACACATCCCCATCGCGGATGGCGCCCGAGAACATGGTGTAGGCGCCTTCGATGCTGACTGCATCACTACCGGCGAGGTCGGCAACCCAGTCGGCGGCTCGCTCGTATGGCATGCCGATCCGGTTCATACCCGAGTCGACAAACACGTGCACGGGAACCGGCCCGCCGGTGCGACGTGCCAGATCCGCGAACTGCTCGGCGGCATCGTCGTGGAAGGGACTCAATCTGACCCCGAGACCGATCAGCTTCTCGGCTTCTTCCCCCGCGACATGGGCCATCATCAGGATCGGCTTGGTGACCCCCGCCTCCCGCAGCGCCAACGCTTCGCGTACCCGGACCACCGCCAGGCCGAATATCTCGTCCATCGAATCGAGGATCGGGCCGACCTGGGCGATACCGATCCCGTTGGCGTTGTTCTTGGTCACCGCCAGCAGCGGGCGCCCGGCGTAGCGGTGCAGCTCGGCGACGTTGTGCCGCACCGCATCCCCGATCACCTCGACCCACGGATCGAAGGTGCCGGCCGGCCCGGGTGATGAGCTGTCCTGCACGCCTAACTCCACCGCCGACTTCAACTACTCGGACGCCAGGCTAGGCCCGACCGTGGTCCGCGACCTGTTGAGTGCGTTCGTTGTGCTTAAAACCGGGCTATTTCACCGGATTAAGCACAACGAACGCGCTCTGGCATTCATTGCCGAGGTCATTGCGGCAGCCGGCGGATAAGAAAGCCAAACCGGGGCGGATTCCGGTCAGGCGTTGGCCAGCTCGTATTCGAAGTCGTCGGCGGCGTCGATCCAGAGTGCGATCTGGTCCCACAAGTCGAATCGGCCGATGAAGTCGGGATCGATGCCGGGTAGCGTTCCGTCCCCGGGGCGTTTCGCCAGCGCGTTGGCGACATGGACGAGGCCGGTCGTGCCGAACTCGTCGAAGTTGCCCGCAGACGGGCGGTGGTGGTGGGCGACCGCCTCGACAATGACATCGGGCAGCTTCCATGACGCCAGCAGATATGCCCCGACCAGGGTGTGGTCGGCACCGATGATCTGCGTTTCGAGGGCCAGGTCATCGGTGTCCGCGATCTCGGCATACTGGTGAGCCCAATTGGTCGCCATGACGAGCTTGCCGCAATCGTGCAGCATTCCGGCGAGGAATGCCGAGTCACGATCCTCGGGCTCGGCACCTTCGATCTTGCCGACGACGCGGCTCAACGCAGCCACCTTCATGGCATTCTGCTTGATCGCTTCGATCATTTCGGCGGGCGCTCCGCCACCCTGGCCGTAGAGCCCGATCGACATCACGATGGCCATTACCTGATTCGTCCCGAGCAGGGTCACCGCCCGATCGACCGTTGTGATTTCGTTGCGCAGCGCGAAGAAGGCCGAATTGACGTGCTGGAGTACTTTGGCCGTGAGTGCGGGATCCTCAGCGATGATCGCCGCGACCCGATCCATGGAAGGCTCACGGGAGCGCATTTCGGCTGCGATACGGGTGTAGGCGCTGGGAGCCACCGGCAAACGATCGGTCCTGGCGAGCAACTGTTCGAGCCCTTGGTCGGCCAGGCTGGCTTCCATCTCGTAGCGCCTCCGGACAATCTCGATGATGGCATCGACGTCCCAGGGCCGGGCCAGGCAGCGGTGAGCGATGCCGCTCGTTCGTAGCGATCGCAGCTCGCGGGGGTCGGATACCAGGACCCGCACGACGTCGGGATAGTCTTCCTCCACAGTGCGCATCAGGTCGACGCCGTCGACCTCCGGTAGATCGATGTCCGCCAGGACGAAGTCGGCCGGCCGAATTGCCAGCGCACTGAGAGCGGTTCGGGCCGACACTGCGAACCGGGAGTCTGCGAAGCCTCGCTTGCCCAGGACCGTCTCGAGCGTGTGAGCCTCGGCGGGGTCGCCGATGACGACCAGCAGCTGCGGCTGCTCAGCCGTCACGCGGAGAGAGCACGCTCGTAGTCGGGCGCGGCGATCGTGCCCGAATCCTCGAGGCCATGCTCGGCATCGATCCAACGCATGTAATCGGCGGCGACGGAAAGGTCCGGCACACGTGCCGTCGGGGGACCCGCAACTGCCGGCGCCCGCTCGGCCGCTGCAACCACGGCGCGGACATCCGAATGGAGACCCGCCACGGTCCCGCAGTCGATCAGGGCATCCTCCGGACCCCGAAACAGCAGAGTTCTCAACATCGCCAGCCACCTATCTTCATGCGATCAGGCACATACTGTCGGCAGAACCGACTCCTCATTAAAGCGATGAGTCCGTGATGGGATCGTGTCACGCCGGGTGCGGAATCGTTGATGGCGGCGGCTGGGGGGACCGACTCGCTCCCCCACAACACCGAAGGACGCCTGGGCGGTCGGACCCACCCGACCGCCCAGGCGTTCATGTGCGGCAGGCCCTTACCCCGCCGCCCCCCACCTGTTGAGAACCGTGGCGATTGCTTGGGGAACCGGCTGACCGGTCCGGTTGCTGGCGAAGCGGTACTCGCCTGCCGGATTGACCTCGAGGAAGACATACTGTCCCTCCGGAGTCCGCCGCAGATCGATGGCGCCGTAGACGAGATCGAGCCGGTCCATCAGCTCGAGCAACTGGGCGCTGATCTTGTCCGGCAGGTCGTGGGCGACCACGTTGGCCGATCCCAGGCCCATCCGGTAGTCCGCGGCATACTCGGGAGTCGAAGTGATCTCCGCCGCGTGGACTTCGTCACCGACGACGGTCACCCGCAGATCGATATCTGCCTCGATGTACTCCTGGAACGTCACGGGGGCGAAGCGCACCGTGTCGATCCGGTCCATGTCCTCGGCCGTGATCACGTGGGTCGATCGCGGCGCTTGGGGTATGTTGCGAAACGCCTTGCGGATCACGTTGCCATAGCCGAACGACTCGATGAACCCGCGCGCCGTTGCCGGTTCGTTGGTGATGACTGTATGCGGGATCCGCAGGCCAACCTCGCGAGCGACCGAGAGCTGCACCATTTTGCGCTGGGATTTCTCATCGGCCAACGGGGGGTTCATCCACGGGCAGTCCAGCGAGTAGAACAGTCCCAGCAAGGCCTCACGGCTCTCCGACCAGGCGAACATGACCGCGGTCTCGTCGGTCAGCTCTTCGTGGAGCTTGTACGGACGCTCTCGCCGGTACCAGACGCCTCGGATCCGCTCGGTGTCGATCACTCTTCCGTCGGGAAGCGTCAGCGTGGTTACCTCGCCATCGTCCCGATATGCAGCCGAGAGCGACACCGCCTCGGGGTACCAGCCAGTGTTGAAGAGCACGTACTCACAACTGAGATGCGGCAGCACCTCTTCAACGTGCTCGTTGTCCTCAAACGTAACGATCAAGATCATGTGACATCCCTCAGTATTTGGGGTCG
The DNA here is from genome assembly GCA_947258375.1 of uncultured Acidimicrobiaceae bacterium. Taxonomy (GTDB): domain Bacteria; phylum Actinomycetota; class Acidimicrobiia; order Spongiisociales; family UBA5794; genus JAHEJX01. The sequence goes on from CAMYIJ010000098.1 coordinate 7,899, forward strand.
GGGCCCCACTGGCCCCGACCCCTCGAGCTCTAGCCGTTTTCCTGCCTGTACAGAGCCTCGGCCTGCTGCACGCCCTGCGCTACGGAACCTTCCAGTCCGTGTGTCGCCAGTACGTTGTACAGCGCCCACATCTGGGTCCGGAGTGCGTCCGCAGCCGCGCTGCGCCGCTGCCCGCCGAAACCGGCGCCGGCGCCGGTGCCGATCACGAACGGCAGGTCCGGGGTGTCCAGCTTGACCGGTCCGATGGGATCGATCGGGCCGACCACCGGGCCAACGGGGTCGAAGATGCCATCCTTGGAACCTTCCTTTGGGAACTCCTTGGGCGGATCCTTGGGAAGCTCCTTGATGGGCTCCTTGATCCAGTCCTTCGGGCTTTCCTTGATTGGTTCCTTGATCCAGTCCTTCGGGTTGTCTTTGATCCAGTCCTTCGGGTTGTCCTTGATCCATTCCTTCCACGGAGGCTTCTCGCCGGGCCCGTCGTCAACACCGACACACGGCGTGCTGGATCCGATGCTGGAGCGAGGACCATCGAGGGCCGCCTGCATCCGGTCGACCTGGCCCTTGCTGAACATCACCATGGCGGCATCGTCGACGTAGTCCATGTAGTTCATGAACATGTCGCCGTTGGGCCCGTTGCTGCAGCTGATGCTGGGAAAGGTCGGGACACCGGTGTTGAAGCCGGCCTGATTCGGTGTGTCGGCCACAAAGTCGTCACCCGAGCAGCCTGTGCCGTCGTCGCCCCAGATGTGACGCAGGTTGAGCCAGTGACCGATCTCGTGCGTCGTTGTGCGTCCCTGGTCGAAGGGAGCCGCCGCGGTCCCGGTATTGCCGAAGCCGGTGTGCGTGACGACGACGCCATCGGTCGCCGCCGGTCCGCCGGGGAATTGGGCATAGCCGAGCAGTCCACCGGCCAGCCGGCAGACCCAGAGGTTGAGGTAGCGATCGGCGGGCCAGGCGTCGGCCCCGCCGTCGGCGGCCCGCTTCACATCGTCGTTGGAGGAGAACCCGTTGACGTTGGTCCTCGTCCGAGTGATGCCGTCGGTCGGGTTGCCATCCGGATCGGTCGAAGCCAACTCGAACTGAATCCGAGCGTCCCCAACGAGCCCGCTGAAGGCGGAAGGCACCGTCGACACGTCTGCGTTCTGTCCCCGGTAGTCGTCGTTGAGGATGTCGATCTGGCTCTGGATCTGAGCCAGCGAGATGTCCTCTGCGTTGGTGCGGTGCACCACATGGACAACGACCGGGATCAGCGTGCAGCCGGAGCGGCCCACCGTTCCCGGGCGCATGGCGGCTCGCCATGCTTGGCCTTCGATGTTGGTCCGCGCATCCGCATAGCCCTCGACGGTCCTGAGCAATCGCTCGTGGACCTCGGAGGTAGCGCAGCTGCGTACAGTCGGTAGATCAGCCATTGTCTGTCGCCTCCTTGGCGTATCGGCGGGCGATCAGGAGCCCGCGTTCCAGGGACTCGATTTCGAGGTCGATTGACCAGATCGGAGTCCTTACCGAAAGGAGCGAACCGTCGAGGGTCCAGTCACCCTGTTCCTCGACGGGTCGGTCGTCAGGTCCCGGTCCCCCCGAGGTGGCATCGCCGGCGTCCCGCAGGACGAATGCCCGACGACCCCGGGCGGGCGGAAACGGATAGTCGGCGGAACGGAATACGAAGCGGTCATCTTCTGACTCTTCGTGAGAATGGATCCAGTGGCCCAACAACAGCTCCGGATCAACTTCGCTCATTGCCTCTTCCTCCACAACACCGTCACCTCTCCCTGGTGACGCTCCGGGTAAGAGACGGACGAACTCTCGCCCTGATACGCGACAAAGGCGGCCGCCGCGCGATTCGCGCCGGGAAATCGGTATGTTTGGAAGCGCGCGCCGGACCGGATCTCGTATCAAAAGAGGAAGGTCACACGTCCTGTGTCCAGCGCAACGGTACTTTGCGCCGCATCTGGAAAGGACCTGCCATGACTGGATCAGACTCAAGACCGCTACCGACCGCCGACGAGGTCATTGCCGAACTCGAGAGTGGCGCCCCCGTACTCAAGACGTCCGGCCGCCCCGGTGGGCAGGACTACTACTTCGTCGATGGCGAACTCACCATCGCGTCGAATCAGCTAGCGCGCATTGGAGATCTAGGAGATCTCGTTGATGTGGACAACGCAGTGGAGGCGCCCGGTTCGAGCCATACGTCGGTGCCTGTCCGGGCGCGTGGTCGCTCGGTGCCCTCTCTCGTTGACGAGCTGCGGGCCCGCGGGATCGATGCCAGTCCGCACCACGTGATGGTGCTGGGACGCCACACTCAGTTCGGTCCCCACGACGCACCCATGCCGATTGCTGCGGGCTCGCCACTCGACCCTCTCAAGATCCAGGCCGCGCAGATCCTCAACGGAACAACCGGAGCCGGATCCGACGTTGTGATCATCGACACCGGGGTGCTTCCCCCGGGCCGATCGCCTGACATTCACGCAGGTAAGGGCCTCGTGTACACAGAGACCGATCCGCCGGGGGCCCTGAGCGGCAAGCGAATCAAAGCATATGTTGGTCACGGCACTTTTGTGGCCGGCATCGTGCTGATCAATGAGCCGACCGCGCGGGTGTTCGCCTTCCGGCCGAAGGAGCTGGCGGGATCCAGCAACGGGGCGACGATGACGCTATCCGACGGCGGCTTGGCCGTGGCTCTCGCACGGGCGCTGGCCCATATGGCGGGTACCAGCCACGGGGCGATCACGAAGCAAACGGCGCTTACAGTCGCCCAGGCCGCGGCCACCGACATCCGGACATCGGGGCAGGCGCCCCCCAAGGTGCTCAACCTCTCCCTGGCCGGACCAGCTCATGCTCCCGGGATCAACCCGCTCGTCTACAGCCGTCCGGTACTCAATGAGTGGATCGCCCTCGGTGTCGAGGTCGTGGCCGCCGCCGGAAACGAGCACCGCGAAGATCCGCACTACCCCGCGGCATACCCCGACGTCACCGGCGTGGGAGCGTTGAACGAACTCGGCACCATTGCCGACTTCTCCAACTACGGGAGTTGGGTGAACGCCTATGTCGAGGGCGTCGACGTGGTCAGTAGCTACCTCAAAGGTGGCAACAACACCTCATTTGTCGAGGTGCAGCCGCCAAGTCGACGTGTGAGGAGCGACGGGCCCTGGGATGGATTCGCCGCGTGGAGCGGCACCTCGTTCGCAACACCGCGAATGGCCGCAATACTGGCGAAGTGACAGCAGGAACAGATCTCGGCTGACAAGGCATGCGCCGCCTGTGCCCGCCTCATCGATGAGGCGCTGCACAGCGCGGCGCAGCGCACCGGCGATCCTCTGAGGCTGGCGGCCGAAGTTGAAGATCACTGTGGGGCGCGGCCCCTCGCCGAAGCCGCGGTGCTGCGCATTCGCGGCACGGCGCAGCGCAACGACGGCGCCATCGAGGAGAGCATCGCAACGTTGTCGGCGGGTCGCGATCTGGCGAACCGTCACGGCGGGCTCGACCTTGCCGACGAGATCACGCTGTCTCTGTCGGGCGCGGAGGCAATGGCCGGCCACCTCGAGACCGCCGAGGAACTCATGTCCGAGGTGGCGGATCGCCGGTCTGACACGATCGGCGACAAGGCCTGCGCCCAGCTGGGGGCTCTTTACACGTTCACGTCTCGCTCAGCTGCAGGCGCGGAGACCCTCGCCGGCCTCAGCGCGCGGCTCGAGGCGGCCGGGGAGTTCGAGTGGGCCGCCCGCGCCGCCAGCAACCGCGGATGGTGCCTCATCCAGATCGGGCAAGCCGCGGAGGCGATCGGCGAGCTCCAGCGGGGCATACAACTGTGGACGCGGCTCGGAGCTATCGAATCGGCATCGCAGCCGGGACAGCATTTGGCATTCGCGTATTCCCTGCTCGGTCGGCCGGCGGACGCGCTGCAAACCCTCACGGCTCTCTGGCAGGACCGGAGCCCAACATTCGACGACCTCCTGGACGCGGCCGAGCTATACGAACAGACAGGGTTGGTCGATGATGCGCTCGAGCACGTTCGCCGGGCTCGCGCCGCCGCCGTCGGTTCACGCCAGACGGCGCTCGCTCAGATCGCGGAAGCTCGACTGTACGTGTCCATCGGACGGTTCGACCAGGCGATGCGTGCCGCAGCCGACGCCGGGCGGTCATTTACCGACCTCGGGGCGACCGACATGGCCTTCGAAGCCGCGGTTCTGCGCGTGGCAGCGCAGACCGGATCCGGTCACCCTTCCCCGTCGGACGTGGCGGTGCTGACACCCCCGGCCGGAGCCGAGTCCTCCCGGAGTACCTCCGTGGCTCGTGCCCTGTCCGCAGAGATCCGGCTCGCCGACGGCGATATCGGATTCGCCGAAGCCGAGGTCGCCGAGATGCTCACTGCACAGGATCGGGTAGGCATTGCCTTCGACATGCAGCTCAAGACCCTGGCGGCGAGAACCACCTCCGCCAGGGGTCGGCCTCAGCAGGCGATCGAAGAATCGCTGGCGACCCTGCGCCAGCTCGGTGAACAGGCCGCAGCCATGGGTATCGCCGATCTCACCGTCGCCGCCCGCGGGCACGGTTCGCAACTGGGTGATTTCGCTCTGGATCTCGCCATCGGCCGGCGTGACCTCGATTCCGTTGTCGAGATTACGGACCGGCTGCGCGCCCTCGATGCCCAGCCGCGAGCCGAACCGTCACCCGAAGTGATGGCGCGACTGTCTCACTACCGACAACTGCGATCCCATGACGCAGACGCCGGTGCGCTGGACAAGGCGGAAGTCGAACTCCGCGAAGCCATTCGTACAACAGTCGGAGCAGGTGCGTCATCTGTACCTTCGCCGTCCATATCCGAGCTCCAAGGGGCACTGGACGGAGCCCAGCTGCTCCTCTTCGTGGAACACTCGGGCAAGCTCTCACTGGTTCACGTCACGAAGGACGACGCCGGCATCTACGAGCGGGGCGAAGTCGCCACGGCGGAGGACCTGGCGGCCAAAGTGCGCATGCGATTCGTCTCGGCGCTCGGCGGCGGAGACGCCGCGCCCGGTTTCGAGGCACTTCGGGGGCAGGTAGACCGGCTCGCAGGTGCCCTCTTCGACGACCTCGGGCTGGCTGAAGGACCCATCGTCCTCATACCTCCTCCGGGTATCTTCGGCGTGCCGTGGAACCTCATCGGTCCCCTCGCCGGCCGGAGACTCGTCATCAACGCCAGTCCGGCGGGCTGGCTGGCCGCCTCGAGACTTGCCCGAGTCGACCGAGCGGGCACCACCGCCTATGTCGCCGGTCCGGCACCGGCTCAGGCGGCGGTCGAGGTGAAGGATCTTCATGCTGCCGACCCTTCCGGGAAGATGTTGTCGGGCCGCGCCGCCACTGTCGATGCCGTCATCGCAGCTATCGACCAGTCGGACCGGGTCCACGTCGCCACTCACGGCGTGGCCCGCACCGACAACCCGATCTTCTCGAGCCTCGATCTGGCGGACGGTCCGCTGACGCTGTACGAAATGCAGACCGTGGCCGCGCCTTCCGAGCTGATCATCTCAGCGTGCGCGATCGGGCGCCCGCGAACCTATCGGGGTGGACTCGCCGTTGGCCTGCCCGCCGTCGCTCTCGCCGCCGGTACGCGCGTGGTCATCGCCGCAGAGGTCGATGTCCCCGACGAGCCCACCCGCAGGGCGATGCTCGCACTCCACGGGCTTCTACGGAGCGGAATGTCGCCGAGCGACGCTCTGGCGGCGACGGTCGCTCAGCTCGTCGAGAGTGATCCCCAGGCCGCGATGACGGCATTGGCCTTCAACGCCTACGGCGCCTAAGGCCCCAAGGTCGCTGACGCCTGATGAGACACGATGACTGGCGGCCAGGAGTCGAGGCTGATCCAGGGGGTGCGGCTCGGGGTGGTTTGATGGGGAGGGGTGTTGATGTGCCGGATTCAGCGATCGGTCTGGTGCGCGTATGTGTCTTCCTGGAGCTCGAATCCCCGAGTCGGGATGGTTGCAACACCTTGGGCGCCGGCCGCGAAAAGGTGAGATTGTCCAGATGTGGCTGCCACCCGCGGCTTCGCTTTCGCCTGAGACCACGGCTTGCCGCATCACTTCGACCGAGCGATTCGTTGAAGGCGCGGGCGAAGGCTCGGGCGTCAATGGTTCGCCGCAAGCGGTTCGCTTGTCGGTTGGGGGTGTGGGTCGGTTCAGCCGAGTTCGATCGGTGGCTTCGGCGGTCGTCGAGCGGGTTGAGGCAATGTGCCTCTGGTTGGGGGGTGGGGCTCGGGTGACGCCGGGGGCGAGGAATCGTCTTCGTTTCGGTGGAGAGTGGGGGTCGATGGTGAATCCTTGTTGGTGGACCACGATGTGGTGGTGGAACCAACACAACAATGTGAGCCCGTCGGGATCATGGCTACCACCTTTGCTGCGGGGTGTGATGTGGTGC
>CAMYIJ010000099.1 GCA_947258375.1 uncultured Acidimicrobiaceae bacterium
CGTCGTCGGTCTGCTCGTGATCCAGATAGAGAAGCATCGAGGTGGCCGACCGGGCCCGAATCTTGTCGAGCTCCTCCACGGTGATGTCCATGGCGCTCGCCAGCCGGGACCGCTCGATCTCGCGGCCGCTACCGTCACGGAGGTCGTCCTTCGTCTGCTCCATCTCACGCGCTTTGCGCCGCACTGAGCGTGACGCCCAATCGCGCGTTCTAGTCGAATCGATGATTGCACCCCGCACGCGGGTCACCGCGTACCGCTCGAATGGAATCCCGGCTTCCGGATCGAACCGTCGGGCTGCCTCTACCAATCCAAGTGCTCCGGCGTTCCAGAGCTCTTCACGATCTACGTGTCGGGGGAACCTTGACGACACTTGGGCCACCGCCCGGCCGACGAGGTCCAGATGAGCAGTGACGAGATCGTTCTCGGCCCTCATCTTCCCTGCTTGCTTGTCCACCAGCTGCCTGCTTTCTGCTTGGGCGACGCCCCTCGTCGCACCACCTTCCAAACTTCGGCAGGAGAGGTGTCTAGTCTAAATGTCCATTCTGGAGATAGTCACTTTCCGCGTTCGCATACGCCTACTATGCGTAGTCTTTTGGACCTCACTTTTTTCCGGACCTGTGCCGATAAACCTGCAAGCAAGTGCTTTAGCAAACCGGTCGGACGCCGACAGACACCCCAGTCGACACGGAAGTTGGCAAGGCCCTACGGGGCCGAAGTGGCAATCGCACCGTCCTACAAGGAGGTACCAAAGTGCGTATCAACCAGAACATTGCGGCGTACAACGCGTTCCGCAACCTTTCGGCAACCAACGGCCAACTCGGCAAATCGCTCGAGAAGCTGTCTTCGGGATTCCGCATCAACCGTGCGGCCGACGACGCCGCTGGTCTCGCCAAGTCCGAGAGCCTCCGGACTGAGATCCGCGGTAACCGCCAGGCCATCCGCAATGCTCAGGACGGCGTGAGCTTCGTGCAAACCGCAGAAGGCGCCCTCAACGAGGTGCACTCGATTCTGCAGCGTATGCGTGAGCTGGCCGTCGACGCCGCCAACACGGCGACGACGGACGGCGTTGCTCAGCAAGCCGAGATCACCGAGCTCCTCGCAGAGATCGACGCCATTGGTGCCAACAGCACCTTTGCCGGTCTGACGGTCTTCTCCGATTACAGCGCTCTAGGAGCCGAGCTGACATTCCACGTCGGCGCCAACTCCGGCGACAGCCTGGACATCACGGCGGACCTGACGCTGGCGCAGGCAGACGTCTTCGGCACCGACATCAGCGGTGTGGACGTGTCGGTTGACGCCGATACCGCCATCACGACCATAGATGGTGCCATCGACGCGGTCAGCACCGGCAGGGCGACCCTGGGTGCGACCCAGAACCGCCTCGACCACGTCGTCGCCAACCTGAGCGTCGCAGTCGAGAACCTCTCGGCTTCAGAGGCCCGGGTTCGGGACACCGACATGGCCGAAGAGATGGTGCAGTTCACCAGGAACCAGATCATGGTCCAGGCCGGCACTGCGATGCTCGCCCAGGCCAACCAGGTGCCTGCAACGGTTCTCGCCCTGCTCCAGTAGGGACAGACCACCAACCGGAAGGGGGTAGCGCCCGAAGGCGGGCGCTCCCCCATCCGCAAGTTTTTCCGCAAGTTCGGCCCCACCGGCCGACGGGACCCCTAGTCACCACGAGAGGCTCAGCCAAAAATGGCAATACCGCTCTTCAACATAGGTGGCCTGGCCTCAGGCCTGGACACCGGCTCCATCATCTCGAGCCTCATCGAAGTCGAGCGCATCCCCGTCGAGCAGCTCCTCAGCCGCAAAACCGAAATCCAGGCCAAAGACACCGCCTGGCAAGGCCTCAACACCAAGTTCTCCGCAATCCGCACCTCGCTGAACTCCCTGGACACCCGTCAAGAGATCAACAGCTACGCAATCGCCCAATCCTCGGACGAGACTGCCGTCACCGCCACGGCAACCGGCTCGGTCACACCCGGCTCGGTCAGTTTCACGGTCGATCAACTCGCCGCCGTCCACCAGCTCGCCGGCGACACCGACTTCTCCGGAGCCGACGACCTCGTGGGCGCCGGAGATTTCACGATCACGATCGACGGGATCGACCACACGGTGACGACGACGGCTGCAACCACCGTGGCCGAGCTCAGCCAACAGATCAACGGCCTCGAGGCCGGAGTCTCGGCGCGAGTCGTAGACGTTGACGGCACCGACTTCAAACTTCTTCTGACGGCCGACGAGTCCGGAGAGGACGGAGTGTTCACGACATCGGGCACCGTCGCCAGCCTCTCGGACTTCGACACCGTTGAGCAGGGGGTCAACGCCGAGGTGACGATCGGCAGCGGCCCCGGTGCGCTGACGATTTCTCGGGCTTCCAACACGATCACCGACCTCGTCGAAGGTGTCAGCGTAACGCTGCAGGCAACATCGGCGACTCCCGTAACGATAACCTCGGTGCGCGACACCGAAGCAGCCAGCACGGCCATCAAAGAGCTGATGGACAACATCAACTCAACGCTGAGCGAACTCGGCACCCTCACCGCGTACAACGCCGACGCCGAGGTTGGCGGGATCCTCGTCGGGGATTCGACCGCCCGGTCACTCACGATCGACCTGCGGGCCGCGATTTCGTCAACCATCAACGAAGGCTCGACGGACTATCCCTTGGCCTCTTCGATCGGAATCTCGCTCAACCGCAGTGGAACCTTCGACATCGACGAAACGAAGCTGAAGGCTGCTCTCAACAACGACTTCGACGCGGTGATGGACCTCGTATTGCAGAGCGGCACGACGCTCGACTCCCGGGTGGGGTTTGTATCGGCGAGCGGAGCCACCGTCGAAGGCACGTACGATGTCGTAGTCACCCAGGCCGCCGAGAAAGCCACGGCCCAGAGCGCCAACTACAAGAAGCCCAACTCCGACACCGATCTCCAGATCATCGTCGGGAGCACCACCATCGACGTCACCATTCTCGACGGTGACAACGTCGATGAGGCCGTCGACGCCTTCAACGCCGCGCTGACGGCGGCCGGGGCGAGCTCCGTGACCGCCACCAAGGTCGACGTGGCGGGCAAGGATCGAATCCAGTTCGACCACTCGTCCTATGGCGGCGCTGCCTCATTCCAGATCATCGGCGATTTCCTCAGCCTCGCCGGGACCTATGCCGGCGCCGACGTCGCGGGAACCATCGGCGGCGAGGCGGCTACGGGCTCCGGAAGGTCGCTCACCTCGACTGCAGGTGACCCGACGGGCATCGTGCTGAGCATCTCGGCGACTGCCGCCGAAGTGGCCGGGGCCGGTGGATCCTTGTCGCTGAGCACCGTGGACTATCAGGCCGGCGTCTTCGGAGCCCTCGACCGCATGCTTGACGTGACAGAAGGTGCCGCCGGCAAGATCGCCAGGGCCCGAGATGCCTGGCAATCACAGGTCTCCCTGATCGACGACCGGATCGAGATTCTCGAGGACCGAATCGAGCGTCACGAAGCCCTGCTCCTCAAGCAATTCGCCGCTCTCGAAGTCGCCATGTCGACGCTGTCGTCCCAGGCGGCCTGGCTGACCGCTCAGCTTGGCAGCCAGACCAGCGGAGCCACCCAGTGAGCCCGTACGAGAGCGCAGGCAGCGTCTACCAGACGCAGGCGATCGGCACCGCGGGGCCCGCCCAGCTCGTGATCATGCTCTACGACGGCGCCATCGCCGCCATTGCGCGCGCCGAACATGCCATGGCGGACGACCCACGCGACAAGTATGAAGTCGTCAACCGGGAACTGACGAAGGCCCAGGACATCGTCATGGAACTGTTCCTCTCCCTCGACCATGACCTCGGCGGCACGATCGCATCCAACCTGGCTGCCATCTACGAGTACTGCCTGGCCACGCTGACCAAGGCCAACCTCGAGAAGACGTCCGGCAACTTGCCGGACGTGAAGAGCAACCTCGTCGGCCTGCGGGATGCCTTCGCCGAAGCCTCCGCCCAGTTGGCAGCGGGGGCGGCATGAGCGAACTCACAGGAGTCTTCGACCTAGTCGAGCTCATCGGCGAATGTATAGAGCGCGCCGACTGGGACCGGCTTGCCGCGATCGAGGCCCCGACTCTGTCACTTCCCGCGGAAACCGGTGTGGAGGAGATTCGGAGCGCCCTTGACGCCATCGAGCACATGCAGGCTCGCCTCCAGGGGGAGATGGACGCTGTCGGTGGCGACCTGGAAACCGTTCCAACTATGCGCAAAGCGGTCCGCTCCTACCTGCGTTCCTAGCCAAGGAGCGCCACGACTGCGATAACGGACCAGCCTTTTTGGGGGTTCGCTTAATAGTCACCCGATCCCGCCGACTGGTCGGTGACAACACACACGAGATGGATCTCGCAAGGCTTCAAGGAAGAGCGCACATGCGTTCTTCCTTCTCGCGTTTTCAGGAGGCGACAAAGTGGTCCCGGTTGGCGACTCAACGATGCAGGTCATCGAATACGCCCTCAAAGCACTCGAGCAACGCGCTCAGGTAACGGCCAACAACGTAGCCAACGCCGAGGTGCCCGGCTTCCGCGCCGAGCGCCTCGACTTCGAAGGCGAGTTGAGCCGCGCCATCGACGGCGACGACATCGAGCGGGTCGGATCTCCGAGCCTATCCAAGGCCCCCGGAGCTCCCGACCCCACGGGCAACACCGTGAACCTCGAGAACGAGGTCGTCGAGATGATGCGCAACAACCTCCTGCAACAGGCGATGGTGGAAGCATTCAACTTCAAGGCCGGCCTGATGCGCTCGGCCATTAGGGGGCAGTGACCATGGGTGCTTTCGGAGTTCTCGATATCGCCGCTTCGGGCGCCAACGTCCACGGACAATGGCTCCAGGTCCTGGCCCACAACCTGGCGAACGTCAACACCATCCGTCCGGCCGATGAAGAGCCGTTCCGGGAGATCCTGCTCCACGCCCAGGAAGCCAACGACGACGGCGGCATCGGAGAGGGCGTTCGTCCCTACCAGCTCGTTGAATCGCAGGCCGACCCGATGTGGGTCTACGACCCGGACAATCCGCTCGCCTCCGAGGAGGGCTACGTCGTGCGGCCGGTGGTCGAGATGGCCGGGCAGATGTCCGACCTGATCGTCGCCCAGCGCGGCTACCAGATGAACATCCAGGTCATTCGTGCCGGCGAAGAGGCCTATCAGGCCGCACTACGGATCGGTCGCCAATGATTCCTCCAGTTTCCTCAGTACCGGCTGCCACCGGCAGTGTGGCGGCGAGCGGAGCCACCCGGGCCCCGGCCGACGGCTTCGGCGACACCATCGCATCGGCGCTCGAGGCCGTCTCCCAGGCGGAGTTCGACGCAGACGCCTTGGCGACGGACGTCGCTCTCGGCGGGGACACCAGCGTGCAGGAGCTGATGGTCGCCATGACGAAAGCGTCACTGAGCGTCGATCTTCTCGTGCAGGTTCGCAACAAAGCCGTTGAGGCGTACCAGGAAATCATGAGGATGCAGATCTGATATGGAGCGCCGATCAGGACTAGCCGAGATGTTCCGGGGGCTGCCACTGGCTCACCAGGTGACCATCGGCATCGCCGGAGCAGTACTGGCGATGGCCGCTTTTCTCTTCTTCCAGTGGGTGAGCACGCCCTCGTTCACCGTGCTGTACTCGGGCCTCGACGACAAGGCTCTCGCCACGGTTGTCGAAGAGCTCGAACGCCAGGGGATCGCATACGAGCTGGACGGCGGTGGCTCACAGGTGCTCGTCCCGCGCAGCCAGGTCTACAAGGCGCGTGCCCAACTTGCCTCGGCCGGCGTCCGGTCGGGCAGCGGGCCCCAGGGCTACGAGATCCTCGAAGGTCAGGGCCTGAACGTTTCAGACTTCCGGCAGCGCGTCGACTACCAGCGAGCTCTCGAGGGCGAGCTGGCCAAGACGCTGCTGGAAATCGACAACGTCGGCTCGGCGACGGTGCATCTCGTGATTCCCGAGGAAACGCTCTTCCTCGAGGATGAAGAGCCCGTAACGGCCTCGGTCTTGATCGCCACCGGCAGCGCGATGACCGAGCTCCAGGTGGAGACCATCACCTTCCTGGTCGCATCCTCCGTTGAGGGGCTCGAAGCCAAAGACGTGACGGTTGCCGATGTCAACGGCAACGTGCTCCACGCGGCCGGCCAGCTCGCAGCAACGGCCGCTGTCAGCAACCGCAACCTCCGCATGACGAACGACTACGAAGCGGCACTGGCCGCGGACGTCCGCCGGCTGCTCGACACGGTCGTCGAGCCCGGCTCCACATCGGTTGTGGTGCGGGCCCAGCTGAACTTCGACGAGCAGTCGACCGAAAGCGAGAGCTACAACCCCGATAGCTCGATCGCGATCCGTGAGCAGACCATCGACGAAACCTACTCGGGGATCGGAACTCCCCCGGGAGGGACGCTCGGCGTCGACGGCGAAGAGGTCATCACTTCCGATGAGGATGGCTACTCGTACGACCGAAGCGAAGTCATCCGCGAGTACGGCATCGACAGGGTGGTAACCCACTCGGTCGTGTCTCCGGGCCAGGTGGAACAGCTGTCGGTCGCCGTCGTCATGGACGATGGCTCGCTGACGGGCTTCACCGTGCCACCCGTAGCCGAGATCGAGTCGCTCATCACCGCGGCCGTCGGCATCGACACAGCCCGCGGCGACTCGATCTCCGTTTCCGCCGTCGCCTTCCCGGCCCTGCCGGCGGAGGTCGAGGGTGAAGCCGCCGCGGCGGCGGCCGCTCCCATGGACATCATGTCGATGATTCCTCAACTCATCGGAGGCCTGGTGCTTCTCATCGTGGCGGTTGCGCTGATGCTCATGTCGCGAGGTGGCAAGAGCAAAGGCAAGAAGAAGTCGGCAGGTGGCGATACGCCCTCACCCGCCGCCCTGCCGGGTGGCGGTCAGGAACGAGTTCTCGTGGGAGTCGGCGCCGGCTCGGCCGAGGGCGGCCTCCATCCCGAAGTGATGGACCTGGTCCAGAAGCAGCCCGAGGAGATCGCGGTCCTGCTCAGAAGCTGGTTGGCAGATCGACGATGACCGCGATGAATCTGAAGCCCAGGCAGAGCACCACTGCAGCATTCCGAAGCGGGTCGGCAGGTAATCCATGACGGCCATGGACCTGAAGCCGGAGCAGAAAGCAGCTGCGCTCGTTGTGGCCGTCGGTTCCCAAGCCGCGGCCAGCCTCTTGCAGTTCCTCTCCGAGGAAGAGGTCGAGGCGCTCGCTTCCGAGGTTGCCAAGATCGGTCGCCTCCGCCCCGAGACGATCGACTCGGTGCTCGACGAGGTGGCCACTGAAGCGGCCGCGCAGCGTTTGCTCGCCGCCGGTGGCATCGAGTACGCCCGCGAGCTTCTCACGGAGTGGAAGGGAAGCCGCGGCGCAGAGATCATCGATCGTTTGATGGCCAACCTCCACGTAACGCCGTTCAGTTTTGTGCGCGATATCGACTCAGAACAGCTCGTCCACATCCTCAAAGACGAGCATCCGCAGACAGTCGCGCTGATCCTGGCGCATCAACCCGCGTCCTATTCGGCCAAGGTGCTCGCCGGTTTCGAAGCCGCCCGGCAGGCGGACGTTGCGTTCCGGGTGGGAACCATGGGGCGCACGTCCCCCGACGTGATCTCGCGGGTCGAAGAGGCGCTGCGCAGCAAACTAGGCAACGTCAGCTCGGCCGAGATCTCAGTGCGAGGCGGAGTCGAGGATCTTGCCGACGTGCTCAACAACACCGACCGTACAACGGAGAAGAGCATCCTCGAGAGGCTCGGGCAGATCGATCCGGAGCTGACCGAAAAGGTCCGGGCTCTCATGTTCGTCTTCGAGGATCTCGTGACGCTCGACGACCGCTCGATTCAGCGGGTCCTGCAGGAAGTGGAGAGCAAGGAGCTCGCGCTGGCGATGAAGGGGGTCCCCGCCCAGGTCAACGAGGCGATTCTCCGCAATATGTCACAGCGCGCTGCCGAAACCCTCACCGAGGAACTGGAGCTGCTTGGAGCCGTCCGCCGCGCCGACGTCGAGGGCGCCCAAAGCCGCATCGTGGCCGGCGTCCGCCGCCTCGAGGAGGCCGGTGAGATAGTGATCACCCGGGCCGGGGAGAGTGATCTCATTGAATAGGATCATCCGGGACGCATCCGTAATGACGGCCCCCGTCTTCTTCGGCACCGCCAACGCCCAGTTTCTCGAGGGAGAGCTCGCCGAGCTCATTGAAGACACGAGAGCCGCCGCCTATGCCCAGGGTCACCTCGACGGCGTTGCCGCCGGAAGAGCGCAGATGACCGAAATGGCGCAACGTATCGAGGCGGCGCTGCGAATGGCGGCCGCCGATGCCGAACAGATGCGAGCTGCCATGGTGACCGAAGTCCTGCAGGCAGCGCTGACCGTCGCCGAGTATGCGACGGGAGTTCAGCCTGTTTCCGACGCCGCAGTCCTCACCGAACGGATCAGCCAAGCCCTTGAATCCCTCGACGACGAGAAGGTCACTATCTCGGTCAACCCGGCCGACTGGGACGCCGTAGCCTCGAACCTGCAAGTCCCCCCGGATGCAACGATCAATCGTGACCCCACGTTGCAGACGGGTGAAGCCAGGCTGCGCGGCACGTGGTCCTCGGTCGATCTGACCCGGGATGCGGCGCTCAGTGTCGCCCGAGAGGTCCTGTCATGACTGTGCAGCTCCAAGAGCGATTGGCCGAGCTTGCCCGGGTCGAGCCCTGGCGGTCGACCGGCCGCGTCGCCCGGGTAACGGCGCGTGAGCTCGAGGTGCGCGGTCTCCGCCTCAGAATCGGCGACGCGCTCGCAATCCACGGCCGTGACGGAATCGGCCACGCCGAAGTCATCGCGCTCCGTCCTGAAGGCGCCCGGGTGCTTCTCTACGGGCACAACGAGGGACTCGGCAAAGGCGACCCGGTAACGATTCTTCGCGACGGCCTGGGCAGCCGGATCTCCCCCGATCTCGTCGGGCGGGTAGTCGACGGGTTGGGCAGGCCGGTCGACGGCTCGGCCGCCATCGATGGCGAGCCCGTCAATGTGGTGGCACCCGCACCGGATCCGCTGTCGCGGATGCGCATCAATTCGCCGATGCCCACCGGAGTGCGCCTCATCGATACCTTCTGTACGACGGGGAAGGGCCAGCGCATCGGAATCTTCGGGGGCAGTGGAGTCGGCAAATCGACACTGCTCGGAATGATGGCCCGGGGAACCGGAGCCGACGTCGCCGTTCTGGCGCTGATCGGCGAGCGCGGTCGGGAAGTACGCGAATTCATCGAGGACGAGCTCGGACCTGAGGGCATGAGCCGATCGATCGTTGTTGTCGCCACGTCGGATGAACCGCCTCTCATGCGCCTCAGAGCAGCTCTGCTGGCCACACGAATCGCCGAGTGGTTCGCGGACAGGGGGTCGGACGTACTGCTCATGATGGACTCGCTGACCCGCCTCGCCATGGCGCAGCGCGAAATCGGTCTGGCGGCGGGAGAGCCCCCGACAGCCCGCGGCTACACGCCGTCGGTCTTCGCGCTGATGGCCGGACTGCTCGAACGAGCCGGACCACGCGCCCGCGGCACCATCACAGGTTTCTACACGGTTCTGGTCGAGGGTGATGACATGAACGACCCCATCGCCGATGCCGCCCGGTCCATTCTCGACGGCCACCTCGTCCTCGACCGGAGGATTGCGGTTGCGGGCCGCTACCCCGCCATCGACCCGCTCAGTTCGCTGAGCCGGCTGGCCCCCAAGCTGGTCAACCCCGCCCGCATCGAACTCGTCGCAGCCGCCCGCAACGCGATGGCGGCCGCCGATGAGGTACGCGAGCTCGTTGAGGTCGGAGCCTATGTGCCCGGCAGCAACCCCGCGGCCGATCGCGGCATGTTGGCACTGCCCCAGCTGACGGAGTTCATGAGACAGGACGCTTCCGAAGTCACGGGCTACGAAGCGGCTTGGGACGACCTTGAGAAGCTGCGCTCAGTTGTGCGAGGAGTGCGCTGATGGCCCGACGCAATCCCTTTGTCGTCCTCTCCCGCCTGCGGTCGATCGACGAGAAAATGGAGCGCGCCGGACTGGCCGCCGCTCGCTCCGCCCACGATGAGGCCCGCGAACGGCTCGACGCCTACAAGGCCAAGCATCGCGAATCGGTCCCGATCGAGGACCTGATCACTCCGGTCGAACTCCGTTCCCTACAGCTGCGCGGCATCGTGAGCCACGAGGCACTGCTGCGCGCCGCCGACGAGTTCGATAGATCGCGCAAGCAACTCGAGGTCCGAACCGAGAGTTGGCGCCGGGCCGCGGCCGATCTCGAGGCCGCCGAAAAGGCCGAAGCTCGCAGACGGGACGATGCCGCCCGCCAGGCACGAACGGCAGCCGAGCGCAGCCTCGATGACCTCCTCGGCATGCTCCATTCCCGCAGGGAGACTGCCTGATGCCGCCCGCCACCCATGAATCACTGCCGACCCGACTCCGAGCTGGAGGAGCCCGATGATTGAGATGCCGCTTAACCACACGACTCAGAACGCGACGCCCAACGCCAGCGCTGGTGAATCGGCGGCCGACGCTCCGGAAGGAGCGTTCGCGGAGATGCTGAGCCGCAATCTCGGACGAGGGCTCGTCCGGCGTGCCAGTCCTCAGAATCAGGAATCCGACCAGGATGCCGCCCAGGGTGGAACTCAGTTCTACCAGGGTGCCCCGATCACTCCTTGGCTGCCGACCGGCGTTCCGGCGGTTCCCGTCACCGGAACCCCGGCAACCCCCGGCTCCCTGCCACTGACCGGTACCGAGCAGGCTGCGCCGCAGGTCGGCCCGGCCATAACACCGGCGGCGCGGGCCGTCGCGGCCCGCCTGGGGTCGACCGTTTCTTCACCCGCGCAGTCGACGGCGAGTGTCGCCGCGACCGACGCGAATGGGGGCGCCCCTCCCGGGCACGTCGCCGGCGGAGCTCCGGGCGCTCCCAACGGGCAGGCCCAGATCGATGATCCGTGGCAAGGCACACCGCTACAGACATCTCTACAGCCAGCATCAGCGCGCCGGGTGGCGACCGGCGCCGGCGCTCCGCAACCAACACACATCGGCGAGCCTTCGTCCGAGCCGGGGGTCTTGGACTCACCCCGGCTCGAGACGGTGGCTGCCACCGCCTCCACAACAGCACCCGCCGCCCCCACCGGCGGTGTGCCCGGGCACCCCGCAGAGATGGCACGACCTGCCGCGGTGACCTTGCCGCACGCCCCGACGGCGGCTACGGCTGCGAGCGCGGCAGTCGCCGCCGATCCCCGCGCCGCCGAACAATCGGCGGAGCCGGCAACCCCCGCGGCCCCCGTCATGGACACCGGTGGCGACAGCGCCGCGGCCATCCAGGCGCAGCCGCAGTCACGACTCGTTGCGGCGCCGAACACCCAGCTCGTGAATCGAGTACTCCGGATGGTCGAGTTCCAGCAGACACAACCGCCGCCCCGAATGGTCGTGGTCGACATGCCGGAACTGGAGGGGCTGCGCCTGATGGTGGCGATCCAGGCCGACGGGAAGGTCCACGTGGCACCCATCGCCGGATCGGCCCCCCAACAAGTAGCAGAACCGTTCATGCAGGCCGTAGGCGAAGCGCTGTCGGCCGAGGGCTTCGACCTGGCTGCGAATTCGCAGCAGCGGCAGCGCCGCGATCGGCCGGAATCCGACGAACCGGCTCCGACCACGCGCCGGACCGCGCGCCGACGCCGCGCAACGGGCCTGCGGCTGTGAAGGAGTAGACCATGATCAATCCAGTCTCAAGCGGATACGGCCCCGGCAGTTCCGATCAGGCAAATCCTCTCAGCCAGCTCGGAAGCGACGCGTTCTTGAAGCTCCTGGTGGCCCAGCTGAAGTATCAGAACCCGATGGAGCCCAACGACGGCGCGGCGATGCTCCAGCAGACGGCCCAGTTCACAACCGTCGAAACGCTGCAGTCGATTGCAGCCATGAACCAACAGCTCATGGGCTTCCAGCAGGTCACCATGGGCCTCGGGCTGGTCGGCAAGAGCGTGGATGCGATAGGGCTCAACGATCTAGCTGTGTCGGGCACCGTCGAGAGCATGCGATTCACCGTCGATTGGCCGGTGCTGGTTCTCGACAGCGGCGAATCAATCCCGATGACAAACGTGATTTCTGTCACCGCGGCCGACAAACGTGATTTCTGTCACCGCGGCCGATTCGGACACTGCTGATTCGGACACTGCTGAGCCGACCCCACCGACCCCGATCGTCGATCCGGCTCCAGATGGCTAGAAGATGATCATTTTCGAGGCGATTAACCGGCAACAAGTCGTTAATTACACCGCCTAACTACCGACAGTACAACGACAAACGGATTTGGGAATACGGCACAAGGAGGTGCGAGACATGATTCCTGTTACGCCCTTGGCCGGCGGAACCATTCTCATCAACGCCGACATCATCGAGGCGATTGAGACCGATCCCGACACCGTGATTGTGCTCGCCAACGGCCGCCGCATGGTCGTCGCCGATGATCCCGCCACCCTCGTTGCCAGCATCGCCCGGGCTCGCGCCGCCGTGCTGGCTGCCGCCCAGAACATCACTCCCCGCGCCGACGCCAAGGTCGTGCCGCTTCGTTCCGTAAAGGGCAAGCCGTGACAACGATAATGGGCATAGTCATTGCCCTCATCAGCATCGTCGTAGCAACGGTGATGGACGGTAATTCGTTCGGCGCCCTGATCGGCCCATCTTCGCTGGTCCTTGTCGTTGTCGGGTCTGTCGGTGTTTCCCTTTCCGGATTCCAGATGCCCGACATCAAGCGCGTTCCCAAGGGAATCATCATCTCGATGACCGGCAAGGAAGCGGACGCGGGTGACGCCGTAGATCAGCTCATGGGATTTGCCGAAATCGCCCGCAAAGAAGGGGTGCTCGCCCTCGAAGCCAAGCTGGAGGACCTCGACGACCAGTTCATGAAGGCCGGCCTGCAGCAGGTTGTCGACGGTGTCGACGCTGCCGCGGTTCGTGACACCCTCGAGATCGAGCTCGCGTCGCTGGACGAGCGGCACGGACCCGTGATCGCCTTCATCAAGACCATGGGCGGTTACGCCCCGACGATGGGGATGATCGGAACCGTGGTCGGGCTGATCAACATGCTCGGCAACCTGTCCGACCCCGCTCAGCTCGGGCTCGGAATGTCCGTAGCCCTGCTGACAACCCTGTACGGCGTCATCTTCGCCAACCTCGTATTCCTGCCGGTGGCGGCCAAGTTGCAGCGACTCCACGACCTCGAGGTTGTGTACCGCGAGATCGTGATGGACGGGATCCTCGCCGTCCAGGCCGGGGCGAGCCCGCGCATGCTGGTCGAGCGTCTCGAGTCATACCTACAGCCGACGGCGCGCGTCGGCCACCAGGAGCGTTCCAAGCGTTCCAGCGGCAAAGCGGCGGCAGCCTAATGGCCAGGGTCAAGAAGAAGCCGCCCCCCGACAATGAGCTCCGCTGGCTCACCACGTACGGAGATGTTGTCACGTTGCTGCTCGCGTTCTTCGTGATGCTCTATGCGATCTCGCAGGTCGACCAGCAGAAGTTCGAGCTCTTCGTCGCAGGCCTCGCCGACCCGTTCGACAACCCGGCGGCCTCCGAGGGGTTCTTCGAGCAGGGCGACGGCATTGTCGGAGCCGGCCAGGGCACCCAGCAGATAGGCGAGTCCGCCATGGAGGGCCTGGCGATCCTCGACGGCCTCCCCAGCCTCGAGGACGAGTCGGATGTGGCCGCTACCACGGTCCCGCCGAGCACGACCGACGATCCGGAGGTTCTCGAGAACCGCGACGAACTGGCCGAGGCGCGTGATCTCGTCACTGTTGCCCTCGACGCTGCGGGGCTGGGCGATACCGTTAGCTTTGAGATCACCCAGCGGGGACTCACCATTGCGATCGCCACCGACGACGTCCTGTTCGCCAGTGGTTCAGCCGAGTTCGGCGACCGGGGCGCTGAGATCATCGACGCGATCGCCCCCATCCTCACCAGTTTCACCAACGACGTCTTTGTAGAGGGACACACCGACACCGTGCCGCTGAACGCCTTCGGCTACGACAACTGGAACCTCTCCTCAGACCGGGCGTTGGCGGTCCTCAAGCTGCTCGTCGAGGAACACGCCGTAGACCCGGCGCGCCTCGCGGCAAGCGGTTATGGGGAGTATCGACCAAAAGCAGACAACGCAACAGACGACGGAAAGGCGCAGAACCGGCGCGTTGAGCTGGTGATCGTGCTGGATCGAGGTGAAGCAGATGGCTGATGAAGAGACTGACGAAGTAGTCGAGAAGAAATCCAAGATGAAGTTCATCGCCCCCATCGGGGGGGTGCTGGTCCTGGCCGTGGTCTACTTCGTCTTCTTCTCGGGTGGAGGGGAAGCTGAGGACGAGGCAGCCGTAACAGCAACGATCGTTGCTGAGGGCCCGGTCATCGAGGCCGACCAGATGACCATAAACCTCGCCGACGAAGATCCCCGGTATGCCCGTATCCGGTTCGCGGTCGTCCTCCCGCTCGACGGAGACGGAGCCGCGGTCGGCGAGCGCTTCCCCATACTGAAGGACGCCGTGCTCGAAGTGGTCAACACCTATACAACCGCCGATCTGAAAGAGCCGGGCATTCTCGACACGCTTCGCAGCGAGTTCACTGCGGCGGCCCACGAGGTATGGCCGGACGGTGAGGTAATCAGAGTTCTGATCACCGAGCTGCTGATTCAGTAGCGGACCCCTTGACTCCGAATCGAAGCTGCCGACTGGACCTCTCGTAGCGTTCGCACGATGCGACGAGACCGATCACGACCGGGATCGGAGGTCCCCCGTTGGCGCAGATAACCAACGGACAAGCGCAGATGCAGCAGACAGCATCCCCTGAGGATGATGCCAGGCGGCTGCGCCCTTTCGACTTCCGCAATCCATCCAAGATGGCCCGCGAACAGGTGCGCCGCCTGGAACTGACACACGAGACGTTCCAGCGATCGCTCGGTGCGAAGCTCTCGAGTCTGCTGCGAACAATGGTCCGGCTCGAACTCCTCGCGATCGACCAGGTGACCTACGACGAGTACGTCCGGGCGATGCCCAATCCGACGGTCATCGGGCAGATGACGATGGCGCCGCTGCCTGGGTTCGCTCTCATCGAGATGAGCACCCCGACCGCCCTGACTCTTGTCGATCGGCAACTGGGCGGCCACGGCCGCACTGCCCTGAACCGTCGACCGACGGAGCTCGAAGCGATGCTCATCGCCGACCTGCTGCGGGAAGCCGAGGAGGCCCTCACGGAGACTTTCGAGCCGTTGCTGGCCATCAAGGCGCTGGTCGCCGGCGTCGAGTTCAACCCGAATTTTGTCCATGGCGCCAACCCCTCCGAAATGGTCATGGTCCTCTCCTACTCGCTCTCGGTCGTGCAGGGCTACCGCACAGACGGCCTGGTCACCCTGTGCTACCCGTTTTCCACCCTGGAGCCGGTTTGGGACATGGCACCAACCTCGGACGAGCAGCAACCCGCTCTCGGCACCGGCGAGCCCACTCCGGCCGCCCTGCTGTCGACCCTGCCCGACATTGAAGTACCCGTGTCTGTGCGTCTGCGGGAGTCCGATATCGGCGCCAGCGACCTTGCTTCGCTTCGCGTCGGTGACGTACTTCGCTTCGACCACAAGGTGGACGAGTCGGTCGTCGGATCGATTGCAGGCCGGGACCTGCTCGAAGGACGAATCGGCAGACGGGGCAAGAACGTCGCAATTGAGATCTCGAAATGGAGAACCGAATGACAAATGCCATCGCAGGCACGATCGGCGACACTGCCGGTCTCATGGTCGAAGCAGCCGTCGGCGCGCTCGGAGAATCGCTCGGGGCGGCTGTCGCCGGCGAGGGGGTTGCCCTCGTTACGTCAATCGAGCCAACCGCCTATGTCGACGCCGTCGCCGCCCGCACAATGCTGGTCGGCGCCGTACCCGGAGGGCTGATCACGGTCGCTCCGGCGGGGGGCCTCCCCCTCGATGACGAAACGACTGTTGAGCCGATGGTGCTCATCGAGGCACTGGCGCGGGGCGCTGCCGCCGCGATCGGCCAGGCGACGGGCACCGACTTGCAGGTCGCGCCACCGGAAGCTCTGGCCCCCGATCCCACCGTCGCCGGACTGGCAACGCACATCATTCAGTTCTCGGTGGGTACGAGCCCCGCCAACCTCATAACGGTCTTTTGGATTGTCGAGGCCACGCTCGACGCACTGATGACGGCAGCGGATCCGGTCATCCCTGCCGAAGCATCACCGTCGAGCGTGGCCCCGGCAGATCTTCCTGAGTTGGGCGCCAGTGCACTGCCCGGAGTTCAGCAGGACCTGCATCTCCTGGCGGATGTCCAGATGAACGTCACCGTCGAGTTGGGCCGAGCGCTCATGCAGGTGCGCGATCTGCTCTCGCTGCGGGAGGGAAGCGTCATCGAGCTCGACCGGGCCGCGGGCGCGGCCGTGGACGTACTCGTCAACGGCACCCTCGTTGCCAGAGGCGAGGTTGTCGTGATCGACGACGAACTCGGCGTCCGTGTGACCGAACTCGTAGAGCGCTAGAACCCGGAGAGCGTAAGACCTTGGAACCCACATCGACCGCAATGAGCGGCATGGATATCGTCTCGAACGTAGTCCCCGCCCTCATGCTCGTCATCGGCACGCCGTTGGCGCTGTGGATGTGGACGCGCCGTAGTCGCGGCGGTGCCACCAATCGCCTGCGCATCACCGACAAGGCGGCGCTCGGCCGCAGCCTGTGGGTCGCGGTCGTCGAGGTCGACGACAAGCGCTACCTGGTGGGTGCCGGAGACGGCAGCGTCCGTCTCATCTCGGAGCTGGAAGCAGCTCCGGAGCCGGAGACCGCCGAGAGTTTCACCTCCAATGCCGCATCGGACCTCGAACCCGAGGCGGCGATACCGAATGGAATCGATGAACGGCCAAGGATGGGCCTCGTTCGACGACTGCAGCTGATGACGCTGCGGACGCCGCCGCCACCATCTGCAAGGCCGTTCCATGCGTTGCGCCGCTAGCCGCCTGGTCCTGCTCACTCTCGTGGCCGCCGCGCTGGTCCTCGGCGCATCCCCTGCCCGAGCCCAGACCGGTGACACCACAACGACCACCGTCGCCCCGGCGACACCGCAGGAGATACCCGCCCCGCTCGTTGAGGTGCCGGCGCCGCCCGAGGTTCCCGACGTCTCGATCTCCGTGGACTCCCAGAACGAGGGACTGAGCCAGACGGTCACGATCATCCTGATGCTCACAGTGGCCGGCGTCGCCCCCGGCATCCTCCTGCTCACCACGTCATTCACCAGATTTGCGATCGTCCTCGGCTTGACGCGCAACGCGATCGGCGTCCAGACGATCCCGCCATCCCAGGTGCTCATCGGGCTGTCCCTGCTCCTCACGGTCTTTGTGATGGGCCCGATCTTCGGAGACATCAACGATCAGGCCCTGCAACCGCTGCTGGCGGGCGAGATCGAGCAGGATCAGGCCTTCGAAGAAGGGTTCGCCCCGCTGCGCGACTTCATGCTGTCACAGACACGGCCGGAGGACCTGCGCCTGTTCATGGGCCTGTCGGGCAACGAACGGCCCGAGACCCCCGAGGAGGTTTCGGCAACAACCCTGATCCCGGCGTTCGTGATCTCAGAGCTGCGAGCCGCCTTCATCATCGGTTTCATCATCTTTGTGCCGTTCCTCGTCATCGACCTGATCGTGGCTGCTGTGCTGATGTCCATGGGTATGGTCATGCTGCCACCGGTGTTCATCTCGTTGCCGCTGAAGCTGCTGCTGTTCGTGCTCGTCGACGGCTGGGCCATGATCATCGGATCGGTGGTCCAGTCGGTGCAGGGGGTCACATGAGCGACGCTCAGGTACTGGACATCCTCACGGGTGCCTTCACGATTGCGGCCAAGGTGGCCGGCCCGATCCTCATGGCAGCCCTCATCATCGGTGTCGTGATCTCCCTCATCCAGACGGTTACGCAGATCCAGGAAATGACCCTCACTTTCGTCCCCAAGCTGATCGGCTCGGGCCTGGTCATGCTCATCGGCGGCAAGTGGATGCTCCGCGAGATGATCTTCTGGGTCGAAGGGCTCTGGTCGATCATCCCTTCCCTCTGATGGATCTGGTAATCGACGCGAGTTGGATCGCCGGCATGCTGCTGGCCAGCGTGCGCATCGCCACGTTCGTCGTCGCCTCTCCCATATTCGGATCTGCCATCCCCGCCGTTGGTCGGCTCGCCCTCGTGCTCGTCCTCGGATACAGCTTCGCCGATCCTGTGACCACGGAACTCACGTTCGGCTTTCTCATCGTCGCCGGCTTCACGAACGTCCTGGTAGGAGCCGTCCTCGGCTACCTGACCGGTCTGATCTTCACGCTCTTCACGGTGGCGGGCGGCCTCATCGACTTCACGTCGACGCTGAGCGCAGCCCAGATCTTCGATCCGCTGACCCGGTCGCAAAACCCCATCTTCGGCCGGTTCCTCAACCTCGGGGCCCTCGCCCTGTTCTTCGTGCTCGGCGGTGACCGCCTCCTCATCGCCGGCCTCGCCACGTCATTTGAGGCGGTGAGCGCCACCGGGACGCTGGCCGTCTCGAGCGGGCTCGCCGATATGGGGATCAAACTGCTGAGCCGAATGATGATTGCTGCCGTCGAATTGGCGATGCCGGCCATCGCCGCGCTGTTCGTCGTCGAGGTGCTGCTCGGCATCGCGTCGCGCTTTGCCCCGCAGGCCAACGTCTTCCTCATCGGCATCCCCGCCAAGATCGTCACCGCTCTGGCATCGATAACCGCGGTGATGCTGCTGGTGCCCGAAACGATGGACGGCACCCTCTCCATCATCCGCGACTCATTCCGCGATGCGCTCGGGTTCCTGACCTGAGTTGTTTGACAGCTCGACGCTGTCGCGCGGATATCGGAAGCTGGTGGCCCAGACGAGCCAGGCGGCCAGAGCGATCGCGATCAGCGTTGTCGGGATGATGAGCAGCCACGAGACGCGCCCGGTCAGCACCCAAACGGCGCTACCGGCTGCACCGGCGCCGGCGAGGAGCGCGGCGGCTCCCGGCCAGCGGGCCCAGTGCCGGCCGCTCATCGCCAGGACCCCCAGGCCGAGGAAGACCAGGAACGCACCGAAGGAGAGACGATCGGTCGAGAACCTCACCCCCCGAAAGGGCGACCGGCCGAAGTTGTCCTGCAGAGTCCCGACGAGTGTCACCAGGACCACAGCGGCCGCCGATCCGGCGATCGGCGGGCTCAATGCCGTGGCGGCGGCTGCCGCCGTCATCAGTAGCACCGCCAGAACTGTGCCCAGATCGAACGACACATCGTCATGGAGCAGGTTGGCGGCCGGGAGCACCAATGCCACGGCGCCACCGACCGCCAGCGCCGGCCAGTAGAACCGGTCGGCGGCAGTGGCGAGATGGGCTCTGAGATGGCGGCGCAATGGGCCGACTACCCCCCAGCCCGCCGCCAGGCCCAGCAGACCGGGTAGCCACCAGATCTGTCCCCAGGCGGCGACGTGGGTGGCGAACGAAGGCGCGACTTCGACGGCCGAGCCGAACGCGGCACTGAGCGCTGCCTCCTGTTGGGGTGTCAGCCGCTGGTAGATCGATTCGCGTTCGACGTTGATCCCGCTGAACTGTCCCCGCTTCTCGGAATCACCGTTGGTCCAGGTGTAGACGACCGCGCCTCGCGGGAAGTCGCCGTTGCCGCAGCTCGAGCCCTGGCCCAGCCAGAACTCGCCGTGGGAGACGCGGCCCAGGTTGGGCGGTTCCTCGCCCCAGTACCTCGTCACCACCGAAACCGATCGTTCGGTACGAATCAGGAAGTTCGGTGCGTGGGCAATGTGCTCGATTTCGAATACGCCCGTGACCGGCTCTCCGTAGGGCACATGACCCTCGATGGCTTCCTCCAGCGAGGGAGGGCGGGGCACGCTGCAGGGAACGGCCGCCGGCGCCGTTGCCACGACGAGAATTGCAGCCCACAGGGCAAGGGCGAAAATGCGGCCTGCTCTCACGATGACACGATCCCGGTACCGGCTACCGAGCGAGGGTACTTGTGACTACGCCACTTGTGAACGGGCCGATGCCGCCTCCGTCGACATGGAACGGAGGATCCCGCGACGCTCAGGGCGTCCGCGGCGCCTACGAATCGAGCAGTTGGCCGAGTAGGGCCAGGTCACCGCCGGAGGCGTCGGTTAAGCCGGGAATGTGCCGAATCCCGGAGCCTGAGTCGGCGGTTCCATAGCGATAGGGTCGGAAGCACGTCGGAGAAACAGCTCGTGGAGCGCGGCCACCTCGTTCACCGAATGTTCCGCAATCGGACAGTCCTCTCGGCAGTTAGACGTCTCGAGACGGGATTAGAGGTCACGCCGGACGTGATCAAGGTTTCCCGAAGGCTGAGGAAAGCAACAATGCGGTTGATCGTCGCCCATAACCAGGAGCTATATCGGAAGGGAGTGAAGGCGGCGTTGGCCGATTCCACCTGGGTGGACGTCGTTGGGGAAGCAGGCGACGACGTAGCTTTGTTTGAGACCCTCGACCAGGCGGCGGCCGACACCGTGCTCCTGGAACTCGGGACCTTTCCGGGAACGAGCCTTCAGGTCGTCGGGCAGCTCCGCGAGCTGGCGGCGGAGGTGCGGCTGGTGATCGTCGCCGCGCTCGATGACCACGCTCTTGTGAGGGAGGCCATCGAGTTGGGAGCGGACGGATGTCTTTTGAAGAGCGTGACTGCACACGAGCTCGTCACGGCGCTTCGTGTAGTGGCCGAGAATCGCCACTACATCCAGGTCGAACTGGTAAACGCAGTGGTGGATCTGTCGCGTAAGTCCGTGACTCGCGAGCACCACGGCCTATCCCCTGATCAGCTGAGAATCCTCCAGCTCGTGGCCGATGGCCTCAAGAACAAACAGGTCGCAACGGAGCTCGGCGTTTCGGAGACGACCGTCAAGTCCAACCTCCGAGTGATCTACTCGAAGCTCGACGCATCGAGCCGAGCCCACGCGGTTGCAGCTGCCATGCGCCTCGGGATCGTCGGATAGCAGCCCGGCCATCGAATGGTCGACTCAATGATCCATGAGAGCGGACCTTGGCCTCTGGTCGCAGAACCGACGCCGCCGGAACGTGGTGCCGTGCGCAGCCTGTAGCGGCGCACTTTCGAAATCCACCAGGCCACAGCGATCCCGAAAATAGGAGGGAGCTGAAGCGCCGTCGAGTGCAGGGGTGGCATTGGCGTGGCGGGGTGGGTACATCCTTAGAGTCGAGGAGAAGCGAACCATGAAGCGCAAGACATTGCTCGTGACGCTCATCACCGCCCTTGCCGCAGTCTGTGTCGCCGCGCCGGTTTCGGCGCGTGGCGGGGCAACCACGGCGAACGGCTGGTACGAAGAAGAGGAGATCTACTACATCCTGCACGGGGTCGAAGAGGGTGTGACCGAGCGAGGCGAGAACGACCTCTATCTGATCGGCGGCGACCGCGTCTTTCAGGCAAACGTGACGGAGTTCATCCCCGGTGAGCGCGGCTACTCACCACACTGGAACGTCAACGTCGTCCACTCTGCCGAGGGTGTGACCCTCGACGACATACTCGAGTCGCCGTATGTCTCGACCCACTACCCGGAAGCACTGTTCGATGACGCCGAAGACATACTGGGCGCACTAGCCGACGGACTCGTGACCATCGACCGCCCGGGCGTAGTTGTGCTCTGCCCGATCATCTCCGAAAAGGGGGCGGAGGCGCCGGGGAACACTGAGCTGCCCGAAGAGTTCGAGGATTTCGCGGACGTCTTCTGAGCCCCCCAGCACTGGGGCTCGGGACGTCGGTACGCCGGAAGTTCCGAATCTTGTAACGATCCGGCAAGGTTCTCGCAAGATCGGAGGCGTATGTTTTAGAGCAACCGCGAAATCAGATCACCGAGGAGAAGGACTGATGTTTCGTAGGACATTCTTGATTGTGTTGACCGTGGCGCTGAGCGTGCAAGTGGCGTCGCCGGCTTTCGCCGCGGTGCCAGACGAAGGCGTCGTTGTTGAAGGAGAGAGTGTGCCCGGCATCGCGCTCGGCGACACCAGGGCCCAGGTTGTGGACGCCTACGGTGAGCCGCGGTCTTGCCAAAGCGAAGCCTCCTGCACCTACGACATCGATGGTCTGCCCGGCAGCGGACACGTGTGGATCAGCTATCGGGGTGCCGACGGTGGCATCGCCGGCGGCTCACCGGACGATATCCTCAGCGGTGTCTCATGGTACGAGCCCGTCAGTGGCTGGACGACAACGGCCGGGATCAACACTGCGGTGGCTGCCGCGAATCCACAGGCAGTGATCGACGCCTATCCCGATGCCGTGGTCACCTACACGTCGTGGGGCTCCGTCTACAGCGTCACGGCCTATGAGCAGGGTTTCGGGGTCATCTGGATACCCAACTTCTACAGCGGGACGACCACTGTCAGGATGGCCATTGGATACCCCCGTCCGGCGCCGCCGCCTGTGGAGCAGCGAACCGCTGTCGCCGATATCGACCTGACGGTTCTCAAGGAGAAAGGCGTCCGCCAGATCCGAGCCTTTGTGAAGGTCGAAAAGCACACGACGTTGGCGGCGTACGGTGCAGAAGTGACCGCAACCTGGACGTACCCCGACGGAACCGCTCACCCGGTTCAGGCCAACACCTCCAACTCGGGGTATGCCTACTTCGAGGTCAACGACGCGGACCGGGGCAGCTACACGCTCAGCATCGACGACGTCGTCCTCGACGGGCATCGATTCGACCGTGACAACAGCGTGCTGAGCGCCAGTACCAGGGTCAAGTAGCTCGCGATTGTGCCCGGGGACACCCGGGCGCAATCTGACATCGGTCGCTCGTTCGCCGGGCAGACGCCTCGTCAGGTACTGGCTGAGTCGGCGGACTCAGTTTCCTCGACACCTTCCGGTTCGGAGAAGGCTCCGCGTTTGTGCAGCTCGATACCCGCCGCCAACGCAGCGCCGAAGAACAGCAAGGTGACCGAGCTGTAGACGACATCGGCTCCCCAGTCGATAAATGGAGCTCGACCGAGGTTCCCGACCCCGAGCACCACAAGAACCCAAAGCAGCCAGTTGGGCCCTTTCATAAGACGATCCCGCTGCCCAAGTCAGCGCGTCCCCATGCGGGCTGCGGCGGCCTCCAACCGGCGCAAGAAACGTCGCGGCTCAGTACCTCGATCGACTCGAACAGCGGAGGACTCGGCTTGGATCCCGTGACGGCGACCCGCAACGGCTGGAAGCCCTTGCGAGCCGACAGCTCGGTCTCTTCGAGCATGTTGCGCAGCGTGGCTTCGATTGATTCCGCGCCCCAGTCCTCCAGGCTTGCCAGCCCAGCCGCCGCAGCGGCGACGGCAATTGGCGCTTTCGGCGTGGTCATGACCTTCTCGCACGACGCGTGGATACGCCATTTGTGAATACGCCCGTTGTGACTACGCATGGTTTACGCCGATGAAGCCTAGTGAGCGGCCGGCGGGCAGGCCGAGCCTCTCACTGGTGTCCAGTTTCTTGTCGGGGGTAGTTGATACTATCGAACGTATGTTCGCTACAGATACGTTACCTGCAACTAGCTGGTTTGAGATACTCGAAACGCTCGAACCCGGGCCTGAGTTGGCGACGGTTCTGGAGGGGGTGGACCGGGACTCGCTCTCTGGTGATGAACTGGTCAGTGTGCTGCTCGCCCACCGCCGACTCGCCTCGCACTACATGGCCCAGTCGTATCGGGACATCGCAGCCATCGAAGCCGTGGTGAGCGACTCTGGTGACATGTATCACCACCGGGTCGAGTACACCGCAGCTGAGATAGGGCCCGCCCTGAAGCTCACCCGCCGTTCGGCTGAGGCCGAGACTCACCTGGCTTTAGAACTGGTGCAACGTCTGCCGCGGGTGCTCGAGGCGCTCCTTGGTGGTGAGGTTGATGTGCGCCGCGCCCAAGTCCTCGTCCGGGGCACCGACCATCTACCTGTGGTCGCGGCCCGGGAGGTGGTTGCTGGCATCATTGATGAGGCCGGCGGGCTCACTGCGGGTCAGTTGACGGCCAGGTTGCGGCGCCGCTGCATCGAGTACGACCCCGACGCTGCTGCGGAACGTTTCCGGCGCTCTCTGGAGGATCGGCGGGTGTATGCCACTCCGACTCCGGAAGGTACCGCCCACCTCCATGGCCTCGACCTACCACCCGAACGGGTCACCGCGATCACCCGTTTCCTCGATAAGACCGCCCGCGAGCTGCGCCGCCTCGGCGATGAACGCTCTATGGACCAGTTACGGGCCGATATCTACCTCGACATCCTCGGAGGCACCCGTAACCCCGCCGAGGGTCCCGTCAACGGCGGTGTGCAACTCAACGTCGACCTGGCCACACTCGCTGAACTAGACGAACAGCCCGGTGAGCTCGCCGGATACGGACCCGTCATTGCCGATGTCGCCCGCCGGGTCACAGATGACCAGCACCACAGCCAATGGAGTTTCATCGTCACCGACCCAAAAACCGGTGACATCATCCACACCGGAGTCACGAGGCGGCGACCCACCACCACCCAGCAGCGCCGCATCACCGCCCGCTATCAGACCTGTGTGTTCCCCGGATGCCGTATGCCGTCAGTCGACTGCGATATCGATCACCGCACCCCATATAGCGATGGGGGCTGTAGCCATGACCACAACCTCGCCCCCCTGTGCCGCCACCACCACCGCATCCGCCACCACACCGGCTGGAGCTACCAGCGACTCCCCAACGGCGACCACACCTGGACCACACCCCTCGGCCGCACCTACACCACCAACGGCCGGTCACCGTAGGCGGCCCGAACTCGAGCGACCCGGAAGCTAGCCGGGCTCCTCCGATGCTTGCCATGTAGCGACCGCTCGATCGCTCGGACCGGCGATTGTCACCACAATCGAGTCCAGGGTCTCCCATTGGCCGCTGGGGATAGTTCCGATGACGGTGCCGGAAATGTCCTCGATGGTTGCGAGCACGATCCGTATGTCGCGGCCGGGTGTCGCCGGGATTGGTTCGTCGATGGAGCCGATCGACGCCACGAACGCGAACCCGGAGGCGATTCCATCTCGGACGACAACGATCGAGTTGTGCTTGTCGTTGGCAATGAAGCCGGGCTCGAACTCGAAGAAGATGTGGACCTCTTCGAGACCGGCTTTGACGTCCTTGGGAGCGTCGTCGTAGTCCCGATCAGCCGGATCTGCGGCCCGCCACTTCTCGTCCCATTTGGCCGCACGCGTCGCACCGCTATCGAACCTGAGCATCGCTGCTACCGCCGGCGATGGGTTCTTCGGCAGATCGCCGCCGTTCGCATATCCCTCATCCTTGTAGGCCCTCAATTCGGAGGCGATCCGCACAAAAGCTGTGTAGCGGGACTCGCCCAGCTGAGCGGCAATGTATCCGAGTTGCTCGTCGGCCCGCCCCGACAGGTCACTGATGATCGCGACATCCTCACCGTCCACGACCCCCACCATCTGTACCAACCATTCATCCCATTCACCTTCAATGCCACGCTCGTTGAGCAAGACAAGGACCTGCATCCCCGGTTGGGCCGCCCCAACATCCCTCTCTATTCCAATGATCTCCACGGTCAGGTCACTGCCGACCGACGGCCATACTGACGCCAGGTCGGCACGGGACTCGGGACGTTCGTATGGAGTCGCCGTGACCTTGACAGTGAGGGAATCCTTCCCGGCATCGACAATCACCCCCTCGACCACCGCCACCGGTACCTGGTGCCCGAAACCGGGGGCCGGGCCGATGCCATGCGTGCCCGCCGGAATCGTGACACTGGGACCGGTCGTAGTCGTCGCATCCAGGCCATCCGCCGACCCGGAATCTTCGAGCACGGGTATCGCGACGCTGGAACCGGCCGCAGTAGTGGCATCTGGACCATCAACCGAGCCGGAGTCCCCTAGGACAACGAAACCGAAGAGCGCACCGAGTACAAGCGCCGCAACGAAGCCGCTGATCCAGACCCATCGCTTCTGATTCACTACCGCCGTCCCAGTCGCCTCTAGTCGTCTGACGTCCAGACGGATCCGGGCGTTCCCGCCCGCGTCATGCGCGCCACAGGCCGCGCGGTACCGCCTGGAGCTCTTCGACGCCGTCGTTGGTGATGAGCACGAGTCCCCCAGTCTGGACCCCGGCCCGCTCGTCGGTCGTGATCACGTTCGGCTGGACGACGACGGTCATCCCGGACTCG
>CAMYIJ010000100.1 GCA_947258375.1 uncultured Acidimicrobiaceae bacterium
GCATCGACCACCGCTGCCGACGTCGGAGCCGTGACGAGACCGAGCCCGAAGCCCAGCAGCCCGAGCTGCCATGCCATCGTGGTGTAGGGCGTCTGGGCAGTCCAGCCGAATCCCATCAAGAGGTACGCGAGGCCGCCGCCGACCAATCCGACGATCACCGGCGGCCGGTACCACGTGCGGTCCGCTAGCCGTCCGCCGAGATAGGAGCTGAGAGCCATGGCTGCCGTCAGCGCGGAGAGCACCCATCCGGCGGTGACGGCGGATCGCTCGATGTCGATCTCGAGCACGTTGATGATCAGCGGCACGTTCACCATGGCGATGATGAGGGCGGCGCCGACTAGGAAGTTGATCACGACGGCCGAAGTCAGGTTGCGCCCCCGGAAGAGGCTGAAGTCGATGAGCGGGTCGGCGGCGCGCCGTTGCGAGAAGAAGAAACCCACCGCAGCCAGGAAGGCGACGATGTACAGCCACCGCAGATCGAGGCTCGACCGGCCGGTCAGCTCATCGAGGCCGGTGACGCTTTGGATCTCGGCCGACCCCAACAGTGCGACGTTGAGGGCGACCAGTGCCGTCGTCAGTGTGGCGGCGCCCACCCAGTCGATACGAGCTCCGGCGTGAGGCTTGGCGAACTCCCGCAGTGCCCACCATGCCGTAACGATGCCAATGACGGCAAGCGGGATGTTCAGGTAGAACTGCCACCGCCACGAGAGGAAGCGCACCAACATGGCGCCGTACAGCGGCCCCCACACCCAACCGAGTGTCTCGATGCCACCGAGCACGCCAAGTGCCCGAGCGCGGCGTCCTTCGGCGTAGACATCGGCGACCACCGCCATGCCGATCGGCACCATGGCGCCGCCACCGAGAGCCGTGAGGACGCGCCCCAACAGGAACGGCCCGAAGGTGCTCGACATCGGCACGATGATCGAGCCGGCGAGGAACAGGGTGAAAGCGGCGATATACACCCGGCGGCGCCCGATCACATCGCTGAGCCGTCCCATGAACGGCATCACCGCGACAAACGCAATCAGGTAGGCGTTGACGATCCAGGCGGCGTCATCGATGCCGTCGGGCAGGACGATTCCGAGGTCTGCGATGATCGGTCGCAGCATCGTCGTGACCACCGTGAGGTCGTCGGCGGCGACGAAGACACCGAAGGCAACGACTGCCAGGATCGCCCGCGCCGAGGGCGATTTGGAGCCCGGGCGGCCGCCTTCATCAGCCACTTCGGAGGAGTTCCTCCGGAGGCACTATCTCCATGTCATCTCCGTACTCGAAGAAGCGCAACTGCCAGCTACTTATCCCGGCGGCTGTCTCGGCGTCGAAGAGCACCTCGAGGACATGCCCGGTGTCCGGGTCGAGCCATAGGTCGAGGTCGACGTCCTGATCAGAGACCAGGCCGGCGGTGATGGTCTCGATGCGATTGGACGGCGCCGAACCTGTGATGTGATACCGGCTCGCGCCGTCGCTCTCGTCGAGGCCCACCAGTACCGCGTTTGTCAGCTCACCGCCGAGCAGTGGCTGCCACCCGTCGTCGGGGCTGAATAACGTCGTCGGATCGAAGGCATATTGCGAAGGCGCTTCCTCCCAGTCGCCCGTTATCGGGTTCGAGAGCCAAATTGTCCCATCAATGGCGATGGCGCCGATCTGGACGTTGAGGCCGCTGACCCCCACCTTCACAACGGCGTCGGCCGCCTGGGGGGCAATGAACCGCCCGACCGCTTCCTTGAACTCCAGTGTCAGCGCGGGGTCGATGTATATGGCGACGCCCCCTCGCTCGATCTCGAACCGGACTGTGTCGACGGTTCCCATGGCCGTCGCCGAGGTTGCCAGGAGAGTGTCGAGCTCTGCAGGAAGTACCGGTTCGTCGAGCGATGTCGAGCATGCCCCGGCCGCCGCCACCGCCATGAGCGCGACGAGGAAAATACGCGTTCTGATCATTGACACCCGCCGGATTCTGGGCCACTCCTGCCCGCCAACGATAACGGCTTGGGCCGCATATCGACCGCCACCCCGTCTGACGCTTGCTCTAGTTTCGACGTGGCATAACAAGGAAGGACTTGCATGCTCAAGAACGGATCGTAGGGCGAAGAAGTTACGGCTCTGCAGAAGAGCCTCATGGCGATGGGAATCAACCCGGGATCGGCCGACGGGGTCTTCGCCCGAAGACCGAGGCTGCTGTGAAGCAGGCCCAGGAGCGGTGCGGCGTGGCCGCGGACGGCATCTGGGGACCGGGTTCCCAAGCGGCCTTCGACAAGATGAAGGCCGAAATGATGAATCCGACCGCGGCGAAAAACGACCCCCCGCCCGCGTCGACCCTGCCTGATTTTCAGTAAGGAGAGTACTCAGTACCCAGTACTCAGTACGCGCCGGACCCCCTCTGGCGCGTTCTGAGTACTGAAGCGAGGCGCCAGCCGAGCGATACTGAATACTGAGTACTGAAGCGAGGCGCTACTTCACCCCAAAGGCCAGCTTGCACGCGGCGCGATACTGCGTGACCACGCCGTCGGTGACACGGGCGTTCATGTTGATCACCTCGACGCCGGTGATGCCGGAGACACTCTCCGCGCTCTTCGAAACCGCCTGGGCGACGGCATCGTCAAAACTCTTGTCGGACACGCCGATTACTTCGATGATCTTGACGGCGCCGCGATCGATAAAGTCGCCCATCCTTGGTCCTCCTTCGGACTGTTGGTATTCCTTCCTGTCAACAATACCCACGCCAATCACTGTCGCGGGAGGCGCGGTACCCTCTCCCTGATGAGTCAGGGCATCACGTTCACACCACGATCAGGGCTGCACCGGAGCCAGGCGGGCGTGCTCGCCCTCACTTACCCGCTCGTTCTCATTGCCTTGACAATCGGTGTCGGATTTCGCCAGGGTGGCGGGGCGGCGGAGTTCGGTGCCTCTTTCGCGGCCAGTGTCATGTTTCTCATTGCCGCCCCGACCGCGTGGGTGCTCGCCATCGACTTCATCGAAGCTGAGCGGTTCACCATCCTGCTGTTCGGCGCGGCCACCAGCCTGCCATTGTGGGCCATTGCGGGCAGCCTGCTGGCGAGCATCTCGACATCATGGCGCCAGTGGATAGTGCGATATATCGCGATGTGCGCCGTGTGGACGACCCTGTACGTTGTGGCCATCGGCACGATTGCGGCGGTGACATCATGACCTGGGGGACCGGGCGGGCCGCGGGTAGCGTCACGGCATGAGAGCTGTTGCCTACGAAACGTTTGGCGGGCCGATCACGGTGCGCGAACTCCCCGATCCGGTGCCGGAGCCCGGTGAGGCGATCCTCCGGGTGGGGGCGACGGGTATTTGCCGCAGCGACTGGCACGGCTGGCAGGGGCATGACCCGGATATCCATGAGATGCCGCACGTCCCGGGTCACGAGTTCGCCGGCGAGGTCGCGGCCGTCGGCGCGGACGTATTGAGCTTCCAGCCGGGGGACCGGGTGGCGGTGCCGTTTGTGGCCGGCTGCGGAGATTGTGAACCGTGCCGAGCGGGCAATCAGCACATATGCGACGCCCAATCCCAGCCCGGGTTCACCCACTGGGGCTCCTTCGCCCAGTTCGTGAGAGTTCGCTACGCCGAGGACAACATGGTGCTGCTGCCCGAGGAGATCGAGTACGTCACTGCGGCGGCGCTCGGCTGCAGATTCACGACCGCCTATCGGGCCGTCGTCGCCCGGGCTCGCACCGCCCCCGATGAATGGGTGGCGGTCCACGGCTGCGGCGGTGTCGGTCTATCGGCAATCATGATTGCCCGGTCGCTCGGAGCCCGCGTCCTCGCGGTCGACATCAACCCGGCGGCTCTGGAGATGGCAGTCGAGCTCGGCGCGGAGGCGGCGGTCGACGGCCGGGCAGGCGACGTGGCCGCCACGATCCTCGACGCCACCGGCGGCGGGGCGCACGTCTCGATCGAAGCGATGGGTCATCCCGCCGTCCTGCGGGCCTCCGTGTCCTCTTTGCGCAAGCTAGGCCGTCATGTGCAGGTCGGCTTGCTCCTCGGAGATGAGACACCCACTCCGGTTCCAATGGGCCTGGTTATCGGACGTGAGCTCGAGGTTATGGGAAGCCATGGGATGCAGGCGAATCTGTTCCCGGGCTTGTTCGACCTCATACTGTCCGGCGCCCTCGATCCGGACCGGCTGGTGACCCGGCTGTGCAATCTCGACGAGGGAGCCGAGCTTCTCGAGTCCTTCGACGATGATCCCCATGCCGGGATCACGGTCATCGACCGTTTCTAGGAGGCGGAACGCCCCGTCTGTTGTGCTTTCAGAGGCGCTATTCCGCGCGGTAGGCACAACAGACGCTGGTTCAGTCGAACAACCGCGGCCGGAACAGTTTGTCATGGGTGGAGATAGCGAAGCGGTCGGTCATGCCGGCGACGTAGTCGATTACCTGGGTGGCGACGGGGGCGTCGTCGTGGCGATACGTCTCGGGGATCTCATCGGGGCGCTGCCTGAAGTGGCCGACCAGGTCGCGGACGATCTCTTTGGCCCGCTTGCGGTGGGACTCCATTGCCGGGTGCAAGTAGACCCGATCGAACATGAAGGCCCGCAGCTCGTGCATAACCTCGAGACGGGCCGGTTCCATCTCAACGAGTCCCGAAGCCATCGACTGCTCGATCACCGACTTCACCATCGAGTCGATCCACTGCCTACCGGGCTCGCCGAAAGCGGCGATCGCGTCCGCCGGAAAGTCGTCGGGCCGCAGCACTCCCGCCCGGATGGCATCTTCGGCGTCGTGGGATAGATACGCGATGCGGTCGGAGTAGCGCACTATGGCGCCTTCGTGGGTCTGCGGGCCGTGCTCGACCTTCCAGGGGTGGGCCCGGATGCCGTCGATGACCTCCCAGCTCAGGTTGAGCGGCTCGAGGACCTCGAAGATGCGCACGCTCTGGTCCGAATGACGCCACTCCCCATCGACGAATTCCGACAGCGCTTCCTCGCCTGTGTGGCCGAAAGGCGAATGCCCGACGTCGTGGCCGAGACACATCGCCTCGGTGAGCGTCTCGTTGAGGGAGAGATACTGGGCGATCGAGCGCCCGATCTGGGTGACCTTCACGGTGTGGGTCAGCCGGGTCACGAAGTGGTCACCCTCCGGGTTCATGAACACCTGGGTCTTGTGCTTCAGCCGGCGAAAGGCCTTCGAGTGGAGGATACGATCGCGGTCGCGGGCAAAGGCGGTGCGCAGCTCGTCGTTGGGCTCAGGTTGGGCGCGGCCGCGGCTCTCGGTCGAGCGGGTTGCCCCGGGCGCCAGGAGGTCGTCCTCGAGCTTTTCCTCCTCTACCCGGCCCCGGCGGATGAATGGCACGTTCATGCCGGGGTGAGTCCGTGGGGCGACTCGGGGAGCGCCTGTCGGTGAGCATCGGTTGGTGTGGTATCGCCCAATTGAGCCCAGGAGCGCGAGGTGGCTTCAGCCGTTTCGAAGAGTTGGAGCGTGGTGATGGTGCGGACAGACTAGGGCGTGAACTCGGCGCCGAGTATCGAGCTCCTCCTGGCGGATCGTAGGGGGAGAGCACAGCTTGCCCTTCATTGCACACTCGCGACATGCAACTGAGGTGGGGCCCAGGGGGAGTAGCCTTGTAGAAGAATTCGCCAGACAACTGGAGTGAGGCGACCATGAAACTAAGAAGATCTGCGGCGCTGTTCGTAGTGATGGCGATCATCGCTGCGGCGTGTGGCGGCGGTGATGATGCTGAAGCCAACCCGGACAAGATCACCTTCGGGTTCATCCCATCCGAGCGGTCCGAGACCCTGCAGGACGACATACAGCCGATCATGGCTGCTTTGAGCGACGCCATGGGAATCGAAGTCGAGGGCATTGTGACTGCCGACTACAACGGTCTTGTTGTGGCCCTCGGCACCGGCCAGGTCGACGTGGGGGCCTTTGGCCCAGTTGGGTACGTCCAGGCCAAGGACCAGTATGAAGATGATATCGACTTGCTCTTGAAGTCGGTGCGCTTCGGAGCCCCCTCGTACCACGGCCAGTGGTTTGCAACCCCGGAAGTAGCGGCAAGGATATGTGACGATGCGCCGGCTGTGGGGGCACTCGACAATACGGACTCGGGCGTGAGCCTGATGGACGTGACTGAGGTGCTGGCGACCCAGGTCGGATTCGAGAGCGGCAGCGGCAACGCAGAGGTTGAGGCAGGTGTAGATCCCGGTCTTGCCTGTATGGCATCGCTCGAGGATATCAAGGGCCTCAAGGTGGCCTTCGGGAGCGCCACCTCGACGTCCGCCTCGGTCTATCCCCGACTCCAGCTGCTAGACCTCGGGTTCGATGTCGATGCCGACATTGAGTACTCGTATCTGGGATCGCATGATGACGCAGTGTTGGCGGTCTATACCGGCGACTTCGACATCGGTGCATCGTTCGACGACGCCCGGCGCAACGTGCGCGAAGAACATCCAGATGTCGGATCGCAGGTCGTGGTGTTCAACATCACCGATGAGATCCCCAACGACGTCGTCGCGGTGCGGGCTTCGCTGTCGGATGATTTCAAACAGTCGCTGTTTGACGCCATCGAGGCCTATCTCGCCACCGACGAAGGCGAGGCGGCCTTCGACGAGGTGTATGAGTGGAGCGCGATCACGACCGCAGACGACTCAGAATTCGACATCGTCCGTGACGCCGTCGACAAGCTCGGCCTGACCGAGTAGCAATACGGCCGAGTGGGGTTGCATACGGCGACCCCACTCGGCCGTGTACAAACATGATTGAATTTCGCAACGCCACCGTCATTTACCCCGGGGGCCTCAAGGCCCTCAAGAACGTATCACTCACGATCGAAGACGGTGAGTTCATCGTCGTGGTCGGGCTCTCGGGCGCCGGCAAGTCAACGATGCTGCGCGCCATCAACGGCCTGGTGCCCCTCGCCGAAGGTTCGGTGAAAGTCAGCGGACGTGAAGTGCGCGGGGCAACGCCAAGCGATCTGCGTGAGATCCGGTCCGACATCGGCATGATCTTTCAGACATTCAATCTGGTCAACCGTTCGACAGTGATCAACAACGTTCTTGTCGGCCGACTCTCCATGGTCCCCCGCTGGCGTTCGACCTTTGGGCTGTGGCCCAAGGCGGATATGGAAACTGCGCTGCAGTCGCTCGAACGTGTCGGCATTATCGACAAGGCGTACGAAAGGGCCAGCAACCTTTCGGGTGGC
Organism: uncultured Acidimicrobiaceae bacterium; assembly: GCA_947258375.1. Classification (GTDB taxonomy): domain Bacteria; phylum Actinomycetota; class Acidimicrobiia; order Spongiisociales; family UBA5794; genus JAHEJX01. Next base: position 7,162 of record CAMYIJ010000100.1, read on the forward strand.
CAACAGCAGCGGGTGGGGATAGCCCGGGCGCTGGCCCAGGAACCCGAGCTGATCCTCGCCGATGAGCCGGTCGCCTCCTTGGACCCGGTTACGTCGCACATGGTGATGCGTGATCTGCAGCGTATCAACCGTGAGCTGGGAATTACCACCCTCATCAATCTGCACTTTCTCGACCTGGCTCGAGATTACGGCAAGAGGTTGATAGGGCTCCGCGATGGAGAGTTGGTGTTTGACGGCGACATTGCCAACGTTGACGAGGACGTGTTCCGGGGAATCTATGGTCGGGCGATCACGCCCGAGGATCTCCTCGAAACGGCTGGGCCATGACAGCTCCGCCCGAGATCACGACATTCGAGATCTCGCCCACCGATCGCCCGGCGCCACCTCCCAGGTCCGGGCCCTTTTTTGTCGTTGTCCTGCTGATCGGTCTGGCTTTTGCCGTCGCCGGCGTAGTCTCGGGTGGCATCGCCGTGGTGTGGGGACTCGCGAGCGGTGTGCTCGCCGCCGCCGCATTGCGATGGCGCGGTCTCACCTCCCTCCCGGGCGAGTCGCTGGCGATCGTGTTCGCCTCGGCCTTGGGACTGGGCCTTTCAGGATGGGCGCTCGGACAACGCGGGAGCAGCATCGAGGGGACCACGGCACTGCTGGCGGCGTTGGGCTGGCTGCTGCCCGGAGCTGCGATCGGATTCGCCGTGTGGCGCAATTCCGACCGACTCCGATTGACTTCGGTTTGGGTCTCGGCGGTGGGTTGGGCCCTGGCGGCGTTCTTCGTTTTCTTGTGGGCGGAGGGCTTGGGGGCCACGGAGGGTCTCTCCCGTACTGCCATCCAGGCCGGCGAGATCGTCGAGCTCACGCCAACGTTCTACGCCACGTCGGGCTTCTTCGTCGCGCTCATCGGGGCCGGCGTCACGCTCTCGCTGCTGGTGGGTTCCCCGGCGCTGCCCGCGGTCGCCGGCTCGATCACCTTCACGCTCTTCGCCGCTTCCCAGATCGGGTTCTCGGTCATCAAGGTGGCTTCAGAAGCGGACAAGCTGAATGTACTGGCACAGGAGTTCTGGCCGGCTGAATGGAAGTGGGCGAACCTGACGGGGCAGCCGGTCGCGAATCAAATCGTGGAGCCGATGGTGGAGACCATGCAGATAGCCGTGGTGGGTGCCACAGTCGGTTGTCTCGTTGCCCTGCCGATCGCGTTTCTCGCCTCCAAAGCGACGACCTTCAATGCGCCCACCTTCTGGGGGAGCCGGTTGTTCATGAACGTCATCCGCGCCATCCCCGACCTGTTCTGGGCGATGATCTTCGTGTCGGCGGTGGGCTTCGGATCTCCGTTCGCCGGGGCGCTGGCCATGATCATGTTCTCGCTGGGGATCATGGCCAAGCTGCTCTCCGAAACCGTTGACGGCGTCGATCCGGGGCCTCTCGAGGCGTCCCGCGCAACGGGGGCGGTGCATTCACAGGTGGTCCAGTATTCGGCGATGCCTCAAGTGCTGCCCCACTACGTGGCGTATGCGCTCTACATCTTTGAGCTCAACATAAGGGCCTCGGTGGTAATCGGGATTGTGGGTGCCGGCGGCATAGGCCGGCTGCTCGATGAGCAGCGCGTCTTCTTCCAATGGGACCGGGTGATGGCGATTGCGATAGTCATTTGGGTCTCGGTGATAGTCATCGAGATGGTCAGCGTGACCGTGCGCCGGAGGCTGGTATGAAGTCGATGGCCACTCCGAATGTCGTTGATGCACCACCGCGGCCCGAACCGCCGGTGGGACCCAGGCTCATCCGCTGGGGTGTGACCCTCGCGATCCTCATTCCGTTCATCTGGGGCACCCTGGGCCTGGAGATCTCGCCCGGCCGCATCGCCCGGGCGCCCGAATTGGTGTGGTCGATAGTGTCCTCCATGTTCCCGCCCGACTGGAGCAACACCGGCCGGTCAATCGAGAAGATGCTCGAGTCGCTCTACATCGCCTGGGTGGCGACCATCATCGGGGCGCTGTTCTCTTTCGTTCTGGGATTCCTAGCCGCTACCAACATGGCCCCTCGCTGGGTCGCCACGCCGGTGCGGGCGACGCTCAGTGCCATCCGTGCTTTCCCCGAATTGGTGCTGGCGATCATGCTGATCCCGGCCTTCGGGCTCGGGCCCTTCACGGGCACCTTGGCTCTGGGCCTGCACTCGATCGGCACGCTAGGCAAACTCACTTCTGAGGTCATTGAAGGCATCGATGAGGGGCCCCTCGAGGCTATGAAGGCCGCCGGCGGTACCAGGCTGTCGACGATCCGCTTCGGGGTGTTACCGCAGGCAATGCCGAACATCCTGGCCTACTGGCTGTATCGATTCGAGATCAATGTGCGAGCTTCAGCCGTGCTTGGCATCATCGGAGCCGGCGGCATCGGCGCCGATCTCTTCTCCTTCCTGAAATTCCGGGACTTCCCGCAGGCGGGAATGACGTTGATCGTTGTCATGGTGACCGTGCTCTTCATCGATGCGGTTTCGGGAACGGTGCGGCGCCGCATCATCACCGGCGAGCCGGGAAAGGGCCCGGTCTCGAGGCTGCTCGGTCTGCTGCGCATTTCTCGCACCGCCCAACCCGCCTAGTAGACCGAGGACCGGACGCGAATCAGCGTTCTGAGCGGCCCGACTAGCGCCGTTCGGCGCCGCTCGAGATCAGCGTCGTGAACTCTGGCCAGCTGGTGATGTCGTGGGCACCCGGCAGCGGCTTGTTCCAGGGTCGCACAAAACGCACGACCTGGGCCTCCGGGCGCTTCTCGGTGATCGTTCGCAGCTGGAAGGGTGAGTCCTCCGCGTACACGTCGCAGGGCACTTGCCACTTCTCGGACGTGATGTGGACTTCCCGGGTTGGGATGCGGTTGTCGGCGAGCCAGGCGAACGTGTCGTGGATCGCCCAGCGCGGCTTGGCGGTGATGATGACGATGCTGTGGTCTTCAGCGAGTTCCGTGAGTGCTTCGACCGCTCCGTCGAATGGAGGGAGGTCACGGAAGATCGAGGGTCCGTCGCCGTTGCGGGCCCAGCGCCAGAAATGCCCCATGTGTTCGAAGTGCGTGAGATCGGCCAGCCCGTCCCACTTGTGCACCTGGTCGGGCGTGAGGTCGGTTCCAAACTCACTGTTGAAACGTGCCATCCAGCCTGCGTTGAAATTGGCGACAACGCCGTCGAGATCGATACCCAGGCGCAAAGCAGCAGTCACTCGCTGATGATCTCGCCGCCGAGAATATCGACAACGAGAGCGGCCGCGTCGGTTTCGTCGTCACCCTCTTCGGACATCGTGTCTTTGTCGGGGGCCCGGTCGGGGGTCGGAGCTGGCGCCGCCTCGTCAGCGGCGGAGGCAAAGACGAGAGTGATGCTCTCTCCCAAGCTCTCGGCCGCGATGGCTGCGGCTGCGGCCTGCAATTCCGTGTCGGCCTGCAGTTGCTCCAGATGAAAGAAGTTCTGGCTGGGGAGGTGCAGCGTGACTACCCCGTCTTCCGCGGAGACCGGGACAGCCACTTTGAACAGGGCATGCCGCCGTGGTCCGAAGTCATCACGTACCCGGGCAACAACCATTGGCCACACCGCCTCGAATGCTCGCAGGTCCACGGTCCCGCTCGCGACGGGGACGGCGACGGCGGGACCGTCACCCGGAGCGGGGACGGACGGTTCGTCCGGCTCGGGCGGGGTGTCGGGTTCCGTTGGGGTGGATTGCGCCGGGGCCGAATCCTCCTCAGGCTCAGGAGCCGCCTCCGGCTGCGTCTGGCGGCCCGGCGGCACCTTCTCGCCGGGCTCCGGCGCAGATGGGGTGACCCCGGCTGCCGGAGCTCCTCGTTGCAGGTCGCGGAGCTGGGCCTCGAGCCGGCCGACCCGGGCCATCAAGGAGTCCACGTCCGGCGACGTCTCCGGGCGGGTGAGCCGCAGCAGCGCCAGCTCGATGACAAGTCGCTCCTCACGGCCCTGGCGCACCTCCTGAAGGGCTTCGCCCAGCAGGTCGACGGCCCGCAGCACCTCACTCGAGCTGAGCTCCGCGGCGAACCGGCGCCATTCGTCCAGAGTTCCCTGCGGCTCGTCGGCCACCTCTTCGAGATTCGGCGAGTATTGGGCCAGGAAGACTCCGCGGAAGAACCCGATCGACTCGGCGACGAACCGCCGCAGGTCGGCCCCCTGGGAGGCCAGCCGTGCCACCAGGCCGAGGGCGGCGGGTGCATCCTGCAGTCGCACGGCGGTGGCCAGGGCGGCGAAGGCCTCCGGGTCGGCGAGGCCCAGTGCCCTGCCCGCGAGGTCCGTTGTCACCGATCCGCCGCCGAGAGCCGCCACCTGTTCGAGCAAGCTCAGTGCGTCGCGCACTGAACCGCCGCTGTGCGTGGCGATCGTTGCCAGCCCGCTGCCCTCCGGCTCGAAGCCCTCCCGAGCTGCGATGTCGGCCATGTAGTCGACGAGGGTCTCGGTGGCGACGGGATGGAAGTCGAACCGCTGGCTGCGGCTCCGGATGGTGTCGAGCAGTTTGTACGGCTCTGTGGTTGCCAGCACGAAGATCACATGTGACGGCGGCTCCTCGAGCGTCTTGAGCAGGGCATTGCCCGCGGCCCGGGACAGCATGTGGGCCTCGTCGAGAATGTATATGCGATGGGATCCGGCGGCGGCGGCCACCGTGCCCACATTCATCCGAATCTCGCGGATGTCCTCGACCTTGTTGTGGGATGCGGCATCGAGTTCGATGACATCGATCGAAGTGCCCTCGGCGATGCCGATGCATGACGCACACTCGTTGTCGGGCTCGCCGTCCTCGCCGAGGTCGGCACAGTTGAGGGCTTTGGCGAGCAGTCGGGCGGAGGTTGTCTTCCCGGTGCCGCGAGGCCCGGCGAACAGGTACGCGTGAGCCACTTTGCCTTCCAGGACTTCGCGCGAAAGGGTCCTGGTGACATGGTCCTGGCCCACGACCTCAGCGAAGGTCTGCGGCCGGTACTTGCGATATAGCGCCTGGTATTCCACGTCGGTGACAGTAGTCAACCGCAGCGACACGCGATCCGGACGGCGGGCGAGTTCAGGCGAAGGGAGGGCGCCACCTCTCCGGAAGGATGCGGACTTTCGAGATCACGGTGTAAACGATGACTGGGGTCATGAGCGCCAGCAGGAGAGCGATCCGGATGGCTGTGGATCGTTGTCCGGCCAGTCCGAGAGCCACGATGAGCGCCACGCCGGCGATGCCGTATGCCAGGAGCAGCGGTATCCAGAGTCCGACGGTACGTCGTTCAACGGCCGCATCGTGGTTGAACAACCGTTGGGCGATATCGATGGTCTGCTCGAGATCGGTGACCGGCGAAACGGAGGTGCCGCGCTGTGCCGCGTAGCGCTCCAGATGCTGCTGATGCTGGCTCCATTGGGTTGCGGAATCTCGCGTGGCCGCGATCTCGATCGAGCGGCCGCCGCGGGGTGTGCTGCGCTTGGTCATGTCCCTACCGATATCGAAGCGTCTCCAGAATCTGGCCAGCTGAGTCGGCAGCCCCGGCGGGTTCTCCCAGCGGCGGTTTGTCTCGACCGCCGATCCGTCGGCCAGTTCGCTCCTGATCCTCACCGAAGGCGCATCCCAGAACCAGGACACGTCGACGAAGGCGCTCCCGTCGGGTGCCCGCAGTATCGGCGTGGGCACATCGCAGTGGGCGAGGTACTTTGCTTTGAGCTCTGGTTCGTAGTTGGCGGCGGTGTCCTCGTGGGTTCCTTCAGTCGGTTCGAGCAGCACTCGCCCAACCCAGGTGAAGCCCATCGCAAGGAACTCCTCGACGATCTCTGGGTAGTCGACCCGCGTGTCGGTGGAGTCTGTTGCATCGATGAGGCGCGCAAGATCGGACATGGTGATGAGAGTATCGGAGGCGAGGCCGCCCCCCTGAAATCGCTTTCGCCGTGTGCAATGTCCCGGTGCAATATCCCGGTACTCGGGCCCAGCCACTAGCCTCCCCTCCATGGGACGAATGCCAAAAGACATGCAGGCGCTGATGAAGCAGGCGGCGCAGATGCAAAGCCAAATGCAGAAGGCGCAGGCCGAACTTGCCGAGAAGACCTACGTCGGCACAGCCGGTGGGGGCGTGGTGACGGCCACCGTGAAGGGCTCGCTCGAGCTGGTTTCGGTGGAGTTCGATCCGTCGATCCTCGATCCCGACGACCCCGAGATCGTCGGCGACCTCGTCGTCGCAGCGGTCAACCAGGCCACCCAGGCTGCTACCGATGAGGCCGCGGCGGCCATGGGCGGGCTCGGCGGCGGAATGGACCTGGGCGGGCTGCTCGGCTGATGTTCGAGCCCCCGGTTCAACGCCTCATCGATGAGTTGAGCCGCTTGCCCGGCATCGGTCGCAAGAGCGCCCAGCGCCTGGCCTTCCACCTCCTCAACGCGGAGAGGGCCGACGCCGAGAACCTCGGCAATGCAATCATTGAGATGCGCGATCAGGTGCGGCTGTGTATCCGATGCTTCAACGTCACCGCCGAAGAGCAATGCTCGATTTGTGTGGACGTGCGTCGTGATCCGACGGTGATCTGCGTCGTAGAACGTGCCCAGGACATACCCGTCCTCGAACGGACCCAGGAATTCAACGGCCGCTATCACGTGCTCGGCGGGTCGATCTCACCGATCGAGGGCATCGGGCCCGATCAGCTGCGGATGCGGGAGCTGGTGGCCCGTCTCGACCTCGAAGGCGTCGTCGAGGTGATCGCCGCCACC
>CAMYIJ010000101.1 GCA_947258375.1 uncultured Acidimicrobiaceae bacterium
TTCAATGATCGCTACCTGACGGGAACGCACCCTAGATATGAGTCCTTCGAGGCGGACTAGTTCTTGTTCCATAGAGTCCACCGACGAGTATTCCTCGAGGACCTCTTGGGCTTCTGTTGATAGGGTCAACATGGTTCCCATAATGCCAACGGGGTGTGACAGGAAACGGTCGAAAACGGCTGATACAGAAAGAAATCTCGGGTTATTCAGAGGAATCTTGTCGAGCCGTGATCCGACCCTCCCGCCAGCCACGAGAACCCCGACCCGCCGCCACCCCAAACACCCAACACCACCAGCAATCCGGCTCCCTTCGCCAGCAACCTCGAACCCGCCCGGCGGACGGCGACCGACTCCCACCGACAGCCCACCAACACCAATCCGCCCGACCTTCGACGGCACCTTCAAGCTCGCCCAGCAAACGGCGACCGATAGCGTCAGTGCCTACCGGTGACGCCCCTTTACCCGCTTCGACGGCTCCGCCGCCGGCGGGTCCCTTTCCCCCTCCGGAGGAACACATACGCGCTGTAGCTCCCCCGACAAGATTCACGCCCCTCGCCAGCAACACGAGCCCGTCATGCGTACGGCGACCGAATCGCGCCGTCGGGCGGCCACACCAATCCCCCACTCCCTTCGCCACCAAGTGCCCGACTCAAAGCGCGTCCACTCAGAGCCAGCACAACTCATGCCATCAGGAGGCGACGACCGGGGTTCTCAGTGTGCCGACTCCCTCGATCGTGCCGACCATGACATCGCCCGGCTCGAGGTAGCGCCCGATAGCGGCGCCTATGCCCGCAGGTGTGCCCGTTGCGATGATGTCTCCCGGTTCGAGGACGGTGAATCGCGAGATGTATGCGATCAGATCCGCAGCATCGAACAGCATCGTTTCGGTCGAGGCGTCCTGCATGAGCTCGCCGTTCAGCTCGAGACGGACGGCGAGCGCATGCGGATCAGGCATCTCATCGGCCGTTACGATCCACGGCCCCGTCGGGGCGAATGTGTCCACCCACTTGCCGGCGAGCCAATCGAAGAAGCGGTCCCAGTCGTGGACCTCACGGTCATCGATCCCCCACTCCATCGAGCGAGCCGAGACGTCATTTAGGATCGTGTACCCAGCCACGTACTGCAATGCGCTCTCGACGGGAACGTCACGACCCCTTGAACCAATGACCACCGCCAATTCGAGTTCCCAATCAACCTCATTGGAAACTCGCGGCAGTATGACCGGATCATCTGGTCCGATGAGCGCGCTGGAGGGTTTCAGGAATATCCGCGGCGTGCGCCGCTGCACGTCGACCTCCGTACCTCCCCCTTCGGTGACGTGAGCCTGATAGTTACCTGCAGCGGCGAGTATCTTGCCCGGCCGATCGATCGGCTGGTGCAAGCGAACGCTCTCGAGTGCGTGATTCACCGCCGGATTCGAAGCGAGCAAACCGTGGAGCTCGCCGAGCCAGCCTGGTCGCTGCAACACGGCCAGCAGTGATGCTGGTAGCGCCCCACCACTTGCTCTTTCGATGTCGAAAACACCGCCTTCGACAACCACACACGCCCGTCGATCGGAGCCATCGATCGAATAGGTTGCGAGCCTCATTTCAACACCTTTCCTTCAGGATTCCAGTCACCAATTCCGACACATCTCTACCCACAGATCTCTGCACTAGTCGATCACCGGTCCAGCGCGACTACATCGACAACACCGCCGGCGGCGGCAAACTCGGAGGCCACGTCGTCTCGCAGGGCTTCGTCGGCCAGATAGTCCAGCGCGGTCACGGCCAGACCGTACGCTCCATCCAATATGCCCTCATCTGCCCGAGGAGACACGGCGTGCCCGGCGAACTCAGCGGTGTGCATCGGTACGCTGCGAGGAGCCACTGCGATCTTGGGATGGATCGAAGGTACGCGCACGCTGACGTTTCCCATATCCGTCGAGCCCGAAGGCACCGGTGCCCTGAGAGGCATTGGTTTACCCCACTCGGCCTGGGCCATCACGAACCGGTTGGCCAGCGCCATATTGCTGCGCACCGGCAAGATGAGCGGATTGACGTCCCAGCGCGGGTGGGCCACGGTTCCCGTCCCGGCGGCGGCGCCATGGAAGATGGCGTCCATCCGTTCCGTGAGCTCAACCAGCGTGTCGACACGGAGCGACCTGACGAAATACATGGCTGCCGCGTGGTCAGGAACGATGTTCGGCTTGTCGCCGCCGTCTGTGATCACCCCGTGAATCCGATCTTCCGGGAGCATATGTTGGCGCAGCTGGGAAATCATCGAGTAGGCGGAGACACACGCATCCAGCGCGTTGCGACCCATGTAGGGAAATGCGGAGGCGTGAGCGTCGAGCCCCTGGAAAGAGACCTCGACCTGCCTCATCCCGAGGAAGACACAAGCGGCCGATGCCGAACCGGCAGGGTGCACCATCATGGCGCAATCGACTTCATCAAACCCGCCCGCTCGGGCGATGAGCTCCTTGCCGCTTCCACCCTCCTCGGCCGGCGTTCCGATCAGTACGACGCTCCCGGCGACCTCCTGAACCAGTGCAGCGGCGGCGAGAAACCCACCAACCCCAGCGGCGCAAATGATGTTGTGACCGCATCCGTGCCCGATCCCGGGCAGGGCGTCGTACTCCGCGATAATCGCCACCCGAGGTCGGCCCGTACCGGCGCGGGCCCGGAACGCGGTGTCGAGACCGAATACTCCAACTTCGATGTCGTATCCATGCCGGCCGACGAGCTCGCCCACGGCGGCGGCGGCGATCCTCTCCTCAAAACCCAGTTCAGGATTGGCATGGACGGTGTGCGACAGCGCGATCAGATCATCCCGCAACTCCTGGAGGCGCGCGGCCACCGCGGTCGCGTCTCCGGCCCCGCTTCTCATCGGGAACGCCCCGGCGGTCGGCTCGGTAGCAGTGAGTTGATCGAGGTATGCCTGGTACGCCGCCGGTCGTTCGAGACTCATCGCTCTGTCATCTCCTCTTCTGCTCTTTCCCTTCGATCAACACGATGTCGACGCCGATCGGCGATTGGCGGGGATCCTCGTAGTCGCCCGGACCGTCGACCGCTGCGGGATCGAAGACGGCGACATCGGCGCGCAGCCCCGGCTCGATCCGCCCTCGATCAGTCAATCCGTATGCGTCGGCCGGCTTCCCCGACATCTTGTGGACGGCGTCCGACAACGAGATCAACGACTGGCGGCGGACGAACTCACCCAGGACACGGGGAAACACTCCGAACCCACGTGGATGGGCGCTCGACCCCAGATACACACCATCCGAAGCGATGAGGGTCCGGTCGTCCGCCAACGTGCGCGCGACTGTCGCATGCCAGCCTGCATCCGGGCTTTGCCAGATGTAGACGAGCAGGGCGCACGGCATCTCATCTCGCAACAGCTCGACGGCGAGTTCTCCGACCGTTGATCCCCGCTCCGATGCGAGCAACGAGAGTTTCCTTCCTTCGAACCGACCGCTCGTGGTGGCAGCCACGAGCGCCTCCTGGCCCGGGCTTCCCGTGAGGCGCTCGTCGAGGTGTACGGCGAGGTCGGCGGCAAAGCCGCGATCCGCCTCGATTCGCTGCGAAAGGGCCGTGACACCATCGACAAGGGCTTCCGCCGGTACGTGATATGCCAGTGAGGTGCACCCTGCCGGATACAGGTAGGAATCGACCGTAACGTCACAGAGCACCGACACCTCGTCGAGGAGCGCCATCGCCTCGTCGTCGAGACGCTCATGGGAGACTCGCAGAGCAACTCCGGACCGTTGAGCGATTTCGCCGGCCTCCCTCCAGGCGCCGGCTCGACCCAGGTCGCTGATACGCATGTGGGTGGCGTACACCCCGCCCCGGGGAGCCATGACCTCACAAAGCTCCACGATTTCGTCGGTTCCGGCAAAGCGTCCCGGGAGGTAATCAAGGCCCGATGCCATGCCGACTGCTCCGGCGTCGAACCAATCACTCACCATCTGCCGCATGGCACGCATCTGGCTCTGGCCGGCAGGACCCTGGTCTGCCCCCATGACGGCCGCCCTGACGTTTCCGTGGGGCACGAGCGGCACCACGCTGGTTGGACTCGATGCATCGAGATCGCGAAGGAAGTCGTGGGGCGTCGGCCACGCCGGCAACGGTGACAGAGGAGGGCCATATATCGCCGCCATGTCTTCCCACCATCGACCCCGGTCTCTCTCGGGGAGACCCACCCAGCCGAACCCGTCCAGGCCGATGAGCGTCGTCGTCACTCCTTGAGCGACCGGGGCAAAACGATCAGGGTGCCCGGTCAGGGACGCCATCTCGACGTGGGAGTGCGTGTCGATGAACCCGGGCGCAACAACCCGACCAGCGGCGTCGACGGTACGGCTGCGATCGGCCGCCGCCAGGTCGCCCACCGCGGCTATCAGGCCATCCGCAATCCCTACATCGGCGCTTGTCGGCTCGGCACCCAGGCTGCCATCCACCACGGTCCCGTCCGCGATCACCAGATCGAAAGAAGTCACTGCAGATCCCCGCGAGCCACCAGAGGAATCACCGCGACGACGGTGTCGTCTCGCAATCCGAGAAACTCGTTGTGCAACACGGTCGTGGCGTCGCTGTAGCCCGGTATGAACACGATCCGCTCACCGATTCCAGGATCGACACCGGGCGGGAGATCGAGCCGCATGTGCTCGGCGTAGAGCTGTGACACTTCGACCCCGGGGAGGTCACGACACAACGGCACGGCCACCTTGTCCGGGAGAGCCTTCCAGCCGGCGTCAAGGATCGCTTGGCTCGACGAGGGACGCGAGTTGACCGACGCCACGAGGAACAACGCGTGTTCGAGATCGACGTGGCAGACCTCCCGGTAGAACCTGTCCATCAAACAGCCGCCGCCGGCTTGCAGCTCGGTGACTCCCTCAATCCGCGAGCTGATCAGATAACTCCCGGTGCCCCCACAACTGACGATCGGAACAGGGATGGATACGGCGCGGATTGCGTCTGCGGCGGACACGAGTCGTCCGACGGCCTCCCGGATGACGGTTTCCTTCTCCGCTTCCGGCCATACCGTGAGGAGGTGGCCCTCGTATCCCATGACACCCGCGAATTGGCCACCCGCTGCGACGATCTCTTCGGCAAGAGCCACCGCGTCCAGCGCGGAACGTACGCCGGCCCGGTCCATTCCAATATCGACCTCGACGAGCAGCGGGATCATGACGCCCCGTTCGGCTCCTGCGGCAACTGCCAGACGGACGTGCTCGACATTGTCGATGGCAACGCCGACCCATGCTGCACTCTGCAGCCGCGCCAACCGGGCCCAGGCGTCTCGTGTCCCCGGCTGGTTCGCCACGAGGATCTCGGTGATGCCGCCGGCCACCATCACCTCAGCCTCACCGACCTTGGCACACGTGACACCGATGGCACCGGCTTCGACCATTCGCTGCGCCAGCCGGGGGCTCTTGTGGCCCTTCACATGAGGGCGCCAGGCGACACCGTGCGCGCCGAGGTGGCCGGAGATGGCCGCGCAATTGGAATCGAAGGCGTCCAGGTCCAGCAGCAACGACGGCGTGGGTAGCTCAGAGACCTTCATACCCAGACTCGGATGCCCGGCGCTCATCTGAGGGATCTCCCGGTCACTTGTCCACGGCTCACTTCAACACCTCTCCGCTTCTTTCCGATGTCAGCTTCCCATCGCGGACCGCCCACGTCCCGTTCACCATCACATGATGAACACCCGCCGGAGGCAGACCGGGCCGGGCATCCGTCGCTCGGTTGGCAATCGTCGCCGGATCAAAGACCACGATATCGGCTCGGTAGCCGGGAGCCAGACGACCCCTGTCGCTGAGGCCCATCCGCTCGGCCGGCATTGACGTCACCCGGGACACCGCCTCCTCCAGCTCCAGGACTCCACGCTCTCGAACGTAATCGCCGAGCAGCAGCGGGAAGGTGCCGAACGTCTTTGGCATGAGTCCCAGATGGGCGTGGCGCTCGGGGTGGGCGGCCATGCCGTCCGTCACCGGGACACAACTGGATTGCCGGAGGAGCAGATCGAGGTCGCGCTGGCGCTTGATCGTCGGCGCGATCCAGAATTGCCCGTCCTCGACAACGAGGCTGAGCGCGGCCGCCGCGGGCTCGAGGTCGCGTTCCGCAGCGACGGCGCCAATCGATCGTCCGACCAATCCAGCATTCTCCGGACGATTGACCTTGACGATTAGGTCGTCATCCCAGTCACGTCCCTGATTGAGCCGCCGGAGCTCGGTGATGAGTCGCCGGCGCGTGGCGCGGTTACGAATCCGGTCAACCGTGGCTGCGACTCCCCCGTCCCGAGCCCACAGAGGCAGCGATTGCAGCCAGGCTCCACCCCCACGACGGAAGAGAGTGAGGTCGAACGTCACACCTGCTCCCCCGTCTGTGGCCGCCTCGATCAGGTCGAGCAACTTGTCGGCCTCTCCCGGTTCGTCGGCGGTCGTGGGATACAGATGGGAAACGTTCACCCGACAGTCGGCATGTCGGGCGGTCTCGATAGCCTCGCGCAGCGATTCGCTCACCGACAGCTCCCCGTACCGCATGTGGGTGTGATAGCGCCGTTCCCGCTTGGCGGCGGCTCGTGCCAGGCTGGTCAGCTCTTCGCGGCTCGCGAACACGCCGGGAACGTACGACAGGCCCGAGCTGACGCCGAGGGCCCCGGCGTCGAGACTCTCCCCGATCAGGTCGGCCATCCGTCCGATCTCGCTGGCAGTGGCGGGGCGATTCTCGGTTCCGACGACCAGTCGCCGAATCGTGTTGTGCCCAACGAGGGTTCCGATGTTCGTCCGCGGCCGCGCAGCCGCCACCGCCGCGAGATAATCTCCGACCGCCTGCCATCCCCACTCACCTGATGGGAAGCCGTCCCCCGGGGGGAAGCCGAAGACGGGCTCTTCGGCCCTCAGCGAGCTACGAGTGAACTCGTCGGTGGGTGCCGCCGAGAAGCCGCAGTGACCGACGATCTGAGATGTCACTCCCTGGCCCACGGCGCTCACGCAGTCCGGATCGGAAAGCACCGAGACGTCCGAGTGGGTGTGCATGTCGATGAAACCTGGCGACACCGCTAGACCTCCAACGTCAAGCGAAGGTGCATCTCGGAATTCGGCCTCCGCGCCGATCGCGGAGATCCGCCCGTTCTCGATTGCCACCGAGCCCACGAAGGCCCGAGCGCCCGACCCGTCGATCACAGTCCCGTTTTCGAGTACCAGAAGACCGCTCATGCAGGACTGCGTGGGCAGCGTTTGAGCTGATTCATGTGTAATCGGCCCGTCCCTCGCCGGCGCTGATCTCGCCGCGGCGTACCAGGTCGACGACCTCGGCAAGATCGTCGAGATACGGTTCAGCGAGCGGCGCATGCCCGAGCGACTGCATGAAGCGGATAGCAGGGACGGGCCACGTATCGCGCGACACCAACCACCCGCGGTCGGTGAGGCCGGCCGCGATCGCGAAGATGTCGAGAGAATCCGAGGTGAACGCGAAGATCGTCATTGCCGGCTTTCCCATCACGTACAACCCGTCGATTGCGTTGATTCCTTCTTGGAGCCGCCGGATGAAAGCCAGAGACTCGCGAGCAGCGGTGCGATAGCCGTCTTTGCCCAGGTAGCGCAGGACAGCCCACGAGGCCGCAATCGCACCCCCGGGCCGGGTACCCGTCATGCTGGGAGTGACGTACCAGTCTGCGTTTCGTTCAGGCGCTCCGAAGCGAAACTCCTGGTGACGAAAGATCTCCGGGTCTCGCGACATCACAACCGACGCCCCCTTGGCGGCATATCCGAACTTGTGAAGGTCGGCCGAGATCGTCGTTACCCCGGGAGTCCTGAAGTCGAAGGTCGGGAACTGTTCCCCCTCGTCTTCGGCAAAGGGCAGGAACCACCCGCCGACGCAGCTGTCTACGTGGAACCCGATCTCGCGCTCGGCGGCCCACGCGGCCATCGTGGGAATGGGATCCACCATGCCGAGCGTGAGGCTGGGCGCCGATCCCACCAGGAGGACCGTGTTGGAGCCGATGGCGGCGGCGTACTGATCCAGATCGACCTGGTGGTCCGCATCCAGCCCGATCTTCTTCACATCGAGCCCGAAGTAGTGCCCCGCCTTCCAGAACGCGGGATGCGCCGACACCGGAACCACCATCTCCGGTCGATCGACCTGGGGCCTGGCCTCTCGGGCTCGATCGCGGGCGGATTTGACCCCCATGAGAATGCTCTCCGAACCACCCGAAGTGACGCTGCCGCGGGCATTTGGGCCGTGGAAGATGTCGGCTGCGAAATCGACGATCTCATCCTCGAAACGCGCCAGCCCTGGGTAGTAGCCGCGGTACAGGGCGTTCGTCGAGATGAACCTGAGGTATGCCTCACTCGCTACCGCGACAACGTCGTCTGCGATGAAGTAGTTGACGCCGGATGCCATTCGCCCGAGCCAGTCGACGTTGGGTTGTGCGGCCTTTTCGAGCAGCTCGGTGACTTCGGATCGGCTCAATCCGCGGTCCGGCAGGGACGCCCGTTGCGACCCGTCAGAGCCGGATGAGGTGGCAGGCATCAGTCGGTGATCCTCGGTAGAACGCTGTCTCAATTGTCTGACGTATCGTGGTCACGCCGGGCGGGTATGTCAAGAACGACGGTCCATCACAACGTCCCCGTTGCGCATGACGAACATCGGCCGGGAAAGCACCCGCAGATCCTCCAACGGACGGCCCGCCACCGCCACAAGGTCGGCGCGTTTGCCGGCCTGGACGGAACCGATCTCCGCACTCAGGCCCAGCACCTGCGCCGCCAGCGACGTCGCCGCCCGGATCGCATCCATCGGCGGAAGACCGTGGTCCTCCAGCAGCACTATCTCACGCCACAGGAGGTCGGGATGAACGCCGCGCAGACCACAATCGGTACCGGCGACGATCGGAATGCCGAGCTCGATCGCCTTCTGACACGAGGCACGATGGGCAACGGCAACCGCCTCCTGGCGGGTGCGCTGGTCGCCGGACAGGTTCTCGAGAGACCGGTAGACGTCGGTGACGACGAGAGTGGGAGTCAGCGCGACACCGCTCTCGGCGACGGTCACCAGAGACGCTTCATCTGCGAGAAAGGCATGCTCGACACTCGCGACGCCGGCCACGGCCGCGGCGCTCACCGATGCGCTGTCCTGGGCGTGGGCGAGAACCGACTTCCCCAGCCTGCCCGCCTCGGTCACGATCGCCGCCAGCTCCGCAGCAGACAACTCAGGCACCCCGGCCCGGTCGTTGGTCAACATGGCGGCTTCACTGGCCACCGCCTTGATCACGCGCGCCCCTGCCGCGACCAGGGTCCGCACCGCTCGCACCGCTTCGGTGGAATCATCGGCAGTGATCCCGAACGGCGTGCCGTGCCCTCCGGTGATGGTGACCGCCCGACCGGACGCGAGCAGACGCGGACCCGGAACGTCGCCGCGATCGATTGCCTCGGAGAGCACGATGTCGAGGTCATCCGGGGCGCCTGCGCTGCGCGCAGTGGTTATTCCGGCCTCGAGAGCCCGCCGGGCATTGCGCGCCCCGAGCAACACGGCTTCGCCGGTGGGCGTGTCGATTGCCAGCTCGACGCTGTTGCCCCGCTCGACCTCGGAGTCGAACAGATAGTGGACGTGACAGTCGATGAGACCCGGCAGAAGGGTCATCCCGGGCATCGCGACAATCGCGGCATCGGGCGGAAGTGGCCGGCCAACCGGCCCCGAATGCACAATGTCACGATCCTGGGTCCAGATTTCGTGGTTCTCACGAGGTTCCGACGCGACCCCGTCGATCAGCCACTCAGGTCGGAGAACAACGGGTGCTGCCTGCATCTGGACTCCCACGGTGGACGCTCGAGATCGATGCGGGCGATGGTAGTCAAAGGCCTGACAAATCCTCTATCGTGGCTCCGCGGCCCGCAGCCAAGCCCGAGAGCGAAACGAGAGCCGACCTGAGCGACTCGACACCGGGAGTCGGTGTCCACACGAGACGTCCCGAACACCAACTTCCGCCGGACGCGGCCATCCCGCAGGCCGCCAACATCCAGGCGGCAAGGGACGTGATCCGCAGCACGGAGGACCCAACGCCTCTGCTTCACTCCAGGCCCCTATCGCGTCGGTACCGGCGAGACGTCTTCCTCAAGCTCGAAAGCCTCTCACCGGTGCGGTCGTTCAAACACCGCGGCGCGCTGGCCGCGGTGCCCTCCATCGTCGCCGAGCATGGACCAACCGGCCTGTACACCGCATCCACCGGGAACCATGGTCAAGGCGTGGCGTACGCCGGCTCCCGCGCCGATCTTGCTGTGACGGTGTGCTCCCCGCTGAACACCCTCACCGACAAGATCGAGGCCATGCGAAATCTGGGGGCCACGGTCACCGTGATTGGCGCCAACCTGAGCGAGGCGCAAACCGCCGCCAGAGAAATGGCCGACATTGCGGGCGGGGTCTACATGGAAGACGGCGAGGATCCCGAACTGATGGCCGGGGCCTCATCAGTCGTCGGGGAGGTCCTCGAAGCTCAACCTGACATCGAGAGCATCATCATCCCGGTGGGGGGCGGCAATCTGATAGCAGGGTCACTCCTCGTCGGTCAGATGGTGGACGCCTCTATCAACATGATCGGAGTGCAATCCGTGGCCGCTCCCGCGGCCACAATGAGCTGGCTTGCCGGCCGTGTGATCGAGCACGCCTGCGCCACGAGTGCCGGCGGGCTGGCCACGGAGCGGCCTGGATTCCTGGCACACAGCGTCATGGACCGTTTCCTGCGAACGATGGTCCTCGTTGAAGAGGCCGACCTCGCCCGTGCCATTGCTCTCGGCTTCCGCGAGACGGGCTGCATCATGGAGGGCGCCGCTGCGGCGACACTCGCAGCCCTCGAAGCTCACCCCGAAGACCTCGGAAGCGGCTCGATAGCTTTGGTGGTCACCGGGAGCTGGCTGGCGGCCGACGAACTCGCATCAGCGCTTCGATTGGCGGGGTCCGAACTGCGGCGCAATGAGCACGGTTGAACCGTCGTCCGTAGCTTCCCTTCGTATCGCCACGTTTCGCCGACTGTGGCTGGCGCTGATCGTCTTCAACCTCGGACACCTGATCCAGGTTGTGGCCGCCTCGTGGCTCATTCTCGAACTCACCTCATCACCGTTCTGGGTGAGCCTGGCGATCGCGGCGCCGACTCTGCCCCTCCTGTTCTTGTCGCTGCCGGCGGGAGCGGCCGCCGACCTCCTCGATCGTCGCCAGATCCTCGTAGCATCATCCGCGCTCCTGGCAACAGCATCCCTCGGGCTCGCCACGCTGTGGTCGTTCGACCTAGTGACGCCCGGCCGTCTGGTAGCCCTCGAACTGGCGATTGGCATTGGGGTTGCGTTCTTCAGCCCGGCTTGGCAGGCAAACATTCCGGCTCTGGTGCCCACCAGCCTGGTGCCCGGCGCCGTCTCATTGACCTCCGCATCGGGAGGGCTCGCCACCGCACTGGGACCGGCTCTCGGCGGAGTCATCGTCGCCACCGTCGGGCCCGGATGGGCGTTCAGTGCAGCCGCCATCGGGTACAGCACCCTTCTCATCGCAGCCTTCGTTTCCCAGGATGTCGAGTGGAACCGCGAACGCGGATCTATGGGGATTGCCATCGCGACCGGAGTGAGGTACCTCCGATTCTCACGCAACTACCTGTGGCTCCTGCTTGTCGGATCGCTGTTCGGGTTCACCTCAGCTGCCCTGCGCTCGATGCTTCCCAACCTCACGAGCGACGTGCTCGGTGGCGATTCCACGTTGTATGGAACGCTTCTCGGCGTGTTTGGCGTTGGCGCCCTACTGGGGGGCCTCACCCGAGCCTTCGCCAAAACGCTGTTTGGCCAACGGGTCATTCCGGCGTGTATTGCTCTCTTTGGGATCTTTGGGGTGGTGGTCGGATTTTCGACGTTCGTTTGGGCGACCGCGATCGCGATCACCTTCTCCGGCTTGTTGTGGACGTGGATCCTCTCCACCCTGAGCAGCACATTCCAGCTGCTCACACCGAACTGGGTCCGCGGGCGCACAATGAGCGCCTTTGTACTGTCGGTATTTGGGTTCCTTCCCCTGGGCGCCATCGCGGCCGGCGCGATAGGCGAAAGTTTTGGTGCTGATTCATCGCTCGTAGCCTTCTCGCTACTCACGATTGCGGTTGGCGGGATTGCGGCTTGGATGCCGTTGCCGGTCCTGGAACAGATCGACCCTCCGATCGTCCCCGACGCAACCGACGACGACAAGCCGGAAGCCGAGACCGCCGCGAAGCCGGTCATGGTCACCAACAGTTGGACCATCGAGGAAGCGACATTCGACGCGGCCGTCGAGCTACTGGGAGAACTCCGCCTGTTGCGACTCAGCACCGGCGCCTACCACTGGGCGGCGTACCGCAGCGCCAAAGATCTGACACGTGTCACTGAGGTATTCATGCTGCACTCCTGGGATCACCATCTTCAGCAGCACCGCAGACTCGACCTCGAGGCCCTCGAACTCATTGGTCGGATGGAGAAGTCCGGAGTCCCGGGCTCGTTGGTCAGGGACCATCTCGTGGCCTTCGACGTGGACCATCCCAGTAGACGACCTGCTTGGCAGCACTTCCTCGCGGAGCACGAACAGATGCATCTGCCGCACATCGAACGCACGGACAGCTAACTAATTGTGATGCCCCACAGTCGTCGCTGACGCTCGCTGGGGACTAGCGCTTATGCCGCTGGCGCCTGATGAGTTACGAATGAGTGGTGACCTGCGGTCGGGGCCGATCGCGGGGGTGCGGCTCGGGGCGGTTCGGCGGGAGTGGTGTTGGTGCGGCAGATCCGGCGAATCGGTGTGGTTCCTGTATGTGAATCCCCGGAGCTCGAATCGACGAACCGGTGTGGTTGCGACCTCCTTGTGCCGCGGCCGCGACAAGGGGGATTGTCCAGGTGTGGCTGCCACCCGGGGCTCGCGCTTGCCTGAGTCCGCGGCTTGCCGCATCGCTTCGAAGGGGCCCCGCGACTCGTTGAGGCACGCGCGAAGGCTCGGGCGTCAATGGTTCGCCGTCAAGTGGTTCGCCTGTCGGTTGGGGGTTGGGGTCGGTTCAGCCGAGATCGATCAGTGGCTTCGGCGTTTAGCGTTCGTCGAGCCGGGCTGGGGTGTGTGCCTCTATTCGGGTGGTGGGGCTCGGGTGACGCCGGGTGCGAGGAATCGTCTCCGTTTCGGTGGAGATTCGGGGTCGATGGTGAATCCTTGTTGGTGGACCACGATGTGGTGGTGAAACCAACACAACAGGGTGAGCCCGTCTGGTTCATGGGTACCGCCTTGGCTACGGGGTGTGATGTGGTGCGCTTCGAGCCGGTAACGACTCGAACACCCATCAGCTGTGCAGGCCCCGTCTCTGAAGAACACATAGTCCCTGAGGCGGTTGGGTATGCGGTCCCCACCAGTCGGAACTGTCTTCAAGCCGTCTATGTCGATGAGGGTGGTTTCGGTCTCCCCTATGCAGAGGATCTCGTTGAGGGTGTTGGGCCCGACCTTGAGCCCCGAGCGGGTGA
>CAMYIJ010000102.1 GCA_947258375.1 uncultured Acidimicrobiaceae bacterium
GCTGGTGGACCAGCCGTTGCGCCACACACCAACGTATCCAAGGTCACCACGGAATCGATCGTCTTGGCCGTCGTTAGCGCCGCCGACGATCCAGCGGGTACCAGACGAGTGCGGAGTCACGGTGGAGCTGGTGGCCTTGCGCACCGCTCTGCCCCATTTGACCGAAGTCGGGGACTTCGTGATCGGGTCTTTTGATACGTAGAACTTGACGGCAGATCCAGCGGAGTTGCGGCTGTTGAATCGCACCCGGAACCAGTATCCGCGTCCGTTCTTCAGGTCGAGGTCACCTTCCCAGGCGCTGTATGTGTGTCCGCTGCCCTTGTCGTCCCTAACGACGAGCTGGAGGTGGCCCTTGGTTGAGAAGTGAACCCGCAGCGCCTTGTTGTCGGTGGTTGATCCCCAGTGGGAAACAACGGTCTGCAGCTTGCCATTCGACCAATCGTCCGCGGCCGCATAGAAGATGAAGTCCATGTCGCCGTTGCCGTGGCCGAACGTGTCGCTCGTCAGGTAGTCATTACCCGACAGCGTGATGTAGCCGTCATCGTCGCCGGCGGCTGTGGCGGGTAGCGCAGATGCCACGGCGAGCGCGGTCGCCACGGCAGCGAATACTCCGAGAACGATCCGCCATCGCGACGCGCGCGATCGGAAAAGGAACGATTCAGCTAGGAATCCTGTTGCCCGGTACAAAATATACCCCTTCGGTTTTGTGGACCACTCGTCTGCGCACCGGTGTCCTCACACCGGCCAGCGTTGCGCTCGAGCCACCAATCGCTCCTCACTTCGACGTGTAGGTCGAGCCGGAATCGTCGGACGCAGCGCGCCAACGGCGACTCCAGTGAGTGTTGATCGGGACCACTTTGAGTGTTCTTGAGCATTTTCTTGTCTGAAAACTCTGCTCTTGCTCAGACTCCGGCCATGTTCCTCACACGGCCGGACGTCCGGCCCATCCGGTGGCCGCGGGCTGCGGCGCCCACCGGTGGGAGAGCAGAGATGCTCTCGACTCAGTTGTCCAATCTGGTCGATCCCCGGCGATCGACTCCGCGTGTGCCGCGTCCTCATCCAGCGCGCAGCCGCGACACACAGAGCGGTTTCTAGCGCCTTTAGGTTACTAGGTCAAGTTGGCATTTCAAGCACCCTCCGTGGTTGAACCTAAATTGGTGACTAGCCAGCCCATGTAACCCAGTGTTGGTTCTTGCGCGCCCAGAGCGTTCGCCGCTATCATTACTCAAGTTGGGTCACACGAATCGAATCTCCCGCTTTGGAAGGTGTTGGCTCGGTGACGGAGACGAATAGGTAGGGTCCAGGTAGGGGGCTCACCTCATTTGGCAAAAAGGCTATTGGGCTAGACAAAGGCTATTGGGCTAGACAGGGGAACAGGGCAAATTGGCTGCCGATGCAACGGGAGCTGAGACCGAGGTCGACATTGATGTCGATGCGGTCCGGGCGACTCACAATGTTGAAAACATCCACCGCGACGCCGCAGAGTCACGTCGGGAGATAACCCCTCGGGAGATCGAGGGTAGCGATACAGACGGCCACGATACAGACGGTCACACTGCCACGGTGATCGATCTCCGCACCGCGGAGCCGGTAGTCGAGCTCGACAAGCTTCGTCCGCGCGGGCTGGCTGCGGCCACGAGCACACAACTGGCCTTCAAGCGAGCCGTCGATATCGTGGTGGCTACTTTCGCGCTGCTCGTGTTGGCGCCGCTACTGCTGGCCACGGCTCTGGCGATCAAGCTCACCTCGAAAGGACCTGTGTTCTTCAAGCAACCACGGGTCGGTCGCGACGGCGAGCTGTTCGATTTCGTGAAGTTCCGTTCCATGCGCACGACCGCGGCGTACGAGAAGCCGCAGCTGAAGGAACTCAACGAGATGGACGGGCCGATCTTCAAGATCCGGAACGACCCGCGCATCACCAAGGTCGGCAGGGTCATCCGCAAGTTGTCGATCGATGAGCTGCCACAGCTGGCACACGTGCTCTCGGGCAAGATGTCACTTGTCGGCCCGCGGCCACACCTGCCGGAAGAAGTTGCCGCCTACGATCTGCGCGCCTACCGACGCCTCACGGTGAAGCCGGGAATCACATGCATCTGGCAGATCAGCGGCCGTGCCGACCTCAACTTCGACACCTGGATCGACCTCGATCTGGAGTACATCGACACGTGGGACCTCGCGAGGGACGCCGAGATCCTCGTCAAGACGATCCCCGCCGTGCTGTCAGGCAAAGGCGCCTACTAGTCGGTCTCGGCGCGCATCCTGACGCTCCCCAAGGACTGGTAGCTTGACGCTGCTCAACAGCGGAAGGTTGGAGAAATGATCAGCAGAGCCATCGTCACGGGCGGTGCCGGCTTCATCGGTTCGCATCTCGTCGGCAGGCTGGTTGACGAGGGCAGTGAGGTCCTGGTGATCGATGACCTCAGCTCCGGCAAACTGGAACGTCTCGTCGATGCCCGGGCAACGGGAGCCGTGAACTTCCATCAGATGGACATCCGCGCCGACGAACTCAACGACGTTGTTGGGCACTTTCGTCCCGAGGTCGTGTTCCACCAGGCGGCTCAGATCGACCTCAGGAAATCGGTCGTCGAGCCGGCACTCGACGCTTCGATCAATGTCGTCGGCACCGTGAACGTTCTTCAGGCGGCGGCCCAGGCGGGAGCGGAGCGATTCATCTTCGCATCATCCGGGGGAGCGACGTTCGGCGATGTCGACATCTTCCCGACGCCCGAAACCGTGCCGCGCGTGCCGGAGTCTCCGTACGGCGTCGCCAAGAAGGTGGCAGACGACTACATGGGTTACTACAGCCGGGCCTTCGACCTCGACTTCATGTCACTCGGCTACTCGAACGTCTACGGGCCGGCACAGGATCCGCACGGCGAGGCGGGTGTAGTGGCGATCTTCACCAAGAAGCTCCTGGCCAACGAAGTCCCGACGATCTTCGGAGACGGCACCGCCCGGCGCGACTACGTATATGTGAGTGATGTGGCGGACGCGTGCATCAGGGCGGCGGCGCGCGGTGGCAACCGGTACCTCAACATCGCGACCGGCATCGAGACCTCCGTCAACGAGCTTCTGCGAATGCTCCTTGCTGAGACCGGCGTCGACATCGAGCCCGTGTACGCCGAGGCCAAGCCGGGCGACCTGGATCGTTCAGTGCTCGACGTGGGCGCCGCCAAGGAACACCTGGGCTGGGAGCCGTGGACGACGCTCGAAGACGGGCTGGCCGCCACAGTCGACTACTTCCGGACGCACGACATCTAGTGGTCTGTCGCACAATTAGCGGCCGCAGAGACGCCGTGATTAATTGTGCGACGGTCTACTAGTTCAAGCCCTGCGGTTGCGCAGCTTCCAAACGATCGCCTGCCTGGCCCACGCGAGCAGGTACGCCGGGTTGTTGAAGATGTAGCGGCGCCATAGGCGGCGCGGCTCCGACGCCAGGCGGAAGATCCACTCCAAGCCCGCCTTCTGCATCCACGCCGGCGCTTCTGGCTTGGTCCCGGCGAGGAAGTCGAAGGCGGCTCCGATTCCGACGAGGGCGACCCCCGGGTAGCGGTGCTTGTTGCGGAGCATCCACTTCTCCTGCTTCGGCATACCGAGGCCGACCCACACGAAGTCGGGTTTCGTCTCCATGATCTCGGCAGCGATCGCGTCCTCTTCTGCGGCCTCGAGATCCCGAAACGGAGGCGAGTGTGTGCCGGCGATCTCGATACCTTCATACTGCTCTTCGAGGGCGGCACGCAGGTTGCCGAGCGTCTCAACGGTCGAGCCGTAGAAGTAGTGCCGCCAGCCGCGATCGAGGCCCGTTTCGAGAGCCGTGGTCGTGACCTTCGCCCCGTAGACCCGTTCCTGGTCGGGATTGCCCATCGAGCGCAATGCCCAGGCAATAGGCATCCCGTCGGGCGTCGAGATGTCGGCAGCGTCGAGGGCCCGCCGCAGCTCAGGGTCACGCCGCGCCGTCATGACGGCGTGGACGTTGGTGATGGTGACAATCGTGGCGCGGTCCCGGGGGCGGGCATCGAACGACGCCATCAAGTCCTCGAAGGTCAACAGGGAGATCCGGGTGCCGACCACGTTCTGTTTCGGCGGGAACGAATAGGCCCGTTCAGTCATTGCGGTCGGCCTCCCACCATGAGATGGTCCGCCGCAGGCCCTCTTCGAGGCCGATCGCCGCGTCGAAGCCGAAGAGCTCACGGGCGCGTGACGTATCGAGCTTGCGGCGCGGCTGGCCGTCCGGCTTGGTGGTGTCCCAGCGGATAGTGCCCTCGTAGCCGGTGAGCCGTCCGATCAGCTCGACCAGGTCTTTGATGGTTATCTCGTGGCTGGTGCCGATGTTGACCGGCTCCTGCCCCTCGTAATGCTCGGTCGCCATGACGATCCCTCTGGCGGCATCGTCGACATAGAGGAACTCGCGGCTGGCTGAGCCCGTACCCCACGCAACGACTTCCGGGTCGCCTTGATCGCGTGCGGTGACGAACTTGCGGACCAGGGCCGGGATCACGTGGCTGCTCTCGGGGTCGAAGTTGTCACCCGGTCCATACAGGTTCACCGGTAGCAGGTAGATGCCCTTGAGCCCGTACTGTTCGCGGTAGGCCTGGAGCATCACCAGCAGGCTCTTCTTGGCTATGCCGTACGGGGCGTTGGTCTCCTCGGGATAGCCGCTCCACAGGTCGTCTTCGCGAAACGGGACCGTGGCGAACTTCGGGTAGGCGCACACCGTTCCCACCTGGACGACCTTCTCGACCTGGTTGGCGCGAGCCTCTTCGATGACGTGCAGGCCCATGGCCATGTTGGCGAAGAAGTAGCGGCCGGGGTTGGCGCGGTTGGCCCCGATTCCCCCTACTTCGGCCGCCAGATGGATCACGATCTCGGGGCGGCTGTCGCGGTACAGGTCGCGCACGGCGTCCTGTTCGGTGAGGTCGTACTTGGCGCTCCGCGGCACGATGATCTCGCCAACACCGCGCGCCTCGAGCTCGCCGGTGACCACCCGGCCCAGGAACCCGGCACCGCCGGTGAGGAGGACCCGCTTGCCCTGAAGGTCGGTCACAGGTTCTCGCCTTTCCGCCACTCGACGGTCTTGTGACCGGCGTCGACGAGCGTTCTCTCCTGCTTGGCGAGCGCCAGATCGGATTCGAGCATCATGTCTACGAGCTCCTCGAAGGACACCTTGGGTTTCCATCCCAGTTTGGTGCGTGCCTTTGTTGAGTCGCCCTGCAGGACTTCAACCTCGGCGGGACGGAAGTAGCGTTGGTCGATCTCGACGTACTCCTCCCAGTCGAGTCCCATCTTGGAGAACGCCAGCTCGGCGAACTCTCTCACGGAGTGGCGCTCGTCCAGCGATATGACGAAGTCTTCTGGCTCGTCTTGTTGGAGCATCAGCCACATTGCTTCGACATAGTCTCCGGCGAAACCCCAGTCGCGTTCGGCGTCGAGGTTCCCGAGATACAGCTTCCGCTGCAGGTCGAGGCTGATGCGGGTCACGGCCCTGGTGATCTTGCGGGTGACGAACGTCTCGCCGCGGCGCGGCGACTCGTGGTTGAACAGGATCCCGTTCGAAGCATGCATGCCGTATGACTCGCGGTGGTTGACGACCTGCCAGAACGAGAAGACCTTGGCGACCCCGTATGGGCTTCGAGGATGGAATGGTGTCTTCTCGGACTGCGGAATCTCGGCGACCTTGCCGTACATCTCCGAGGACGAGGCCTGGTAGAACCGGATCGACGGGTCGACCATCCGGATGGCCTCGAGCAGCCGCAGGGTTCCCAATGCCGTGACATCGGCTGTGTAGACGGGGTTCAGGAACGAGACCGCGACGTGGGACTGCGCGCCGAGGTTGTAGACCTCTGTCGGATGGATATCGGTGAGGAGGCGCGTCATCGTGTTGCCGTCTGTGAGATCACCGTAGTGAAGGAACATCCTGGCTTCCGTTTCGTGAGCATCGAGGTAGAGGTGGTCGATGCGCTCGGTCCCGAATGTCGAAGAGCGGCGCACGATGCCATGGACCTCGTAGCCCTTGTCGAGCAGTAGCTCTGCGAGGTATGAGCCGTCTTGCCCGGTAATCCCGGATATCAGTGCTCGCCGTGTCATGTGGTGGATTTCCTTTTCCGAAGAGTCACGGGCGATTGCCCGGGCGAATCATGCCAGTTTCCCTGGCCGGCAGCGGGTGAAGTGTACCGCCGGCGTGGACGCTTCCCTCCCCTTTGTTCGGCAGAATCGAGAGATAACTGAGCGCGTTCCGAGCGCTACAACTCGTCGATCGTGGCGGGCCAATCGTTCTTGAGGAGGCGGCTCAGCGAGCGATCGGCCAGGAGTTTTCCTCCCGTTTGGCAGGTCGGGCAGTAGTTGGTTTCTCGCGACGCGTAGACGATTCGTTGCACCGCGGTCTGACACACCGGACAGGGCTCGCCGTACTTGCCATGGACAGCCATGTCGGCATGGAATGCAGTGACCTTCTCCGGAAACCCGTCGCCCGTCTCGGCGATTCGGATGTCGGTCCACCGCGCCATCACATCGCGAACGGCGCCGAACAGTTGGGCTATCTCGTCGTCGTCGAGGTTGGTGTTCATCTGGAGGGGGCTCAGCCGGGCGGCATGGAGGATCTCGTCGGCGAAAGCGCCGCCGATACCGGAGATGAACCGGGCATCGCTGAGAGCTCGCTTCAGGGTATGCCGCTCGGCCACCAGCGCGGCGCGGAACTCCTCGAAGGTGGCCTCGGCGACCTCGATCCCACCGGGATCGAGAGCCGCGAGCGCTGCCTCACCGACGATCACATGCAGCGAGGCGCGCCGCTTGGTGCCGGCCTCGGTCAGGAGCAGCGTTCCCGCCGGAAAGTCGAAGGCGGCCAGCCCGTACTTCCTCGGAACGGCCTTGCCCGGCGGGTGCCAGTGCAGGCGCCCGGCGACCATGAGATGAATCACTAGATGAAAGCCGTCCTCGAGATTGAGCACGATCCGTTTGCCGAGACGCGACAACGACTCGACCTGTTTGCCGAGCACCGTTTCCACGGGTGGATCGTATGTCCGCAGCAGCGAGAACGACGCGATCCGGATTCCGACGAGGGGCTCACCGGTGACCCGGCGGTCCAGTGCCGCGATGTAGGCCTCGATCTCGGGTAGTTCCGGCATCAGCGGAACATGTCTTCTGCGGCCGGGCGGACCAGGTCGGTAGCGCGACCCGCGGCCGGTTCCCAGGTGAGCCCGCGGACGATGGCTGCCGGGATGCCTGTGCTTTTACCCATGACCAGATCGGCGGCTCCGGCGATCTCGTCGACCACCGCGACCTCGCTCACTTCGAGCACCCTTCCGTGCATGTCTGTGGTGCCGCGCAAGTCGTTGATGGCGGCCATGCCGGCGACACCGATCGCGATGTCGGTGAGACCGCGCCGCCACGGCCGGCCAAAAGTGTCGGAGATGATCACGGCGATAGTGGCCCCGCTGAGGGCTTCCAGCCGCTTCTTGATCGTGGCCGCCGAACGATCGGGTCGCTCCGGAAGCAGGACGATTCGATCGCCCTCGATGTTGGAGCGGTCGACTCCGGAATTGGCGCAGATGAAACCATGGTGGGTTTGGGTGATGACGAGATCCCCGCGGCGCCGAATGATCGCGGCTGCCTGAGTGAGAACCGCGGCGCGGTACTCCGCATCAGTGGCGGCAGACGCGACCCGGCCTTCCGCCTTCGACACGATCTTGTGCGTGATCACGACGATGTCGCCGTCCGTGATTGTGATCGGTCCGGCGGTGATGGCCTCCCAGAGCAACCCTGCGACGTCATCACCTGAAACGACCTCGCCGATTCCCTGGATGGGAAACATCTCTACGGAGTTGGCCAGGATTCCTCCCTGGGTGGAAAGGGCACTGAGAATCTACTTGGGGCGGCGACGCTACCGGGTCGGCGGAGCGCCGATACGATCGAGGACGGTGCCCGCCAGACGGCCGGCGGCTTCCGGCTCGGCGATCAGCGTGTCGGCGACGATGACGGAGACGCCCAGCCGTGAGAGCTCTTCCGCATCGGAGGCATCAGAGCTGTCGATCACAAAGTGGGTCAACGCATCGTCGTAGGCGGCAACGATGCCTGCGTTGGACGGGGAAAGGCCCAGCCCCCCCATGACCTCGACGAGGGGTCCCTTGATGGCACGGCCTCCGATGAGGGGCGAGATGGCGACAACGGTGGGATGCTGCTGCACGGCGGAGCGCAGCCGATCCATGGCGAGCATCGGCCAGATCGAAAGCGGGGGATTGGACGGGGCGATCACCACCACGTCGGCCGCTTCGATGGCCGCCACGCATCCCGGCGCCGGTCGGGCCTCTGCAGCGCCACGGAAGTCGAGCCCGGCTACTGCGTCTTCATGACGGCGGAGTACGAAGTACTCCTGGAAATCGAGAACCTCGCCGCCCGGTGTTTCGATCTTGGTGCGAACCGGGTCGTCGGTCGCGGGCAGGATCGTGCACTGTATGCCGAACCGATCGCATGCCCGCGCGGTGAACTCCGTCAGTGTCATCCCGTCGGCGAGGGCCGTCGTGCGCGCCAGGCAGTGAGCCAGGTCGCGGTCGCCGAGACGAAACGTCGTGTCGATGCCGGATTCTTCGAGGTGGCCCATCACTATGTGGGTGTCGTCGACGATGCCCCAGCCCTGGGGGCCGTTGATACCCGCGAGCGTGTAGGTGACGGTGTCGAGGTCGGCCGATACGAGGGCGCCGTACATCAGCGAGTCGTCGCCGACGTTGACGATGATGGTCAGATGATCCGGTGCCACGGCGGCCGCGAGGCCGCGCGCCATACGGGCACCACCGACCCCGCCGGCCAAGAGTACGGTCCGAATATTGCGGTAACTCGCGGACGCCTCCAAAATGCGCTCCTATGTCCTCTCACTCCTCGGGTCCGTCTTCTATCGCGGTTGTGGCCATCCTTGCCGATGGCACTGCCGCGTTGGATCACACGCTAGAAGCCGCCGTTGCCCAGTCGTACGAACCGGCGGCAACCTACATTGTCGGCGCCGGCGCCGAGGCGACCGCGGCTGCGCATGGAGTGCATTGGGAGAAGTCGATTCAATCGCTGCTGGCCAAGCTCGAGCCGGTCGTCACTCACGTTTGGCTCTTGGCCGCGGGCGCCGTCCCACGGCCGGACGCGTTGTACGCCCTCGTCTTCGAGTCTGAACGAGTCGGGGCGGGGGTGGCCGGGTCGAAGCTGCTGGAGCTGAAGAACCCCGATCGCCTGGTGTCGGTCGGTATCGCAACCGACGTCTTTGATGTTCCGTATCTCGGTCTGGACGAGGACGAGCTCGACGCCGGCCAGTACGACGTCGTGCGCGATGT
Source organism: uncultured Acidimicrobiaceae bacterium (assembly GCA_947258375.1). GTDB lineage: Bacteria > Actinomycetota > Acidimicrobiia > Spongiisociales > UBA5794 > JAHEJX01. Next base: position 9,309 of record CAMYIJ010000102.1, read on the forward strand.
TGCAGCAATCGCCGGTGCCTCAGTACTCGTCAGGCGGGATCTCGCCAAGGGGATCGGTGGCCCCGACCCGCTGATGGCACCGGAGGCGGCGGCGATAGACCTCTCGCAGCGCGGCCGGGCCCTGGGGGCGCGGGTCGTTGTTGTCCCCAGCTCTGAGGTCGCGGTACCCGAGCAGCCCGAAACGCCTCATTGGAGGGAGGAGGCGGGCCGCATCCGTTCGATGGTCAAGGCTTACAGTCCGCTGACGCTGCTGTGGGCTCTCCCGCTGCGTTTCCTGATCGGTCTGGTCGAGGCCGTGGTGGCTCCCTTTGTCGGTCGTTGGACGTTGCTCACTTGGCTCCGATCATGGGTGTGGAACCTGGCGCGCCTGCCCTCGACGCTCCGGGCGCGCAAAGCCGTACAGACCGGCGCGGTTGCCGGCGATGCCGAGTTGTTTCGCTATCAGTTGCGCGGTTCTGCCGCGCTCAAGACGTTGTGGACCGAACTCGTCGACGCGGCGCGGGAGCGATTCCCCGCGGAGGAAAGAGTTGGGCTCACCTCGCTGGCGCGCGAGATTCGGCGCCCGGCATTTGGGGTCGGTTTGGCCGCTCTCTTCTTCTCGTTCACCGCGACGCGGGTTGTCTGGTCAGGTTTCCCTGCAAGCGGGTTCAGCCTGCCTTTGCCGGCTCGCGGTGCCGACGCCGTTGCTGCCTACGCCGGTGGTTGGAATCCGGCAGGGTTCGGCAGCACCGAGCAGCTGCCGCCTTTCCTCGGCATAGCGGGTGTGTGGCAGCAACTCCTGTTCGACCGGGCCGATCTCGCCGCGGGTTCCCTCGTGCTCCTGGCGTTCATCGGAGGTATCTGGGGCACAACCCGCCTACTGCGAACCTGGTCGGTCGATTCGGTCCCGGGCATTCTCGCCGGTATGGCGCTGATGGCCGGCCCGGCGGCGCGCGCAGTTGCTGGAAGCGGCGAGGTGGCGGGCCTCGTCGGGATGGCGGTGGTGCCCTGGGTCATGCGAGTGGCAGTCGCCCCGTGGCCGCCCACGTGGCTGCGACGTCTGGGCCGCGTTCTGGCTGCCGGCTGGGCGGCGGCCCTCTTGGGGAATATCAGCCCGGAACTACTTGTGCTGCCGGTGGCGGCACTTGTGATCCGCGGGGTCGTCGAATTGCGAGACAAGCAGGCGTGGCTTGCTGCCTTCATCGCCGCGGCCGGCGCCGCCATCGCCATTCCGTTGCTGCGGCCGTGGATCACCTCAGCCGACATTGGTGCGTATCTCCGAGCGGGAGAAGCGTTCTGGGTACCGGGGACCGTGCTGCTGGTGGCGACCCTCACCGCAGCCGGAGCAACGATCGTGGCCGCTCCCGACGGACTGTGGCGGCTCGGCCTGTGGGGAGCCCTCATCGGTGCCGCCGGTGCCGTGGCTGCTCGGGCAGCTTCCCAGGGCGGGGGTCGACACGTGGAAATCCTCGGCCTCGCCGCTGTCGCGCTGGGGACGGCGATTGCTGTGGGCGCCGCCTTCGAATCGTTGCGGCGGATCGATCTGCTCGCAGGTGTGCGGCGCGCCCTCGTCGCGGTCGGGGCACTTGGTGCCGCCGTTGTCGTTGTGAGCACCCTGCTGGTGTTGGCGCCGGGCCGTGCGGGGCTCCCGGCCGATGACCTGTCGGTGGCTCTCCGGTTCACCAGCGTATCCACCGACGACAGCTCGACCGCCCGCGTTCTCATGATCGGCCCGCCGGAATCGCTACCGGGCACCTCGCGTCGAGTGCAGGGGGCCGCCTATCGAGTGGTCTCGGCACCGCTGCCCAGGCTGTGGGAAGTCGATCTCCCCGAGGCCGGTCCGGTTGACGCGGCTCTCGAGTCCGTTCTCGAGGGAGTGGTCGACGGCGAGGCCTTCCGCGCCGGTGAGCAATTGGCCGATTTCGGCATCCGCTGGATCCTCGCAATGGACGAGACGCCGTTGAGTGCCAGCTTCGTCGGCCAGCTCGATCTGGTGCGCCTCGACGGCTTGAGGCGCCCCGCGTTCCTGGTCGATGCCGACGATGCCGCGCGCGCCCTGACCTCGGATGGCACACCATGGAGCTGGGCAGGGACCGTGTACACGGGAGAGCCTGCTTCCAGCGTTGTGGTCCGCGAGAACGCCCATCCGGGCTGGGGGCTCGACTCCGAACCGGACGATTGGGCGATGACTCTCGACGGCTCTTCAGGTTCGATCGAGTTCGCGCCGGGCCCGGAGCGCCGCGAGGGCCGTCTTGCGCTGTGGGGCGGAATTGGGCTGGCGGTGGCGTCGGCGATCTTGAGGAGGCGCTGGTGAGCGGGACAACATTGGGCCGTATTGCGGGGTCGGGACTGGTGCTGGTTGTGGTCCTTCTGGCGGCCAGCCTTCCCAAGCCGGCGGCTGAGGCCGGGCCCGAGTTCACGGAGCGGATCGAGCCCATTGTCGCGGCCTCCGGGTTGCCGAGCGTGTGGCACTGTCCCTGGATCAACTCGGGCGCGAGTCGGTCGTCATACCTGGCGCTCGCCGCGGTCCCCGATGTCGAGGTCGACTTCACCCATCCGGATCCGCGAGTCGGCGAGCCGGCGGATCTTGGGTCGCGGTCGATCGAGGGGCCGGGAGCTATGGTTCTCGACGCCGCGGAGATCGTGAACCGGGGTGACGCCCCGGGCTTCATCGAGTTCTCCGACGGGCCGGCTACCGCCACCGCCGTTGTGGCGGGGCTCACCGCCCGCAGTGGTGATCGGTGCGTCGGGTCGATTCCCAAGCTCTGGCATCTGGCAGGTCTCACCACGCGCAACGATTACGACCTAGTGCTCCGTCTCTTCAACCCGATTCCCGACAATGCCAAGGTCGCCGTGCGGGCCTCGAGTGAGCTCGGCAGCGAAGCGCTGCCGGACCTCCAATCGATAGACATCGTGGGGAGAAGCTGGGTCGACATCGATCTCGCCGAGGCAATCCCCTTCCTCGACGACCTTGCGATCACGGTGAGCGCCGATGAGGGCACCGTCATTCCCGTGGTGATTCAGCGTCGTGAGCTCGACGAAGCCAGCTGGCCGGCGACCGGGCTGTCGACCGTGTGGGAGTTCCCGACTGCCACGTTGGCGGGGCTCGCCCCGCGGCTCTCCGTTTGGAACCCCAACACGTTCGCGGTTGACGTCGACGTTGATCTGTACACGCAGAACTCGGATCTGCAGTCGGCGTTCACCGGAACGATCGAGGCAGGTCGGCCGATGGCGTTCCCGATTGCCGATCAGACGAACCGGGCGGTCGGAATCCGGGTACGGGCCACGGCGGCGGTCGCGGTCACAGTCGTGGCAGAGGATGTCCCGGAGATCACCGCGGATCCGGACGAAACCGATCCGGTCGACGCCGGCTCGCGTATCGCGGCCACCGTCGGCGCTCCGAAGGCTGCGTTCAGCTGGCTACTGCCGGGTGCAGGTGGCGACGTCGGCGGCAGGAGTTCAATCTGGCTGCTCAACACCTCGGCGGAGGCAGTCACGATCACTATCCAGCCTCTCGGTTCCGACCGGCTCGCGGCCGACAAGGTGCGCCTCGAGCCCAGGACGTTCCGCCGCGTCCGCGTGCCGGGCGGGCAGGATGCCGCCGGCTATCGCGTCGA
>CAMYIJ010000103.1 GCA_947258375.1 uncultured Acidimicrobiaceae bacterium
AACGGCTCCTTCCGGCCGTCTGTCCTCGATGTCGACCTCACCAAGACCCCAATCGTGCGCTGGGTCCACGAGGACGTCGCCGAAAGGGAGTACACGGTCATTGCCCGCAACGGCGAGTTCGAGAGCCCGCTGCTGACGCCCGGGGACACGTTCGAAGTTGATTTCAGCGAGTACGAGCCGGGGATATACCGTTACTTCTCGACTCTCGGGAACACCCGGGTCCCGGGCACGGTCGACACGCGGCCGGAGCAGTAGCCGTTCCGGCAGCGCCGGCGCTGCGGCGATAATGATCCAATGAGCCGTGCCCCCCAGTCCATCGCCGTCTTGCTCGTGGTGGGGGCCTCGCTGTGGAGCCTCACGCTCGCCTCGAATCCCGATGAGCCATTCGCCCTGGATTCCGGCGTTCTGATCAGCATCGGGCTGCTCATGTTCTCCGTGATTGCCACTGTGGGCCTGCTCATCCCACGCGGTCGTTGGGCACGCAACCTGGCACGAGGCCTGCTGACAGCCGAGGTGCTGCTCGCAACGGTCACCCCGCTGCGCGGATGGGCCATCGCGGCCCTGGTAGCAACAGGGCTCGGTGTCGTCGGCGTCCAGGGCAAATGGCTGAGCGGCTGGCTGCGCCGGCTTCCGTCCGCCGACGGGCCGGGCGTCAAGCCGATGCTCTTCATCATCGGATCGCTGGCGCTCGTTCCGCTTCTCGGGGTGGCATCTCCGGGCGGCGTCGAGTTCCGTCAGGGCTTGCTGGGCGCGGCCGGCATCGTGATTGCGTGGGGCTACGGCAAGGCCAACCTCTGGGCCGTATGGGCGGGGCGACTGCTTCTCGCACCGCTGGCACTCGTTGCTGCGACTGCCGCCTCGGCGGTCGGGGCCGCACTCATCCTGGCTGCGGGAGCCGGCCTGACATGGCTGGCCTGGACGAAAGAGGTGTGGCTCGCCGCCAGCCCGCTTCTCGACACACTGCCGGGACCTCGCCCCGTACGACCTCGTCAAGAGGGCACGGAATGACCGATCCGGCCGACGCGGCGCTCGTCGCGGTGATGGCGGCCGTCGGATGGGTGGCAGGACTGCTGTTCACTCCCGGGCCCGGGTGGTCGTTTGTCGGGCTGGTTCTCGGGCTGGCCGCGGGTCGGCTGATGGCCCGGGCGGGCGTACGACGGGCGGTCGGGCCGTCGATCGCGATCGGCGGCATCATCGGCGGATGGATCGGGCGCGAGATCGTTCGTGCGCTGTGTCTGCCGGGGAGCTGCCCACGGGTTGAGGTTGCCGGGGCCACGGTGGCCGGAATCGGTTCGCTGCTCGGGATCGGCCTAGTCGTAGCACTGGCCGTGCGCTCGTTCGAGGAGTACGCCGAAGGCCGCCGTCCCGATCCACCTCTGGGCCCGGACCAGGGCTAACTCGGTGGGCCGAACACCAGGGCGACGTTGTGGCCGCCAAACCCGAACGAGTTGGTCATTACGTTCCCGACGGAAGCCTCACGAGCCTCGTTGGGAACGTAGTCGAGATCACACTCCGGATCGGGCGTCTCGTAGTTGATGGTCGGCGGGATGACGCCGTCGCGGATTGCCAGCACGCACAACATCGCCTCCAGCGCTCCCGCACCTCCGAGGAGGTGCCCGGTCATCGACTTCGTCGAGGAAACCGGGATCTTGTACGCGAGATCTCCGAAAGCAGCCTTGACCGCGGAAGATTCAGTTGAGTCGTTCGCCGGGGTCGAGGTGCCGTGAGCATTGATGTAGTCGATGTCGCCGGGCCCGAGTCCGGCGTCACGCAATGAATGCTGCATCGCGCGCGCCGCCCCGGCACCACCCGGTCGCGGCATGGTGATGTGATAACCGTCCGCCGACATGCCGTAGCCCAGCACCTCGCCATAAATGGTTGCGCCGCGATCGAGAGCGTGCTGGCGCTCCTCGAGGATCAGCACGGCACCACCCTCCCCCATGACGAAGCCATCGCGATCCGCGTCGAACGGCCTGCTGGCGGCGGCAGGGTCATCGTTGCGGGTGCTCAGCGCCCGCGCCGACGCAAAGCTGGCGACCGACAACTCCACGATGCCGGCTTCCGCCCCGCCGGAGAGCATTACGTCGGCATCGTCGCGGCGAATGATCTCGGCAGCGTCGCCGATGGCGTTCGCCGAGGCGGCGCAGGCCGTGACGGTGCAGATGTTGGGGCCGAACAGGTTGAACTCGATCGACGCCAGGCCTCCGGCCATGTTGGAGATGATCTTCGTGATTGCCAACGGCGACACCCGCCCGGGACCCCGGTCGCGCAGGACGCCGACCTCATCCTGGAACGTGATGATGCCGCCGATCCCCGACCCGCAGGCCACGCCGGCGCGCAAGGCTGCCGGGTCGTCCTCGTCATAAGACAGTCCGGCGTCTTTGAGGGCCTGGCTCGCTGCAGCCCAGAAGAACTGGGCGTTCCGGTCCAGTCGCCTCACTTCTTTGCGGGGGATGTACTCCTCGGGGTCGAATCCGGCCACCTCGGCGGCGATTTGGGCGCGGAACTCGGTCGGGTCGAAGTGGGTAATCCGGCCGACGCCGGAGACGCCCTCACGCGCGTTCTTCCAGGTCTCGGCGACACTCTGGCCGAGCGGATTGACCGTCCCTAGACCGGTGATGACTACACGCCTGCGCGCCACGCGACCTCCTCTATCGATACGGAGCGACGAACGCTCGCGGTCAGCCGTTCACCTTGGCCGCAACGATGTCGACCGCCTCACTGACGGTCGAGATGTTCTCCGCCTCTTCGTCGGGGATGTTGACATCGAAGTTGTCCTCGAGCGCCATCAGCAGCTCCACAACCCCCAGGGAATCGACCTCGAGGTCCTCCTCGAACTTCGAGCCCATCGCGATCTTCTCTCGTTCGATGCCGAGCTCCTCGACCAGCAGGTCAACCATCTTTGTTTCGATTTCCGAGCGTTCCATTTGTGGGTGATCCCCTTCTTGGTTGATTTGGTTATAGAGCCAGGCCGCCGTCAACGACGATCGTCTGGCCGGTGATGTACGAAGCCGTGTCGGACGCAAGATAGCCCACAGCCGAAGCCACCTCCTGCGGAGTCCCGAGCCGGCCGAGAGCAATCCGCTCCGCGGCCGAAGACGTGACGTCCTCGCCGAGGGCCGCGGTCATGTCCGTTGCGATGAATCCGGGGGCGACAACGTTCACCGTTATGCCCCGTGAGCCGACCTCTTTGGCGAGAGATTTGGAGAACCCGACGATGCCGGCCTTGGCCGCGGCATAGTTGGCCTGTCCCGGGTTGCCCGATAGGCCCGAGACCGAGCCAACCGAGATGATCCGCCCCCACTTGGCGCGCAGCATGCCGCGCAGCGCCGCTTTGGAGCAGAGGTAGACGGAGCGGAGGTTCGTGTTGATGACGTCGTCCCACTGGTCCACCTTCATGCGGAGCATGAGGTCGTCTCGGGTGATCCCGGCGTTGTTGACGAGGATCTCGACCGGCCCCATTTCGGCGCCGACCGTCTCGAACAAGCCGGCGACCGCGTCGGAGTCGCCCACATCCGCGGCGACCGTGAGAGCCTCGCCGCCGGCGGCTTGCACCGCGGCCGCAGCTTCGGCAGCGGCTGCCTTGTTGCCTGCGTAGTTGATGGCAATCTTGTGGCCAAGGGCAGCGAAATGCTCGGCGACCGCGCGGCCGATGCCACGCGAGGCGCCCGTGATGAGAACTACTTTGGGATCCATATCCGTCTACCTCAGGTTCGCGGCCGCGCCGCGAGCAGCTGGAGGCCGGTCTTTTCGTTTGGAGGCAATGCGGCGTCGCTTGCGTTCACCGGCTTGGTGCGCCGTCCCCACCGCACGGCGGCCCCTCCCCAGGTCAGACCGCCACCAAATGCAACGAAGACAATGAGATCCCCAGGATTGACTCTTCCCTCTTCCAACGCTTCGGTGAGGGCAATTGGGATGGTGCCGGCCGATGTGTTGCCGTAGGAGGCGATGTTCACGTAGACCTGCTCCGGACTGAGCCCCATCCGCTTGGCGGTTGCGTCGATGATGCGAATGTTGGCCTGATGCGGCACCAGAAGATCGACATCTTCGAGCGTGAGGCCGACCTGCTCCAGCACGTTAGAAGCCGCCTCGGCCATCTTGACCACCGCGTTCCGGAAGATCTCGCGACCTTCCATCCAGATCGTGCGCTCCTCGTATGGCGGTGCTTCCGGCGGGTATTCGGTGCCCGTATGGGTGACGGTCAGCAGTTGCGTCAGCCGCCCGTCGGAACCCAACTCCATGCCAAGCACACCTTCTTCGGGATCGTCGGAGGCCTCGAGAACCACCGCACCGGCACCGTCACCGAACAGCACGGCCGTGGTGCGCTCTCTGAGGTTGAGGAAGGCAGACAGCTTCTCGGCGCCGATCACGAGCACCCGCGTCGCCAGGCCCCCCGCGATCATTCCGGTCGCGATGCCCATCCCGTAGAGGAACCCGGTGCAGGCTGCGTTGATGTCCAGAGTCCCCGCGTTATGAGCACCGATCTTGGCCTGAACCATGGCCGCCGCCGACGGAATGAGCCGATCCGGGGTACACGTGGCAACGAGAAGCATGTCGATGTCTTCCGGGTCGAGTCCGGCCGCCGCGATTGCATGCTGTCCGGCCACAGCCGCCATATCCGACGTCTCGACGTGACACACACGACGCTCCTTGATCCCGGAGCGGGTGTGGATCCATTCATCCGTCGTATCCATGACCTGTTCCAGGTCGAAGTTGGACAGCACAGCAGGAGGGACACACTTGCCCCAACCCGTAACGGTTGCACGTTTCATGACTCTCTCCTGTCGAGGGCAAGCGGTGTCAGTGCCGCCGCCCGGCTCTCCCAGCCGGAAATCATTTTACGGAAAGCCCGGCGGCAACGGCGGACGCCTCTTCGAGGGTCGAAACGACATGGGTCGTCGCCTCGCGGGCGATCCGCCTGGCGAGCCCCGCGGTCACATCGCCGGGCCCGACGTGGATGAACGTATCAATACCAGCGGCGGTCATGGCCTGGATCGATTCTTCGAAGCGCACCGGGTGGGTCAACTGATCGCCGAGGCTGGCAGCGACGTCGGTGGCGGGGGCGGCTGCCACATTCGAGTACACCGGGAAGGCTCCCGGGGTGAACTCGACGTCGGCCAGGGCGGCGCCGAGAGCGGATGCCGCAGACGCCATCAGCGGTGAATGAAAACCCCCGGCGACGTCGAGTTTGACCGCCCGGCGCACTCCGAGATCGCGGGCGGCGCCCACCAGCCAGTCGATGTCCTCGACACCGCCGGCCACAACGACCTGGCCGGGGGCGTTGAGATTGGCTACCCAGATACGACCTCCGGCATTCCGGCGGTCGGTGGCGATCTTCTCGGCTTTCTCACCATCGGCGCCGAGTAGCGCTGCCATCGATGAGGGATTGGCGGCCGCTGCTTCCGCCATGGCTCGGCCCCGGGCGGCGACGAGGGACAGACCGTCCCAGTAGTCAACCGCTCCGGCTGCTGCCAGCGCGGTGTACTCGCCGAGCGAGTGGCCGGCGGCCGCCCGCGGCGGCTGCGTGACCTCGGCAGAAAACGCTTCCCAGAGGGCGTAGGCGGTGCCGTAGAGGCTCGGCTGGGCCCGGTCGGTCCGCGTCAGGACCTCCTGAGGCCCGTTGCGAATCGTTGCGGCGAGATCCCAGCCGAGGAGGTCGTTGGCTGCTTGCCCGAGGAGGTCGGCCCGGCTCGAAATCACATCTTCGGCCATGCCGACGACCTGACTGCCCTGACCAGGAAAGAGTACGGCGTAGTGCATTACGGGAATCAGACCTCGCTGCTCGCGGAATGGTTACCCAAGGCTGTTCAACGCCGTCCTGATGCCACGAATCCCCTGACCGATGCGATGCTCGTTCTCGACGAGGGCGAAGCGGACAAATCCTTCGCCCGACGGCCCGAAGCCGTTGCCTGGGCTCACCGCCACGTTCGCCTCCCGCAGCAGATGCAACGTGAACTCCATCGAGGTCATATGAGCAGCGACGTCGGGAATCGGGGCCCACATGAACATGGTGCCCCGCGGCGGGTCGACCTTCCATCCGATTCGGTTGAGGCCGTCGACGAGGGCATCGCGCCTATCCCGGTAGATGTCGTTGACGTAGTCGACGTACTCGTCGCACTCGTTCAACGCGATGATCGAAGCGATCTGGATCGGCTGAAAAGTGCCGTAGTCGAGATATGACTTGAGCTGGCCGAGGGCGTCGACGATCTCCGCGTTGCCTACAACGAATCCGACCCGCCAGCCCGGCATCGAGTGGCTCTTCGACAGCGTGTACAGCTCGACTCCGACCTCCTTGGCCCCGGGCACCTGGAGCAGGCTCGGGGGCTGATAGTCGTCGAGCACGATATCGGCGTAGGCGAAGTCGTGAACCAGCAGCACGCCGTGCTTGGCGGCGAACCCCACCAGCCGCTCGAAAAAACCGAGATCGACACACATCGTCGTTGGGTTGTGGGGGAAGGAAATCAGGATGACGCGGGGCCGCGGCCACGTCGACATGAATGAGGTGCGGAGCCGCTCGAAGAAATCTCCCTCCGCCGGCAATGGCACCTGGATCACCTCAGCGCCGGCCAGAGCCGGGGCATATATGTGGATCGGGTACGACGGTTCCGGAACCAGTGCAACGTCGCCCGGCTGAACCAGCGCCCACATGAGGTGGGCCAGTCCCTCTTTGGCGCCGATCGTGTTGATCACCTCCGTCTCTGGATCGAGGGTGACCCCGAACCGGCGCTGATACCTGTCTGCAACTGCCTTGCGCAGATTGGGGATGCCCCGAGACGACGAGTAACGGTGGTTGTGCTCCTTCCGGGCGGCCTCGACGAGCTTGGCGACCACCTCGGGCGGAGAGGGGATGTCGGGGTTGCCGAAGCCAAGATCAATGACATCTTCGCCCCGCCGCCGCGCTTCGAGCTTGAGTTGATTGACCTCCGCAAACACATAGGGCGGGAGGTTGCCGATCCGTCGAAATTCCATGGCGGCCAGGGTAACGCCGCGCGACCCGTCCTCGCGGGCTTGCAGCTACGGATCAGGGGTCGATCGACCATCCTCGTCTGAACGCCTGTCGATGCCGAGAGGCTCATCCCCCGCGTATTGGCGACGGTCCTCAGCGCTGCCGACGATGTCCAGGTCGATGACCCGGCGCCGGTCGGCGCCCTCCCGGCGTTCGTCATCTAGCCGGCTGGTTTCGTCGCGGCCGTCTGGGCTCGCCAGAGTCGCAGAGGTCTCCCATGCCGGGGGAACCGCCGCCACCGGGGTACTGATCAGCCGTTTCAGCGGACCCGGAACCAGGTCGGCGCCCCACTCGATGAGCCCGGCAACAATATCGAGGGCGTCCTCCGAGCCCTCCCAATAGGCGTCGAGCCGCTCTTCGGGCACAGCTCGCAGGAGGGAGTGAACCGCCGCCGCCAGCACCACGATGTCGTCGATGCGGCCGACGAAGGGGAGACCGTCCGGGAGCAGGTCGTACGGCGAGGCGACATACGCCATCGCGGCTCCGGCAAGAACCTTTCGTGTGGTGGGCACATCGCGATCACGCATGAGGCGGCTCAGCAGCATGGCCAGATGGGGCACGGCAAGGGCGGCCTCTTTGAGCAACTCGGCGCGGGTACGCGGCCGCGGTGAGACCTCTTCGGAGCTGCCATCCGTCGAATAGCGGAGAATCGGGTCGTCACTCAACGGTCACCCGCTTGTCCGAGGGCCATCAGCCCGGCCCCGACGGCCCCGGCTCGCTCGCCGAGTTCGGCGGCCACGATCGGTGGGAGCTCGGTGTGGTCGGCCGCATAGCGATCCCGACCGGCGCCCTCCCGGATCGGGTCGAGCAGAATCTCCCCCACCGATCCCAGCCCTCCCCCGATCACCACCCGATCCGGGTCGAGAATGGATAGGAGGCTTCCCAGGCCGCGCCCGAAGGCGAGTCCGATCCGCGCAACCAGACCGATGGCTTGCGCGTCGCCGGCCCGGGCGGCGGCAGTGATCGCCGGACCGGAGACCGCCTGGTTTTCGAGCGAATTCGCCAGCGATCCGTCTGGATCGCACGCGATGGCGTCCTGGGCCAGTCGCTCCAATGCCGGGCCGGCTGCCTCGGTCTCCCAGCACCCGCAGCGCCCACAACTGCACCGGGCGCTTCCATCGACGAGTCGGGTGTGGCCGAACTCACCGGCGAAGCCTCTGCCGCGGTAGATCGATCCGCCGAACAGCATGGCGCCGCCGATGCCGGTCCCGAGAGTCAGCAGCAACAGCGCCTCACTGCCGCGACCCGACCCCAAACGATGTTCTGCGAGCGCGGTCGCGTTCGCATCGTTATCGACGACCACGGCCATCCCGAGCTCCGACTCCAGTTGTTCGCGCACAGGGATATCGACTCCGGCTACGTGGGGGCCCCACACGAAGGTTCCCGCGTCGTGGTCGACCAATCCGGCAATGCCGACACCACAGGCGTCGACCGTTATGCCGGATGTGAGCTCCTGGACTGCTTCCGCGACAGCGGTGACCATGCGGCCGTCATTGGGAGTCGGGATGCGACGCTCGTCGACCAGCGAACCATCCTCCTCGATTCGAACCACGAGAATCTTGGTCCCGCCGACATCGACCCCGATTGCGCTCACTCGACTTCGATCCGCTGAGGGGCGGGCCCTTCGGGCGTGCCGTCCTGGCCGGCGCCGCCGACCGCCTCGAGGAAAGCGCTGACCCCGGCGAGCAGCTCATACCCGGCACGCAGCACGTGATATCCGGCTTCACGCATCCCGGCGCGGAACGCGTCGCTCATCTCCGGGTCGTCGGCTTCGCCGTTCGTCTCGAAATCCGGTTGGTCACTCATCGAGCCCAAACGTTACCCGCAGCTCAGCCTCGACGAGCTGGGCTCGTCGCACCTGGCGTCGTTTCAGCGAGTCGGGCAGAACAAACGAACGACGGTACGGGCCCACCGTGATTATCAGCTCATCGCCGTGGCGCAGCACGTCGACCTCGGCTTTGTCGACGAACGGGACCGCCAGCACCAGAACCACGTTGTCGCCCTCGTCCTCGACGCGGAACGGGCGCCCCTCGGAGAAGTGGTCCACGGGATCTCGTCCTGCGTAGAGCTCGTCGCCGACCACGCGGAGCCGATCGAGGCCGACCATCTCCTCGTCGAAGAGCCGCAGCTCCCGGATATCGACGTCGGCGAAGCCGTCGTGCACCGACTCGAGGTGGCCCTTCTGAATCTCGTGCCACCGATCGAAATAGGGGTCGGTGACGGTGTCGGGCAGCACCCGGTTGACGATGGCAGTGTCGACGGCATAACCGAACAAGCCCAGGTAGGTGTACGTCCGCCGCGCCTCAGAGATGACCATCTTCTCGGGATTCATGACGAGCCGGGCACTGGTCACCTCGGGGTCGGACAGGATGTCGCGGATACCGTCGAGGCGCTCGTAGAAGGAAGCGACCGCGGCGAACACCTTGTCGTCGGCGACCGGGAGGCTGGTCACCTTGTTCAACATCGGCCTCACGAAGCTGGCGACGCGGCGTCCGATCGGGAAGATCTTCTCCATGTACCACGACAGCACTTCGGGAAGGCTGAGGAGGCGCAGCGTTTCAGCCGTCGGAGCGCAGTCGACGACGATGAGGTCGTAGTCCCCCGAGTCGGTGTGGTCTCGCACGCTGGCGAGAGCGAACAGCTCGTCCATGCCGGGGAACACGGTGAGCTCCTCGGCCTCGATTCCCTTGAGCCCCGACCAGTCGAAGAGCTCGGTGAGGTGGTCCCGAACGTCACCCCATGACTCCTCGAGGCGCTCCTGGGAGTCGATCTGCTGGGCGAAGAGCTTCTTGGCAACGCGCGTCGGCTGGTCACCGAGTTTCTCCTGGAAGGCGTCTGCCAGGCTGTGGGCCGGATCGGTCGATGTCACCAGAGTGCGGTACCCCATCTCGGAGGCGCGCACCGCGGTTGCTGCGGCGACGGTGGTCTTGCCGACGCCACCCTTGCCGGTGACGAGCAGGACACGCATCAGCTGCCTTCGGCCCGCTTCTTAAGGCCCCGCAGCGCGCTCGAGACGATCTGCTTCTCGGCCTGGCGCCGCAGGAAGCCCGGCACCGTGAATGCCGGATCGACCCGCAGGGCGTACAGGACTTCGGTGCAGTCGTCCTCGATCGCGTTGAACTCGTAGCTGCCGTCCATGGCCGTGATGTCCTCGCCGGACTCGGCGGTCCAGGAGAAGCCGTTGTCCATCTCGTATGAGTAGAGCAGGGTGTAGTTGATCTCTTTGATCATGGCGTCGGCCGTGAAATTCACCCGGGTGGGACGGCCGTGCTCATCCTCTTCGAGGATGTCGACTTCTTTGACGCCGGTAGCCCACTCGGGATACGCCTCGAGGTCGAGGGCGACTTCGTAGATGTGCTGGGGATCGGCGGACACCTCGATGCTTTGCACCGTTCCTTCCATGGTCATCTGCGGGCCTTTCCGAGTCGGCGACTCTGAAGTCATCTCTTGTGGGAAATCGTAGTCACGAGTGGGTCCATGCCCGTCCGGTGGCGCGGAAGTAGCCGACGTTGCGGCATGTCGTGGCACCGACCCGCCAGGTGACGGCCTGCGGCTGGTGGACATCACCGAAATAGTGCCACCGGGGCGAGTGCCGGTGTAGGTAGTCGAGTATCGCTCGCGAACCCTTGGCCCGCCCGGCAATGACGTCTTTCTGCACGGCCCAGACGTCAGGCGGGACGTGAGTGCAGAGCATGTCGACCGGGCCCAGCTGCTCGAGCTTCGCCGCCATGTCCTCGTCGGACACCTCTCCCTGTGTGCCGATCGAAATGATGCCGCCGCCGGCGAATCCGACGCGGAGGCCCTCGATCTCGACCACCTCGCCATCGACGAAGCGTGATCCTTCGGGCAACTTCTCCTTCATCAGCGCCGGCCGATCGACGTTGCCGAAGGTGACGTAGCTCTCCGATCCGGTCAGGGCACCGAGGATGTCGTCATAAGCGGCTGCGATCGCCTCGTCGTAGGCCCGCCGCAGTTCCTCCTCGCGCCCCTTGCGGAACTCCCGCCACAGCGCCCCCGCGGCGACGGCCTCTCCTGCGGTACGAAGGGCCACCATCTGATCGGTGAACTCCTGGCCCGAGACCTCGGTGACGATTCCCTCGTTATTGCGGTAGTCGATGAAGTTGATCAGATCTCCGAGGATTAGCAGCGGACCGGGCTGCTGTGCCACCCGGCGGAGGGCGGCCACGGCGCCGTGAACGTCGGCGATCAGCCTCATTCGCCGCCAATCGGGGCGTAGCGAATGCCGAGGGCGACGAGAAGGGCGCCTCCGCCCAGACCGGCCACAACGGCGAGCCCCGCCGGCCAGCCGCCGAACGAAGCCGACATGCCGGCGAGCCCAAACCCGAGCACTGCAAGCAGGACGTGACGCAGTTGCTTCGGTAGCCCCGGGCGCTCTGGATTGACCGACAGCGCGACGGCGATGAGGACGCCGCAGGCGCCGAGAAAGATTGCGAGGCCGTAAACCAGAGTCATATTCACCGTTCTACTGACGGCTAAGGCTAACCCGCCAGCGCGGTATCGATCTCCATACGAACTTCATGATCGGCTTCCTGGCGAGCTGCGTTCTGCAGGGCCGCCTCGGCCTCGCCGCCCCCGATTTCGCCCAGTGCCCAGGCGGCGTGAGCCCGCAGCATCGGCTCCGGATGTGCGAGGTATAGAGCGACCGCGGCCGCAGCCGACTCGTCGCCGCCATTGCCGAGAGCCACCAGGATGTTGCGCCGGAGGAAGTCGGCCCGGCGCCGGGGAACATAGAAGTGCTCGAATCGATTCAACAGCTCTTCGTTAGTCTGTGTCAGCAAGGCGAGCAGATCCAGACGCGGCCACGGCATCGCCGTCGCTTCGAGTTTGGCACCGGGCGGGCAGGCGTCGAGACAGTCGTCACATCCATAGATCCGATCCCCCACTGCCCGTCGCAGTTCTTGCGGAATCCACCCCCGCGCCTGGAGGAGATGGGCCAGGCACAGCCGCGCGTCGAGCACGCCCGGGGCGACGAGGGCTCCAGTCGGGCAGGCCGGGAGGCAAGCGTCACAAGTGCCGCAATCACGCACCATCGGTGACGTCGCTTCGAGCTCCGTGTCGGTGACGATCGAACCGAGCAGCATCCACGGACCGGCCCCCGGCGCCAGCACCATCGTGTTCTTTCCCCACCAGCCGACCCCCGCCCGAACCGCTGCGGCGCGATCGACCAGCCGATTGTCATCGACGACCAGTTCGGCTTGATGGCCGGCGGCGGTCAGGAGTTGCGCGGCGCTCTCGAGGGCGCGGCGCAATCCCTCGTAGTGATCCTCGGTGGCGAAGCGGGCCACCCGGCCATGGTTGGGCTGCGGCGGCTCCGGCGAACCGGCCTCAGGGAGATAGGCGAAACCGGCAACTATCAGCGAGCGGGCCCATGGAAACGAGCGGGAGACGTCGGTCGATCGCTCCGGGTCACCGAACGTGAAGTGCATACCGGCGTGCATCCCCCTTGTCTTGCGGTCTTCCAAACTCGCCTGCACATCGGGGAATGCGCGGGCGCTGGTCACGCCAACCGCCGCACAGCCGGCGTCCAGCACAGCGGAGCGCAGGGTCTTCCAGAGTTCGGCCTGATTCACCTGGCCAGGGTACGAGGAAAGCCGGTCGCCGTCCGCCCGGCGGGCTCGGGGCGGGCTCGCGATTGCTGGCGAAGGGATGGGGATTGGCGTGGGCGGGCTGTTGGTGGGATTCGGTCGCCGTTTGTCGGGCGGGCTCGCGATTGCTGGCGAAGGTTTGGGGGGGCGGTGGGGGGGCTGTTGGGGGCGATT
>CAMYIJ010000104.1:0-8869 GCA_947258375.1 uncultured Acidimicrobiaceae bacterium
CCCGCTCATATGAGCGGGCATGTCCGCAAGAACGGAATCGCTATTACCTATCAGGGAGTTGCCGCTCGCCGGCAGCCCGACCTAGAGTGACAGGGTGAGCTTGTGAACAGAGTCACAAGCGAAATCACAACTATGGGAGAGTCGAAAGAAGTCCAGCCCGCAGAGGGCGGTACGCCGACGTCCGCGCACGCCATGGGCGACTGGTCGCAGGCGGGGGGCTTCTTCAGCTCGATCCTGGCCGGCCTACTGATCGGCCTGGCCGGGGACTACTTCCTGAATACCGAGCCCTGGCTCGTAGTCGGCGGGATTGTCGCCGGCTTCGCGGTTGGATTCTGGCGAATGATCGTCTTCTCCAATCGCATCATGGAGCAGGCGAGCAACCCTCGCTTGCAGCGGATCGCTCGGATGCGGCGGGCCGCCGAGGTGGAAGATGAAGACGATGAGTTCTGAGGAAGACAAGCTGACAGTTGACAAGGCCTACAACGAGCCGAGCGTGGTGGCGACGCCGGTCGAGGCCGTCATCGCCCGCAAGATGGTGCTGCGGACATGGTGGATCGGTCCCGTCATCGTGGCCGTTGCCTGGCTGCTCCGCGGCTTCTCCGGGGCCTGGGCGGCCGCCATCGGGGTGGCAATTGTCGTTGTGAACTTCCTCGTGTCGGGCGAGCTGCTGTCTCGATCTGCGCGCGTGTCGCTGAAGGTATATCATGCGGCCGCCTTGCTCGGGTTTTTCGTCCGGCTGGGCTTTATCACGCTGTCGATGTTCATCGTCGCCAGCTTGGTTGAGATAGATCGTCCTGCCATGGGCGTCGCGGCCGTGGTCGCATACATGGTGTTGTTGTCCCTCGAGGCATGGGCCTTGATGAGCGGTGAGCGAAGGGAGCTCGAGTGGAGTCGGTAATCCTCGCGGCAAGCGAGTGCGATGTCAGCGAAGAGATCATCTGCGCCCCGAAGGACGTGCTCGAGCTCTTCTTCTTCGAGGACGCTCTCTTCACCATCGGCGGCTTCAACTTCACGCGTACCGTCTTCCTGATCTTCCTGGCGATGTTCATCGTCCTCGGCCTCCTCTACTTCGGGCTCCGCAAGGGCGAGAAGGTGCCGAGCAAGTTCGCTGCCGCTATTGAGTCCCTGGTCACCTTCGTCAAAGAGGACATTGCCATCGGGATCATCGGCCCGGAGGGGGTCAAGTACGCCCCCTACCTGCTCGCAGTGTTCATGTTCGTCATCGTCGGCAACCTCTTCGAGGTCACGCCGCTGATCAACTTCCCGATCACATCACGCATGGCCATACCGTTGTTCATCTCCCTCGTGACCTGGGTGATCTTCGTGTTCGTCGGATTCAAGAAGAACGGGATCAGCTATCTGACGGGCTTGATCTGGCCGAAGTCTGTGCCGATAGCGCTCCGTTGGCTCGTGGGCATCATTGAGTTCGTGTCGACGTTCCTGCTGCGCCCCGTGACCCTGGCCGTGCGGCTCTTCGCCAACCTCGTTGCCGGCCACCTCATGCTCACGCTGCTACTGGCTTCGGGGTGGATCTTCATCAGCAGCGTCGGCGACATCGGGGCCCGGGCCATCATCGGCCTGCCCTGGTTCGTGTTCGGACTTGGCATCTACCTTTTCGAGATCGTCGTCGCGGTGCTGCAGGCGTACATCATCACCTTGCTGTCCGCGGTCTACGTACAAACATCAGTTCATCCAGAGCACTAGAGAGGAACCCTCACATGACACCAGAAGCTGCCGACGTTCTGAAGGGAGCCATTGCCCTCGTCGGATACGGCCTGGCCGCCGTTGGTCCCGGCATTGGCATCGGCATCGTGGTGGGCAACGCCATCCAGGCCATGGCTCGTCAGCCGGAAGCCGCCGGCATGGCCCGCACCACGATGTTCTTGGGCATCGCCTTCACCGAGGCGTTGGCGCTCATCGGCTTCGTGCTGTTCTTCATCGCCTAGGAGTCATCACATGTTTGCAAGCGCAACGCCGTGGCTTCTGGCAACGGAGGCCGCCGAAGAGAGCGAAGGAATCGACCTCCTGCTACCGGAGAGCTCGGAGTTGATTGCCGGCATCATCGCCTTTGCGATCATCTTCTTCTTCGCGTGGAAGTGGGTCTTTCCTACGATCACCAAGACTCTGGAGTCTCGCCAGGCGGCCATCAAGGCCGGCTTCGAGGCCGCCGAGGCCGCCAAGGTCGAGGCGGAGAGCCTCAAGAACGACTACCAGGCGCAGCTCGCTCAGGCGCGGGAAGAGGCCGGTCGCATCGTTGAGGAGGCCCGCCAGGCGGGTGAGTCCGTTCGGGCCGAGGTCGTGGCGCGAGCCGACGTCGAGGCTGCCGCCATCAAGGAGCGGGCCACAGCCGACATGTCCGGCGAACGTGACCGGGTCGCCGCTTCACTGCGGCGTGAAGTCGCCGATCTTTCGCTCGACGTCGCGGAGAAGGTGGTCGGATCGAGCCTCGATCGAGCATCCCAGCAGGCGCTGGTGGATCGCTACATCGACGAGCTCGGGGGGCTCGGAAGCTGACCTATGGATGAGACAACAAACGCAGCCGTCCTCGACGGATACGCATCCGGCCTGCTGGCGATCGGCCAGGCAGAAGACGGGGGAGAGGCCCTGGCCAACGAACTGTTCGCCATCGGCCGCGCCTTTGACGGCTCCGACGAGCTGCGCGATGCGATCACCAACCCCCAGATCCCCGTCGAGCGCAAGCAAAACCTGCTGTCTCAGGTTCTGACCGGGCGGGCCTCCAGCATGTCCATTGCTCTGGTGAACATGCTGGTGAGCGCGGGCAAGGCTCGCGACATCACTGATATCGGCCGGCTGATGATCGAGAAGGCCGCGTTGAGTCAGGAACTGACTGTCGCCGAGGTGCGGTCGGCGATCGAACTCGATCCGGAGACGGTCAGCCGACTCGAGGCCAAGTTGTCGTCGGCAACAGGCAAGAGAATCAAGGCAAACGTGATCGTGGACCCATCCGTTGTCGGCGGTTTGGTCGCCAAGGTTGGAGACACTGTATTCGACGGGTCGGTGAGCAGCCGGCTCCAAGAGCTGCGAGAGGCATGGGCATAGCGAATGGCTGAACTGACGCTCGAACCCGGGGACATCACTGCGGCGCTGAAGAGTGCTCTCGGTGACTGGTCCCCGTCAATTGACGCCGAGACGGTCGGCTATGTGGATTCCGTCGGTGACGGTGTGGCCCGGGTCTCCGGACTTCCCAACGCGATGGCGAGCGAGTTGCTCGAGTTCAAGGGAGGGCTCCTCGGAGTAGCCCTCAACCTCGACGAGGACTCCATTGGCGCAGTCATCATGGGCGACAGCTCCGACATCGAGGAGGGCGACGAAGTGCGGGCCACCGGCCGCGTGCTCTCGGTTCCCGTCGGTGACGCGATGCTGGGCCGGGTCGTCGATGCACTCGGCGCCCCGGTGGACGGCAAGGGTCCCATCGACTCGACGGAACGCCGCCTCCTCGAAGTACAGGCACCGTCGGTCGTGGAGCGCCAACCTGTGCACCAGCCGCTGCAGACAGGTATCAAGGCCATCGATGCCATGACGCCCATCGGACGCGGGCAGCGCCAGCTCATCATCGGCGACCGCCAGACCGGCAAGACGGCGGTTGTGGTCGACACCATCCTCAACCAGAAGAACACCGACGTGAAGTGCATCTACGTCGCCATCGGACAGAAGGCGTCAACGGTTGCCGAGGTCGCCGCGGTTCTCGAAGAGGCCGGGGCGATGGAGTACACCGTGATCGTCAATGCGGCTGCGTCAACTGCCGCTGCCCTCCAGATGTACGCGCCATACGCCGGTTCGGCCATCGGTCAGTACTGGATGTACAAGGGTGAGCACGTTCTGATCATCTTCGATGACCTGTCCAAGCAGGCCGTCGCCTATCGCGAGATCTCGCTGCTGCTGCGGCGCCCCCCGGGCCGCGAGGCCTATCCCGGCGACGTGTTCTACTTGCACAGTCGGCTCCTCGAGCGGTGCGCCAAATTGTCCGACGAACTCGGCGCCGGGTCGATGACGGCGTTACCGATCATCGAGACGAAGGCCAACGACGTCTCGGCCTACATCCCGACGAATGTGATTTCGATCACAGACGGCCAGATCTTCCTCGAGACGGACCTGTTCTTTTCGGGGATTCGCCCGGCGATCAACGCCGGTATCTCCGTCTCCCGGGTCGGTGGTAACGCTCAGGTCAAGGCGATGAAGAAAGTTGCCGGCCCGCTGCGTCTCAACCTCGCGCAGTTCCGCGAGCTCGAGGCGTTCGCCGAGTTCGGGTCCGAGCTCGACGCCGAGTCGCTGTCCCAGCTCGAACGAGGGCGCCGGGTGGTCGAGGTTCTCAAGCAGGGTCAGTTCACCCCGATTCCCGTCGAGGAGCAGGTGGCGGCGATTTACGCCGTTACCGAGGGGCACATGGACGAGGTCGATACCACCGACATCCACAAGTTCGAGGCCGGCCTCACGGAATTCCTCCGCACCCGGTATTCCGGACTGCTGAGCCAGATCGCCGACACCGGTGAGCTTCCGGAGGAGGAACTGGTGGCTGCAATAGACGACTACAAGGCATCTACCGGCACCAGCGGCGAGTAGCGACCGAGCAGGATCAGGAAGAGATAGCCAATGGCTTCTGCAGAGCTTCGTCAGATCAGGCGCCGAATCCGTTCGGTGCAGTCAACGATGAAGATCACGCGCGCCATGGAACTGATCGCCACGTCTCGCATTGCCCGGGCCCGGGTCCGGGTCGCCGAGGCGCAGCCGTACACGGCGAAGATGACCGACGTCATCCGCAACATCGCCGCGGCCGGCGGCCTCAGCCATCCACTGCTCGAGCGGCGGGATGTCAACACGGCCGGCGTGTTTGTCGTCACTTCGGATCGCGGCCTGGCGGGCGGGTATAACTCGAACGTCCTGCGCCTGGCGGAGCGGGCGCTCAATGCACACCGTGCCAACAACGTCCCGACGCGGCTCTACACCGTCGGTGCCAAGGCCGAGGGCTACTTCCGCTATCGCGGGTACACGATCGAGGAGTCCTTCCTCGGCGTGACCGATACCCCCAGCTATGGCGATGCCCGCGCCGTCGCCAACGTCCTGCTCGACGATTACGAGCAGGCGCGGATGGACTCAGTCGAGGTCTACACCACTCGCTTTGTATCGGCTCTCACCCAGACGCCGGTGCTGTGGCCGCTGCTTCCCATCGAACCGCCGGAGATGACCGACGAGGTCGTCGTTGCCGGCTACGAGTTCGAGCCATCTCCGGAGGAGATCCTGGGCCGGCTGCTGCCGCGTTACCTGGAAGGAACCATCTTCGGAATCCTGCTCGAGGCCTCGGCCTCCGAGCACGCCGCCCGGCGTCGGGCGATGAAGGCGGCGACGGAAAATGCCGAGGAGCTGACCCGGGCGCTCTCGCGAGAAGCCAATGCCGCCCGCCAGGCCGAGATCACAACCGAGATTTCAGAGATCGTTGGTGGGGCCGAGGCCCTCAGCAGCGGCTGACACATACATTTGCCAACAAGCGAGTCCAGAAGGACGACAGGAGAAACAGTGAGTACCAGCACCCTCACCAGCGGAAGGATCGTCAAGGTCGCCGGTCCAGTGGTGGACGTGGAGTTCCCGCCGGACGCCTTGCCCGAGATCCTCTACGCTCTCGAGGTCGACCTCGAGGTCGCCGGCGAGACGACCACGGTCATCTGTGAGACGGCGCAGCACCTCGGTTCGAACCGGGTGCGTGCCATCGCGCTCGCTCCGACCGATGGTGTGGTGCGGGGCGCCGAGGTGCGCAACACCGGTGCTCCTATCTCTGTCCCGGTGGGCGACCAGACGCTCGGTCACATCTTCAACGTGTGGGGCGACTCGCTCGATGCTCCCGACGCCGAATTCCCCGGCGAGCGGTGGCCGATCCACCGGCCCGCTCCGCCCTACGAAGACGTTGAGCCGACGAAGACGGTCTTCGAGACCGGCATCAAGGTCATCGACCTGCTGTCTCCCTACCTCCAGGGAGGCAAGATCGGCCTGTTCGGCGGCGCCGGTGTCGGCAAGACTGTTCTCATTCAGGAGATGATCAACCGAGTCGCCACCCAGCACGGTGGCGTTTCGGTGTTCGCAGGGGTCGGTGAGCGCACGCGTGAGGGCAACGACCTCTACCGCGAGATGCAAGAAACTGGCGTCATCGAAAAGGCCGCCCTTTGCTTCGGCCAGATGGACGAGCCTCCGGGAGTGCGCCTGCGGGTTGCCCTGTCTGCTCTCACGATGGCCGAGTACTTCCGTGACGTGCAGCGTCAGGATGTGCTGCTCTTCATCGACAACATCTTCCGCTTCACCCAGGCCGGTTCTGAGGTCTCCACGCTGCTCGGCCGGATGCCGTCTGCTGTGGGTTACCAGCCGACGCTGGCGGGCGAGATGGGGGCGCTCCAGGAGCGCATCACGTCGCTGAAGGGACGCTCGATCACCTCGTTGCAGGCGATCTACGTCCCGGCCGACGACATCACCGACCCGGCACCGCACACCGCGTTTGCCCACCTCGACGCCACTACGGTGTTGAGCCGGCCGCTGACGGCGATTGGTATCTACCCGGCCGTCGACCCCCTCGATTCGACCAGCCGGGCGCTCGACCCACAGATCGTCGGCGACCATCACTATCGAGTGGCGACTCAGGTGCAGCAGATCCTGCAGCGCTACAAGGACCTGCAGGACATCATCGCCATTCTCGGTATCGATGAACTCTCGGAGGAGGACCGCCTCATCGTCGGCCGGGCCCGGCGTATCCAGCGGTTCCTTTCCCAGCCGATGTTCGTTGCGGAGCAGTTCACCGGCCAGGCAGGCATCTACACGCCGCTCGAAGAGTCGATCCAGTCCTTTGAAGCCGTCATCAACGGCGAGCTCGACCACCTTCCCGAGCAGGCGTTCTACATGACCGGTGGCGCCGAGCAGGCACTGGCAAAGGCGAAGGAGATGGAGTCGGCCTGATGGGGAAGCCGTTCACCGTCGACGTCGTTACGCCGGAATCCGTCATCTGGACGGGCGAGGCCGACTTCATCGCGGCTCGCACCACCGAAGGCGAAATCGGCATCCTGGCCGACCATGAGCCCACCATGGGGGCGCTCACGGCCGGAGCGGTTGTCATCAACTCCACCGACGGGTCGACGGTCACCGTCGGCGTCAACGGGGGGTTTCTCCAGGTGTTCCACAACCAGGTGACTTTGCTCACCGACCGGGCCGAGATCACCGAAGGCGGCAAGGAAGACGCGCTGCGCCTGGCCCACGAGATGGGCGCCGACGAAGCGGTCTGAGCTCGACCGGCCCTCTAGGCTCGTCTGATGGTTCAGTCTGTCGCGCGGGCATTCGCCGGTAAGGGCTCACTCAGTTACCGGCAGGGGGCATCTCTCATCCTCATCGCCGGGACGCTGTTCAGCTTCACGGCCCTTCTGTTCCGCGCGGTCGACTCCGCCACTGATTGGCAGTTTCTGATGCTGCGGGGCTCGTCGACGGTACTCGTCCTCCTGCTCGTGGCCTTCATGCGCCGGAAGGGACGGGCAATCCGGCCTGGGGACTTGACATGGAGGGCCGTTCTTGCCGGTCTCATCCTTGCCTGCATGTCGATGCTCTTCATTCTTGCTCTGGCCCGGACCACGGCGGCGATGGTGACGTTCCTGCTGGCGGCAGCTCCGATCTCCGGAGCGCTGTTCGGGAGGCTGTTCCTGCGGGAGAGCATTTCCGTCCCAACTGCCCTCGCCATCATGACAACCGTTGGCGGAGTGGCGGTGATGGTGAGTAGCGGGATCGAGGCCGGCGACACCAGCGGGGTCGTCCTGGCGGCAATAATCCCCGTTGGATTCGGTCTGTACAACGTGCTCATCCGATCGTCCGGCGAGGCCCTGGATCCGATCGTGCCCGCCATCGTGCAGGGACTGGTTCTGACAGTGGTCTGTGGTGGAGTGGTGCTCGCGGGCCCCGGTCTCGGGCTCGGATTGCGCGACGTGGTTCTGGGTTGCCTATCGGGCGGTCTGGTCCTCGGCATTGGACTGCCGCTCTTCAATCTGGGTCATCGCTCGGTACCGACGGCACAAGTCTCGCTTCTCAACCTGACCGAGGTGGTGCTCACGCCGCTGTGGGTGTGGATCTGGCCCGGCGAGATCCCTACGGCCGGAACGCTGGTGGGTGGCGCCATCGTGCTTGCCGCCGTCGTGTATCTGGTTCTCGCCTCGGATCGAGCGCTCCGCTTCGCTCCGCGGTAGCTCGGGCCCTCGCCGCGGCACCTGGACGGTTCCGGCGCACCGTGAAGTCAGAGGGGGCGGAGTCGGCGCACGGTCTCGTCGGCGCTGCCGTCGTCATTGAACGAAGCCGCGAACCTCTCGACTTGCTCGGGCAATCCCCGGCCGATCGCCTCGGAGATGAGGGGGAAGAACAGCGATCCCATCGCCCCCTTGGACGCCACCTCGAGCGTTACCGTGAGGCGACTCGATTCGTCATCGTGGATCTCGGCCGTCAGGCTTCCCTTCAGCTCACCGCTGTCGAGCTTCAGTGTCATATGGCTGGGAGCCGTTGCGGCCGCGGTCACGGCCGATCCCTTGTAGTTGGTGGGCCCCACATGGGCACTCCACTGGAAACCCTCGAGGGTGCCGTCGTCGGCGTGGGTCGCCTCCCACACCTTGTCGACGGGTCCGATGCCGGACCAGGTGGCGGCGTCCTGCAGAGTCGCCCAGACATCAGTGGGCGATCGGGTGAGTTCGACACTGTGGCTAAAGGAGGCGCTGGGCATTGGGTGAGGCTAGTGGTCTGTCGTACAATTAGCGGGCGCGTGTCTGCGAGTCATCAGCGTCATCTGGGTAGGACGCACAACGAAGGCGCATCAGTAGATGCGTCGAGGCGGAGGGCCGAGGGG
>CAMYIJ010000104.1:8880-20858 GCA_947258375.1 uncultured Acidimicrobiaceae bacterium
ACAATTAGCGGGCGCGTGTCTGCGAGTCATCAGCGTCATCTGGGTAGGACGCACAACGAAGGCGCATCAGTAGATGCGTCGAGGCGGAGGACGACGCCAGGGACGTTGAGGGCCGCAGAGACGCCGCGATTAATTGTGCGACAGTCCACCAGCGCCACCGGCCGAGATCTACCGCCATGTTGAGGTCCGATTAGCCGGCCATTAAGCCGATCGGGTGTAAGGTATTGCGGTCTCATGCGTGGACGATTCCTACTTCAAACACTGATTGGTGATGCGGTCGCCCTCTCCGTTGGCCTGGCCGCCGGCTCTTTGCTCGTCTTTGGCACTCCGCTGCCTTGGCTGGCTGGGCTGAACCGCGGAGACTCCATCTGGCCCCTGGTCGGGTTGCTCACAGCCGGCCTCTTGCTCGGCTCGTACATGAGTCTCCGCATGTGGCTGCAAACCACTCCGCGAGCCTCCTACGGGCGAGCCATGGCAATCGTGGGCATTGCCGGAGCGTTCACCGCCGTGGGTCTCGTGATCAGTCGTGAGTACTTCTCCCGTCCCTTCCTGGGCTTCACCCTGGCCACCTGGCTCTTGGGAGCGCTGGCGATCCGTGGAGTGCGCCGGCGGCGTCCCTGGGTGGAGCGGGCCGTGCTCGTGACCGGCGAGAAAGGTCTCGTCGACGACTTGCGGCTCTCGCAGCATCTCGACGTGGAGAGCGTCTTCGACCCCGCCGGTGATCCACCGGGGAGCCCGCTCGACCTCGATACCACCCTCGTTGTAGACCTCCGGCCGGTCATGTCCGAGGGCATGGCCCAGTTCGTGGCGTCGTCCAATCTCGCCGGGCAGGCCTTGCGGTCGCTGACGTCGGTGTACGAAGAGCACACCGGCCGGCTTCCACTGGTCCATCTTGCCGAGGGTTGGGAGCTCTCCGCGCCGGTTTCCCGCAACCAATACGCCGATTTCAAACGTACGATCGACTTTACGCTCACCGTCCTGACCGCACCCCTGTGGATCATCCTCGGCGGCATCATCTGGCTCGCGGTCAAACTCGACTCACGGGGACCGGCCATCTACACGCAGGAGCGGGTCGGTCACGACGGCGGCACCTTCACCCTCTACAAGTTTCGCACCATGGTGCTCGACGCAGAGCCCAATGGGCCGCAGTTCGCCGCCGCGAGAGACGATCGGTTGACGCGGGTCGGGCGGTATCTCCGACGTATCCGTCTCGACGAGATCCCGCAACTGTGGAACGTGCTCAAGGGCGACCTCTCGCTCGTGGGCCCCCGGCCGGAGCGGCCGGTGTGGACCGAGCAATTCGAGGACACGATTCCCTTCTACGGCTACCGCCACCTGATCCGTCCCGGTGTCACCGGATGGGCGCAGATCAACTATGGCTACGCCGATGACGAGGCCGACACCGTCGAGAAGCTGACTTTCGACCTCTACTACGTCAAGCACATGTCGCTGTGGCTCGACCTGCGCATCCTGGGCTCCTCGATGTGGACCGTTCTGTCCGGTTTCGGCGCTCGGTAGAAGTTTTCGAAGACACTCGGTAATCCGACGTTTCGATTGTCGCCCCTCGGACGAAGTTCTATCGATGTTGGCGTACCTCGCCGATGGGCCGGTAAATCGGTTCAATCACCCGAAGGCGAAGGTCGCCGGACGTCCCGGCGGCCTCTCGCTGTGTGCCTGGCGAGATCCCGTCGGTCGCAACATTTGGCGGATCGCAGAACGTTCCGTCAGCCGACCCTTGTTGTGGTGCGGATAGTGCGTAAGAATTTCGCGATCTCGGCTAATCGGAATCGGGTATGACGGCGTCGGGGCTCGGACCGTCTGCCTTTCCGACTTGCCAAGTGGCGACGGAGACTAACTAGGAGGATGGGAGTCCGACCAGGCAACATGCGCACCGGCTCATGTTGCCTTTGGCCGGCCTGGGGGCCTCTGTCCCGCCCGCCACGGGGGTGCAGATCTGAGGGGGGTCGTGAGAGCGACCCCCCTCAGATTCGGGGGATGGCTATCGAATGCCCCGACGAGTTGTCTCCTCGAGGTGCAGTCCCGCGGCCGGGCTGCGCGAACCGGTTTCGATATCGCGGTCGACCTCGGCTAAGTCGGCGAGAGTCGTGGTGGCCAGCGAGTCAGCGAACGCTTTTTGGGCTCTGCCCCAGAACTCATGCATGGGGCAAGCAGCCGACCAATCGCACGGTCCGCCTCGCAGGATGCACTTGTTGGAGGAAAGGTACCGCTCGGTCGGTTCGATGATGTCGAGCAAGGTGATCTCCGCCGGCGGCCGAACGAGGCGGTATCCGCCGCTGGGCCCGGCCCGCGACGTGAGCAGGCCTTGCCCGACCAGGTCGGCGAGGATGGTCTTCACGAATCCCGGAGGAATGTCCATCGACTTCGCGATATCGCGAGATTTGCGCAACCCGTCGTCCCAGTGACGGGCGAGATCCAGTGCGGCCCGGATCGCATAATCACCGTGCTTACCAAGAGTCACAGGCATCAGGTCACTCCCACAGACCAAGAGCGATGGAGATTACCCATGTTGCGGCAAGCGTGGCAAGCATCCGTGGCCGAGTGCAACGGAGAGGAGTCTTCCCGGACTTCCTTGGCCGTTCTACGCGGTCCTACACCCTCTCGAGCTCGGGTTCGTCGTGATGAGTGAGTTCTTCGAAGTGGGCGTTGCTGATGAACCCGTGCACGGTGAATGGCCGCATGGCCTCGTCGTGGTGGGGCGGGAACACCAGGTACGACGCCACTGCCCCGACGATGCACAGTCCGCCGGTGATCGTGAAAGCCAGCGGGAAGTTGCCGGCATCGCCGAGCCAACCGCCGAGGATCGGGAAGATGATTCCGCCGGCGCCATATGACAGGAACACCCAGGGATAGTTCTTGCCGACGGCGCTGTTGCCGAACTCGTCGGCGGTGAGGGCGGGGAAGAGAGCGAAGTTGCCACCGAAGTTGAATCCGATGAGGGTGGCGAACAGGTACAGGGTGTACTGGTTGCCCGCCATGGAGGTGAACAGCAGGAGCAGGACGCCCTGGCTTGCTGCCATGACGACCACCGAGTTCTTGCGGCCCAGCTTGTCACCAAGGACACCCCAGGCGAGGCGTCCGATGCCATTGGCCAGGCTGAAGAACACCGCCATGGCCGTTCCGGCGATGGCGCTGGCCTTGTCCTCGAGAAGCCCGTTGGCGATCAGAGCCTCGGTGGGATATAGCTTCATGAGGCCAATCGCCAGCAGGCCGGCTCCGGCGCTCACGAGGAACGTGAGGGATATGAGGTGGAATTGTGGGGTGCGGAGCATCTCGCGCGGAGTGAAGTTCTCGGTACCCTCTCCAAGTGCCTGCGGCGCCACGTAGCCGGCCGGCGCCCAACCTTCGGGCGGCATCTTCATCCACATGCTGCCGAGTACCACGAACCCCGCAAAAGCGATGCCGTAGGTCACAAACGTTGCCCCGAGGCCCATTGAGTCGATGAGCCCGCCCCAGGATCCTGCGAGTTTCACCCATCCCATCGCCCCGAACCCGAATCCGGCAACGGCGACGCCTGTGATCATGCCCTTTCGGTCAGGGAACCACCGCATGCCAACGGCGATCGGGACCACGTATGCCATACCGATACCGGCGCCACCGATCAGGCCGACGCCCAGCAGCACCAGCCACAGGTTGGTTCCGCCGCCCAGGCCGGCGACCAGATATCCGACACCCAGAGTGACGCCACCGACGAACGCAAGGCGTTGTGGCCCCCAGTCGTTCAGCTTGCGTCCGGCGAACACCATGACGACGGCGAATGTCGCCAGACCAAGCGAAAACACGATCTGGGTATCGAGCTTCGACCAACCGGCACCCCTCAACGCGGGTGTGAAGACCGACCAAGCGTAGATTGCACCGAGACACAGCTGAATGAGCAGAGCTCCGAACGCAGCTTTCCAGCGATTGCCGGTTCCGGGCATGGAAGATCCCTTTCAACGGAGACACAAATGCAGCGCAATCCAGGGTTGTGCCACGGACTGCGCCTTCTCCAAAGAACGTCGACCGACAACGCCCATTGATTAACGGGTTTCGAGCGGTTATTCAGCCCTTACATGACGACCGGGGCGCAGCCCCAGCCGTCGAACTCACCGTTGGTGAGTTGGGCGCGCTCGTGAAGCTCCCAAGTTATGTCGGTTATCAACTCGATGTCGACGCCGGCGACGAAGAAGGCGCGAACTCCCGGTAGTTCTCCTTCAGTGGGCTCGGCATCGAGCCCGGTGCTTTCGACGTCGCGCAGATACCGGTCTCGATCGACATCACGATGGAAGCGCACGAGGAACTCGATCTCTCGCGGCGCGTCGAGGTTGTCGCCGGCCTGCAGCAGTTGCCGCACCACAAGCCCGTTGCGGGCCCGGTGGAGCTCCTTGCCTCGGGGAAGGAGCTTGTTGCGATAATGCGCCCATTCAGGATCGGCCGAGACTCCGAGATGGGCGTCGGGTCGTTCCTTGAGGACCTTGGCCAGGTGCTTCTCGGCGCCGGTCGTGCCGTACCAGGCCAGATCCCACACCCCGAACCCTCGCCGTCGACCCACCGCGATGAGCCCGGCGGCCTCGGCTGCGGCACCGAGAGCAGCGTCGATTGGCTCGAATGCGGCTACCTCGGCCTCATCGCCATGTCCGAGCGGACCCGGGGATGCCATCGGGACTTCGAGGCGGTAGAGATGGTCGAGCTCTTCAGGGTGCCGGGAGTCGTATTGAGGGTCGACGAGAATGAATCGATCCTCGGACCTGTAGGACATCCAGGTCTCGCTCATAGCTTCCTCCTGCCACATAGAGTAGGAATCGGTCGCCGCCAAGGCCAGGACCCGGAGGTCGACTACGTCCATGACTGACACACCTAGCCTGCACGCTGATGGCACAGCATCCCGAAACGAGCGCACCGGAGATCTCGGTGGTGATACCCGTCCGCAACGAAGAGCAGACGATTGCGGCCGCCATTGCCAGTGCCCTGGCACAAAAGGGAGCGCCGGCGCTCGAGGTGATCGTCGCCGATGGCGACAGCAGTGACGGCACTCGCGCCGCGGTGTCACAAATCGCCCACGACGACCCTCGTGTGCGCCTCATCGGCAATCCCGAAGGCAAGACCCCGAACGGGCTCAATCTCGCCATCCAGGAGGCTCGAGGCGATGTGATCGTGCGCTGTGACGCCCACTCCTTGCTGCCCGCCCGGTATGTCGCAAAGGCCCTCGACGCGATGACGCGTACGGGGGCGGACGTTGTCGGCGGGACGATGCGCGCCGTGGGCAGCAGTTTCTGGCAGCGGGCCATCGCCATGGCGCTCACGACTCCGGTCGGGGTGGGGGATGCCCGATTCCACACCGGAGGCCCTCCGGGTCCCGTCGACACGGTCTACCTGGGAGTTTTCCGGCGCACTGCACTCGAGCGAGTCGGCCTCTTCGATGAATCGCTGGAGCGCAACCAGGACTACGAGCTGAACTTCCGGATTCGCCAGAGTGGGGGAGAGGTCTACTTCGACCCGGCCTTGGCCGTCGGCTATGTGCCGCGCCGCAACCTGACGGAACTGGCACGCCAGTACCGCGAGTACGGGATGTGGAAGCGCCTCGTCTTGCGCCGATTCCCGGAGTCGCTCAGGTGGCGCCAGCTGGCCGCCCCGCTGCTCGTCGTGGGCTTGATCGTGTCGATAATCGTCCTCCTCATAGGCCGCCCGCTCCTGGCCGCGTTGGTGCCGGGCGCATATCTGTTCGCGCTCACCGCAACGACGATCGTGGAGCTGGTGCGGCGGCGCGATCCGGCCGCATTGGCGCTGCCCCTGGTCCTCCCGACCATGCACCTGAGCTGGGCCTTTGGGTTCATGACATCCGATCTGACGGATGCGGGGCCGCGCATCCCGGACCTCGAGCGATGAGCGGACGAGATCCGACCGGGACGAGCCCGCTCGCGTCGTTCATCGTCTTGACGATGGGTGACAGGAAGGAGGAGTTCGCGCGAGCGATTGAGTCGATCCGGCGCCAGGAAGGTGTGTCGGCCGAAATCGTCGTGATCTCGAATGGCGCCGGCCCGATTGAGGTGCCGGACGACTGCCATCTCTTTGTGTCTCGAGAGAATCTGGGGATCCCCGGAGGTCGCAACCTCGGCGCCGCGAACAGCACGGGCGACGTGATGTTCTTTCTCGATGACGACGCGTGGTATTTCGACACCAGCCTGGCGGCGAGCGTTCTGGAAGCGTTCGCTTCCGACGAGTCACTTGGAGTCGTAAGCTGCCGTATTGCCGATCCCGTGACCGGGCTGAGCGAACAGCGCCACGTGCCGCGAGTCCGTGTCGGCGACCCGGGCCGGGACTCCGAAGTGACAACGTTCCTCGGCGGGGGCTGTGCGATCCGGCGCCGCGTGTTCGAGATGTGTGGGCCCTACCCGAAACGGTTCTTCTACTCCCACGAGGAGTCGGATCTGGCGTGGCGGGCCCTCGACGCCGGGTTCAGGATTCAGTATCGAGGCGACCTGCGGGTACTCCACCCGGCGGCGCCGCCCAGCGTTCATCCCGAGTATCACTTCCGATCGGCCCGCAATCGGGTGTGGCTGGCGCGTCGTCGCCTGCCATGGCCGGTGGCCATTCCCCACATCGTGATCTGGACGGGGCGCTCACTCCTCCAGGCCGGTTCATCGGCGGCGCGCCGTCAGGTGTGGAGTGGCTTCAAAGCCGGTTGGAGGGAGCCGGCCGGAATGCGCGCCGCGATGTCCTGGCGTACCGTTTGGCTGATGACGAAGTTAGGACGGCCGCCTGTTGTTTAGGAGGACTCAGAATCCGCTCTCCCGGCGATACGTCCCCTACAGTTGCGGCATGATTGGACCGATTGAGCAATTGGGTGCTCATGAGGATTAGACGTACATCTTGCCGGCTGACTGCAGTGATGACAGTGGTCCTTCTCGCGTGGTCTCCGGCTGTCGCGATTGCTGAGGACGAGGCGCCGGTCGAGGGCGACTTCGACGCCCACGTTCACGAGGCCGACGAGCCGATCTACGAGTTGGACTCCGCCTCCTCGGCACCCGGGGCGACGTTCTTCAACGAGTCGGCCGGATGCTTCGAATCCAATGGAGCCAAGACTCCGGCGAGCACCACCAACTCGACCGGCAGCCGATCCCTTCCCTCGAACCATCAGGTACGAGGCCCCTGGGGCGACTTCTTCGGCCGCGACTACGGCGACGTCAGCTCCTCGATGGTGCGCTGGACCGTGCCGATGAGCGGGGGCAAGACCGTTCTCGTCCATGAGAGGGCCTATCCGGCGTTCCAGCAGGTGACGAAGAACCTGGCGGCCCGCCAGGCCGAGGGCAAGTACTACAACGTCCGTCTGGCTTCCGGCTGGGTGTGGCGCCGCATCGGTGGCAGCTATCGCATGTCGACCCACGCCTTCGGTACAACGATCGACATCAACTGGGACACCAATCCCTACCGCAGAGACAACGAGATGATCACCGATCTTCCCGACTGGTTCGTCCAGGCATTCCGCGACGCTGGGTTCTGCTGGGGCGGCGATTGGATGTACCTCAAAGACACCATGCACTTCGCGTGGAAAGGGCCCGCGGCGACCCCGGGATACGGGAGCCTCCCCAAGCCGTACCCACCGAACACTGCGAAGGCGGCGTTCACCGACACCGCGTGGTCGAGTTGGAGCGGCTTTACCAATGCCGGCGGCGGCGGCTTCGTAGTCGCAGATGGCAACAGCGACGGCGCCCCCGACCTGGTGCGGATGCGGGACCACGGTGACGGTGTCCAGCTCTCGTTCGCCCGTTCCTCCATGGACTTCCGCAGGTGCGGCGTCACCTCATATACCGCCCACGGGGCGAAGGGAGCTGATGAGTACATCCTCGCCGACTACGACGGCGACTCGCGGCCCGATCTGTGGGCCCTCGACACGAGCGGCTCGAGGGTCCGCATCGAGGCTTACACGTACACAAGCGGCTACCGGAGCAAGAAGACTGCGACTACCGGGGCGCCGCCGCGTTCGGGAGCGATCTACCTGGCCGGCGACTACAACCGCGACGGTCGGCTCGACCTCTACGTGGTCACTCCGGGAGCGGACACTCGGGTCGAGGTGTGGAGCGGCTCCAACAGTTTCGGCACCCGGCTGGTCGATGGGACCTCCGTTCTCAACACCAAGAGTTTCTGGCAGATCTCCATAGGCGACCGCGATGTGGACGGGCGCGATGACGTTGTTGTCATCGATGACGTGGGAACGGTACGGCTGCGCACTCTGCTGGCGAAGGACAAGTTCGACGCCGCCGCCGTACCGTCCACGACGGGGGCCGTGGCGGCTTCCGGCGATCACTTCGCCATGGGAGACCTCGACGGTGACGGACGTCCCGATCTGTGGCAGATAGCCAAATCGGGCCGGGTCACAGTGCGCCGCGGCGGCAACTCGACCCTGAACGTCTCCTACTGGTATCAGACTCCCGGTTGGTCGTGTGGCCGTCTGTCGCCGGCCGACCCCTGGGATTTCGACGGCGACTCGTTCCACGACATGGCGCTGGCATCGCCGAAGGAAGACATCGACGCCATTTCCGATGCCGGCGCCGTCAACGTGATCTACGGCTCCAAAGACGGCCCCACCACGAGCAATGACGATCTGTTCTACCAGGACCAGGCCGCGATCGAGGGCCTGTCCGAGGCAGGCGACCGCTTCGGTGGCGGCATGACGTCAGGAGATTTCGATCACGACGGATACGCGGACCTGGCGATTGCGGCTCCCTACGACGATGTCGGTCCTGTCAGCAATGGGGGGCTCGTCAACGTGATCATGGGTACCCGCGACGGCCTGGGTTCATCCGGAGGGCAGCTGTGGCACCGCGACCTCGCCGGTGTGATCGGCACAGCGGGAGCCGGCGATCGTTTCGGCACCTCGCTTGCCTCCGGGGATTTCGACAGCGACGGATTCTACGAATTGGCGATCGGCGTTCCCGGTGACACCATCGACGGGGCGCCCGGGGCCGGTTCCGTCACCGTTCTATACGGGACCAAGACGGGCCTGACGACGGTCGGCGACGACATCTGGCATCAGAACCGTTCCGGCATCCTCGGCGTGGCTGGCGCAGGTGACCGCTTCGGCACATCGCTCGCAGTCGGGGACTTCAACCGCGACGGGTACCACGATCTGCTCATCGGGGCCCCGGGAGACCAGGTCGGCACGGCCGCACGTGCCGGCCAGATCCACATCATCTACGGTTCACGCAACGGCCTCACTTCTGCCGGCAACCAGCGATTTCACCAGGACAGCGCAGGAGTTGGTGAGGTGGCCGGGAAGAACGACCGATTCGGATCTGCCGTAGCGGCAGGTGACTTCGACGGAGACGGCTACAGCGACGTCGGCGTCGGTGTCCCCAAGGAGGATTCGGGCGACAAGAATTCGATCGGCAAGGTTCACGTTTTGTTCGGCAGCAGCGGCGGCGTCTCTGCTGCCGGCAACGAGGTGTGGAGCCAGGCGAGCCGCGGAGTCGGGTCGGGTTTGCAGCGCGGCGACCGCTTCGGAGCGTCGCTGGCGGCGGGTGACTTTGACGACGACGGGTTCAGCGACCTCGCCATCGGCGTTCCCGGCGAGGACCTCAACGGTATCAAGAACACCGGGGCAGTCAACGTTCTCCACGGCCGTCCTAGCGGTCTCGTGGCGCGCAACGGGAACTTCTTCGCCCAGGGGCACAACGGACTGATCGGGACCGCCGAGGCAGGCGACCGATTCGGTGCCAATCTCCGTGCCGTTGATGTCGATGGCACCGCGCGGTTTGACCTGATCGTCGGAATCCCGGGAGAGGACCTCGGCGCCGTTGACGCCGGCGCAGTGATTCTCATCTGCGGCTCGGGAACCGGGCTGAAGACCACCAAGGGTTCGGTCTGGCATCAGGACACCGACGGAATCGCGGGGACGGTAGAGGCAGGCGACGGTTTCGGGAACCTGAGCTGAGTTCTCGTTCTTGCGTACGTGGCCGCCATATATGGCGGCCACGTACGCAAGAAACCAGGACAACCGCTCCTGAGCTCGGGCTATTGGGCAGTCCGTGCTGCCAGCATTGCGGCTTGCTGCATGCGGGTGGCGCCGACTTCGTCGAAAGGCTCGGCGCCGGCGCTGATGCGGGTTTGTAGGTCGTCGGTGATGCGCCTGGTCTTGTCGATGACGGCGGGCGGATAGACGTACGCAGACTGGTGAGCCGCGAATTCGTCCTCGTCGGCGATGATGACCTTCCCGTCGGCGAGGCGCACGACGTCGAGGTCGAGATCGATCATGGTCACCCGACGGCGATTCCATGCTGGTGGTGTGATGATGTCGACGTAGAGGTCGTATCTGCCCGAGTCGTTCCAGATTGCCGTCCACCATTCACCGGGAGCGACCAGTTTGACATTGAGGTGGTTGAACGTCTTTGCGGGTTCCCGACCACGACGGGCGGTTGATCCCGGTGGCGTCCACAGCCAGGTGCCCCATTGGTCCTCTGCCAGAACGTGCATGGCGAAACGCCAGTGCGGTCGACTGATCCATTTCCGAAAGTCGATGTCGATTGTCGGACCGGCTCCGCCCTGGCCGCTCCCAACCGGACTGCCGGGCCGGGGCACCTTCTCGCTAGTCAACCGTCCAGGTACCGATGCTGCGGACGAGCTGAGTCAGATCGCCCGGCCCCTTCTGGGCCTGGGCATCGACCAACTGCTGCTTGACCATCGCCTCGTAGCTCGGCCTATTCACATCGCGGAACACGCC
The DNA here is from genome assembly GCA_947258375.1 of uncultured Acidimicrobiaceae bacterium. Taxonomy (GTDB): domain Bacteria; phylum Actinomycetota; class Acidimicrobiia; order Spongiisociales; family UBA5794; genus JAHEJX01. The sequence continues at coordinate 19,595 of CAMYIJ010000104.1, forward strand.
GACGGGTGTTGGTCCATACGGGCCGTGAGACAGTCGGCTGAGAGCGAATGCGGCACTCGGGTCGGGATTCGCCGGATCGTGGACGTGAATGGCGGACGGCGCAACGTCGGCGGTCGCCACCACGCGGGCGCCCCCTTCGTCGATGACCACGGAGAACTCTCCGTTGGCCCCGAAGGTGATGGGTTGGCCCGGCGTGAGGGTGATCCGGTTGGCGTCACGCTCCTCGCGGCCGGTCAACTGGGCGAAAGCCTTGTCGTTGAACACGTTGCAGTTCTGATAGATCTCGATCAGTGCAGCCCCGTTGTGAGCCTGCGCCGCATGGAGCATCTCAGTGGTGTGGTTGCGGTCCATGTCGATGGTGCGCGCCGCGAAAGTCGCCTCGGATGCGATCGCCAAGCTGATCGGGTTGAACGGCTGGTCGATCGAGCCCATGGGGCTGGTCTTGGTGCGCTTGCCGAGCTCACTAGTGGGCGAGTACTGGCCCTTGGTGAGGCCATAAATCTGGTTGTTGAACAGCAGCACCTTGATATTGACATTGCGCCGCATGGCGTGAATCAAGTGGTTGCCCCCGATCGACAGGGCGTCGCCGTCGCCCGACACGACCCACACCGTCAGGTCCGGGTTGGCCGTCGCCACACCTGTGGCAATTGCCGGCGCCCGTCCATGGATCGAGTGCATGCCGTATGTGTTCACGTAGTAGGGGAACCGTGCAGCACAGCCGATTCCGGACACGAACACATGATTGGCCTTGTCGACGTCGAGCGATGCGAGGAAATTCTGCACGGCGGCGAGAATCGTGTAATCACCGCATCCGGGGCACCAACGGACCTCCTGGTCGCTCTGGAAGTCGCCTCTCGTGTATCGGGTGTCCGTCATTCGCTTGCCTCGCTGTCACCGGCCGCGCCGGCAATGGTGTCGATCACTTTCTGTCGGATCTCGGTTGCCTTGAACGGCAGGCCCTGGATTTTGGGATAACTGATCACGTCGACGAGGTATTTGGCTCGGAGCATCATGGCCAGCTGGCCCGCGTTGAGCTCCGGCACAAGCACCTTGTCATAGTTGGAAAACAGTGCGGCAAGATTCGGCGCGAACGGGTGGATATGCCTGACGTGCGCATGGGACACCGAGTGGCCCTCTCGCCGGGCGTTGCGGGTACCGGCCCGGATCGCGGCGTAGGTCGAACCCCAGCCAACTACCAGCAGATCACCTGATTCCGGTCCATCGACACTCACCGGCGCAATGTCCTCGGCGATGCGATCGATCT
>CAMYIJ010000105.1 GCA_947258375.1 uncultured Acidimicrobiaceae bacterium
CGCATCTTGAACACCGCAGCCTCATCTACGGGTGTCATCTGGCGGTGCCGAGCCGCCAATCGCCCGATCTGGCTGACCGCGATCCCCTCAGCCTGCTCCAACACCTCGTCACTGGCTCCGGTGTTGGCCAACCGGGTAGTAGCTGCGGCCCTATCTACCGACACTATCCCGGCTTTGATTGAGTCCCGGATGGGTCCCGACTCGGCTTTGGCTAGGACGGCGAGGTCGGAGGCGTTGCGGGGCTGGAGGTCGAGGCGGCCTGCTATCCATTCTTTTAGGGAGCGGGTTCCGTCCCAATGGGGGACTTGGAGATGATCAACGGCTCCAATAATCGAGAGTTGCCGGGAACGCACCCGCGATACGAGTCCTTCGAGGCGGATTAGTTCTTGTTCCATGGTGTCGACTGAGTCGTATTCGTCGAGTACCTGTTGGACATCTTCTGTTGGGGTCAACATGGTTCCCATAATGCCAACGGGGTGTGACAAGAACCGGCCGAAAACGGCTGCTATAGAAAGAAATCTCGGGTTATTCACAGGTATCTTGTCGAGTGGTGATCCGACCCTCCGCGGGAGCGACGAGAACCCGAACCGCTGCCACCCCAGACACCCGACCAAACCTGACCCGCCGCTCCCTTCGCCAGCAGATTCGAGCCCGCCCGGCGGACGGCGACCGAATCGCGCCGCGAGCCAGCCGACACCAGATCCCCCCGCCCCTCGCCAGCGAACACGAGCCCGTCCGGCGGGCGCCAGCAGGCTTCTACCCGAAGAAGATCCCGAGCTCCCGTTCGGCGCTGGCGAGTGAGTCGCTGCCGTGGACGATGTTGAAGGTGATCTCGAGGCCGTAGTCACCGCGGATCGTTCCCGGGGAGGCTTCGGCGGGGTTGGTCACACCCATCAGGGTGCGCGCCACCGCGACGGCGCCCTCGCCAGACCACTCCATCGCCACCACCGGGCCACTCGTGATGAACTCAACGAGGTCGCCAAAGAAGGGCTTCTCGGTGTGCTCGGCGTAGTGGCGGCCGGCCAGTTCTTCGCTGATCGTGAGCATGCGCATCTTCTCGAGGGTGAGGCCCTTGCGCTCCAGCCGGCCGATCACCTCGCCGACGAGCCCACGGGCCACGCCGTCCGGTTTGATCATTACGTACGTGTTTTCGACAGCCATCGCTCTTGTGCCTCGGTTCTCGGGGAGTTGCAGCGCCGGATGCTAGCCACCCTGCCGCGGAGCCGACCTCAGTCGCCCAGCAGCTGATCTCTGGCATCACTGACGACATAGAGCGAGCCGGTGACGACGACCATGTCGTCCGCATCGACCGACTCGATCGCCGCCTCGACTGCCGCAGAAACCGGGGTCACCTCCTGCACCTCGACCTCAGCTCCCAGCACATCCCGTGCGGTGGCCGCGACTTCGGCAGTCGGAATCGCCATTGGATCGGCCGCCGCGGTGACGATTACCGATGAGAAGATCCCCTCGAGGTGCTCCAGAAGTGCGGCGACATCGCGCTGGCCGCGGAACCCCACCACGAGCGTCCGGCTGGTCTCGGGAAACTCCTCGAGCAGAGCCGACGCCAGGCCTTCGAGCCCCTGCTCATTGTGGGCGCCATCAACGAGCACCAGCGGCTGACGCTGCACAACCTCGAGGCGGCCGGGCGAGGTGAACTCGTTGATCGCAGCCACCAGAGCCGTCTCGTCGAGCGGTCCGTTGAGAAACATCTCGGCGGTGGCCACCGCTGTTGCCAGATGATCGACCTGATGGCGCCCGTGCACCGGCAGGTAGATGTCCTCATAGGTCGCATATACGCCGTCCACCGAGCACAGCCATCCACCGACCGCCCGCTCGACTTCGGCGACCCGAAAATCGGCTCCCGATCTCAGCCACGTCGAACCGGTGGCGGCGACCTGGGCCGTGATCGGGCCCTCTGCAGCCGGCGGCAGCGGGCCGCTGATGAGGACACCACCCTCCTTGAGGATCGCCGCCTTCTCCGCCGCGATCAACGGAATCGTGTCGCCCAGATACTCCATGTGGTCCATGGCGATACCCGTGATTACCGACACCGCGGCATTGACCACGTTCGTCGCATCGAGGCGCCCGCCGAGGCCGACCTCGATCATCGCAACATCGACACCTGCCGCGGCGAAGGCCTGCAGCGCCACGACGACCGTCGTCTCGAAGTAGGTCAGCGATTCCTCGGTGGTTGACTCGTAGTGCTCGATGAAGGGCACGACGTCGGCAACGGCCCGAGTGAAGTCACCCTCGTCGAACGCCGCGGCGCCCACCGTGTAACGCTGCTCGATGGCGTGAAGGTGCGGCGACACGAAGGTGCCGGTTCGCATTGCGACGGTACTGAGGATGCTGTCGAGGATCCGAACCGTCGTGGTCTTGCCGTTGGTGCCCGCCACATGGATCGTCGGATAGGACTCCTCCGGGTTGGTCATAACTTCGAGGACACCGTGCATACGCTCCAGGCCCGGCTTCACGCCATGGCCGATGCGGGCATCGAGGAACGCGACGGCCTCGTCGTACGACTCGATGAGGCGGGGAGTGATCGCCATAGCTCAGCAGCCGAGCTGTTCGAGTTGGCCGCGCAGCCTCTCCAGGGTCGCAGTGAATTCGGCGGCCTTGGCGCGCTCCTTGGCGACGACCTCGGCGGGGGCCCGGTCGACGAAGTTGCTGTTCGCCAGCTTGCCTTCCGTCGCTTTGAGCAGGCCCTCCGTCTCGGCGATCGCCTTGTGCAGCCGGGGGCACTCGGCCTCAGGATCAATCAGGCCGGCCAGCGGAACAAAGGCCTGCACAGTGCCTGCGGCGAGGCGGCCGTGCCCCGCCGGCGAATCGGGGGCACCGAGACTGGGGTCGACCCTGCCGAGGCTGCCGAGTTGCTCCAGCCACCAGGGGGCGGCGACGCCGTCGGGATCGTCGATCAGTAGGTCGATCCTCTTGGCGCCCATGTTGTGTTCGGCACGGAAACGGCGCACGTCGACGACGAGTGCCTGCAGCGATTCGACTCCCTCGGGGATCTCGTAGGTGGGAGGCTGCGGCCACGGTGCCGTGATGAGCATGCCGTCTCCGACGAGTTCCGACCAGAGCTCTTCGGTGACGAACGGCATCAGCGGGTGGATCAGCTTCAGCAGGTCGCGCAGCACAACTCCCAGCGTCTGTTTTGTCAACGCGGCGCGGGCATCATCCCGCAGCGGTGTCTTTGCCATCTCGAGGTACCAATCGAACACCTCCGACCAGGCGAAGTTGTAAATGAGAGCGACCGCGTCGGAGAACTTGTACTCGTCGAGGAGTGCGTCGTACTCGGTGACGACCGTTGCCAACCGTGACAGCACCCATTGCTCCTCCGGTCGGGGATCGTCCGGGTAACCGCCCGCAGCCGGCACGTCGGCAATCCCGACATGCTCGACGGCGAATCGGAGCGCGTTCCACAGCTTGTTGCCGAATCGGCGGGCGGCGTCGACCCACTCTTCTGTGAACGGGATGTCCTGGCCCTGGGCGGCGGCCTGCAAGAGGGCGAGCCGCAGCGGATCGGCCCCGTATTCGTCGGCCAACTCGAGCGGATCGACGGAGTTGTTCAGGCTCTTCGACATCTTGCGCCCGTCTTCGGCTCTGACCAATCCGTGGATGAGCGTGTGCGCGAAAGGCACCTGATCCGTGAAATGCAGCCCCATCTTCATCATGCGGGCCACCCAGAAGTAGATGATGTCGTAGCCGGTCACCAGCACCTGAGTCGGGTAGTAGGTGGCTAGATCATCTGTCTGGTCGGGCCAGCCCAGGGTGGAGAAGGGCCACAGAGCCGACGAGAACCAGGTGTCGAGCACGTCTTCGTCGGCGCGCACCGGCCCGTGGCAATCGGGGCACTCGGTGACGTCGATTCGTGACACGAAGACCTTGTCGCAGTCGTCGCAATACCAGGCCGGGATGCGGTGACCCCACCACAGCTGGCGGCTGATCGTCCAGTCGCGCAGATTCTCCATCCAGTTGAAGTAGCTGTTTTCCCAGCGTTTCGGGACAAACTGATTATCACCGGACTTGACCGCGGCGATGGCCGGGACCACCAGCGGCTGCACCTTGACGAACCACTGGAGAGACAGCATCGGCTCGACCACGCTCTTGCAGCGCGAGCAGTGCCCTACCGAGTGGGTGTGCTCTTCGATCTCGCCGCGCACGCCCAGCTCGCCGAGTGCGATGCTGACGGCCGCCCGGGCGTCGAAACGGTCCATGCCGGCAAAGCGGCCGCCGGCCTCGGTGATCTTGGCGTCGCCGTCAATCACCTGGATCGGCTCGAGGCCGTGGCGCCGCCCGATCTCGAAGTCGAGCGGATCGTGAGCGGGCGTGACCTTGACGGCACCGGTGCCGAAGTCCATCTCGACCGCGTCGTCGGCAACGACCGGGATGTCCCGGTCCATCAGCGGCAGGCGCACGGTGCGCCCGACGGCGTCTGCATAGCGGGGGTCGTCGGGGTGGACGGCTACCCCAGTGTCGCCGAGCATCGTCTCAGGCCGGGTCGTGGCCACCTCGACGTAGCCATCCCCATCGGAGAACGGATACCGAATGTGGGTAAGGGTGCCTTGCTCCTCGTGGTGCTCGACTTCGATGTCGGAGATGGCCGTGTGGCAGCGCGGGCACCAGTTGATGATGCGATTGCCGCGATAGATCAGCCCCTCCTCGTAGAGGGTGACGAACACCTCACGAACCGCGATCGAGAGCCCCTCATCGAGCGTGAACCGCTCGCGGGTCCAGTCGCAGGAGAAGCCCATCGCCCTCATCTGCTTGGTTATCTGACCGCCAGAGGAGGCTTTCCACTGCCACACCTGCTCGACGAAGGCTTCCCGTCCGAGGTCGTGGCGGGTCATGCCCTCCTTGGCGAGCTCTCGCTCGACGACGTTCTGGGTGGCTATGCCGGCGTGGTCCATCCCGGGCAGCCACAGGGCGCGATAGCCCTGCATTCGCTTGCGGCGGATGATGGCGTCTTGCATAGCCCCGTCGAGGGCGTGGCCCATGTGGAGCACGCCGGTGACGTTGGGAGGGGGGATGACGATGGTGTAAGGCTCACCATCGGGGTTGACCTCAGGCCGGAAGGCTCCGGACGATTCCCAGAGCGGGTACCACCGCGATTCGATGTCCTGTGGCTCGTACGTTGGCTTCATCGTGACCAGTCATTTCGCGACCCTTCGGCGGCGGGTTATCCCCGGCGTGGCGCGATTGTAGTGCCCCTTGAACGCGTCGAGACCCGGGCTTAACCCGGGTCTCTTGCCGTCCCCACCACCTTGACGGGTGCCCGCCCGCCGTTCGCCTTCCTGAACCTCTCAAGAGGAGTTGTGGACCCCGGGAGCATGTGCTCCCGGGATGTCCACCCCCAGTCCCCCTGCTTGCCCGAACCGGAGTATTTATCCGCAATGAGTGCGGTATGTGAGCGTTGGAGAGAAAACGCTCTTGCTCCATGAGTATCGGCTACGAAACCCAAATGGGACAGACACAAAGCCAGCAATGACGGGGGAACTAGTTACCTAGCCTCCCCTCCGGCGGGCGGCGTATCCTGCGCCCACATCGGCTGCTCGGGAGGGCTCTCATGACTGCTGTTCGAATCGACGCCGACGTCCTGATCCCGGGACGCGGTGACCCTGTCCGCGACGGATCGGTCGCGTTCGACAGCGGACGCATCGTCTACGCCGGGCCGGCGGCCAATGCGCCCGGAGCGGACGAGGTTGTGGAAGTCCCCACCGTGATGCCGGGCATCTGGGAGTGCCACGCCCACTTCACGGGAATGCCAATACCGGACCTGGCGCTCGAGATGATCGACCCGATCCCGGCAAGAGCGGCCCGCGCTTCGATAGACATCAAGCACACGCTGCTGGGCGGAGTCACTTCGGCGCGGGAGCTTGGCGGACTGGGTATCGACATCCGGCGGGCGATCGCAGATGGCAGGATCGACGGGCCGTCCATCTACTCGGCGGGAACCGTACTCTCGACCACCGGAGGCCATGCCGACGTGCACGGCTATCCCCTCGACTGGGTGGCCGGCGCCGGAAACCGGATCGGCTCGCTCTGTGACGGCGTGCCCGAGTGTCTCAAGGCGGTTCGAATGAACCTGCGCCGCGGTGCCGACGTCATCAAGATCTGCGCATCCGGCGGCGTGATGAGCGAGATCGACCACCCGATCCACCAGCAATTCTCCGGAGAAGAGCTGCGGGCGATCGTCGAGGAGACCGCCCGGGCTGAGCGGGTGGTGGCGGCCCATTGCCACGGAAAGCCGGGGATCATGGCGGCGCTCGAGGCCGGCGTGAGGACGATCGAGCATGGGTCATACCTCGACGAGGAAGCGGCCGAGGCCATGGTGGAAGCCGGGGCGATCCTGGTGCCAACACGTTTTGTCGTCGACCAACTCCTCCAAATGCCCGAGGTCCTGCCGGCGTACGCCTACCGCAAAGGCCAGATGGTTGCCGAATACCACGAGCAGGCGATGAAGATTGCCGTTGCCGCCGGAGTGAAGATCGCCACCGGCACCGACATCTTCATGAGCGGAGACATGTATGGCCGCAACGGCCAGGAGATCCGGCACCTGATCGAGGCCGGAATGGCACCCATTGATGCTCTCGAAGCTGCCACGGCGAATGGCCCCGAAACGCTGGGACCGCAGGCACCCCTGTCGGGCCGGCTCAGAGAGGACTTCGACGCCGACGTTATCGCTCTGGACTTCAACCCCCTCGAGGACTGGAGCGCCTGGGGCAATCCGGACCGTGTCACCCATGTGTGGAAAGCCGGCAAGAAGGTGAAGGGGTAGACCCAAATCACGGAGGGGCCTTCTCCTCTATTCAGATCGAGTATCGGGCGAGACACTGTGTGGGGGCGCCCTGCCTACGGGCGGGCGGGTCTCCTGGGTCGCTTTCTCAGGAGGTGCTATGAAGCGCTTGATAATGGTGCGTCGACATCCCGTGTGGTGGACCTTCGCGCTTGTCCTGGCCGGGATCGTGGCAGGCACGACCGTCGCCAGCGCCGTCCAACCGGATGCCAGCTTCTCCGGTTCGAGTGCTCCCGGAGCACACGAGTGGATTCAAGACCTCGAGGGCACGCAGTTCTGTGCCAACTGCCACGCCGGCGTCGCCGCCGACCTGGAGGCCGGGCCTCACTCGAACGCGGCACGCTCGATCTGTGTCGTCTGCCACCCACCCTCGTTCGACGGCGGCAGCGGGCATGCCGCCCAACCCGCACGATGCGCCGACTGTCACGGATACAGCTCGCCGGGAGAGCCGCACGTAGGCAGCCCCCTCAACTGCGATACCTGTCATGCCGTCCACGGGCCGCTCTACGGCGGCGCTGTTGAGCAGCTGAAGAACGACGTCCACGCCGGGATCCGAGATGATCTCGGGGAGCTCGACGACGCCGAGGTGAGCAAGACCTGTCTGGCATGCCACACGCACATAGCCATCACCATCAACACGATCCAGAGAGACCCGCTCGAGCTGATGGTGGGCGGCTGACTCGATCGTGCAGACGGCGGCCGGCGGCTCCCCGCAAAGTCACCCAGGCGACCGCCACTAGTATTCGACCACCAGCCAGGGTCGGCCGAGCACGCCAGAAGGGAGGACGTGAGATGGCGGCGAGTACGTTTCTCATCATTGGGGGCGTCGGCATGGTGCTCCTCCTGATATCGGCCTTCCTCGGGGACCAGGACACCGACACCGACCTGGACGTCGACATGGATGTCGATCTGGATCTGGACGTCGACGCCGACCTGGACGCTGATCTCGAAGCCGACGGCTCACACGGCCATGGGATCGGAGGGGGGATACTCGAGTGGTTGAGCATCAAGGGCCTCTCGGTCGCCGCCGTAGGGTTCGGGTCCGTCGGCTGGGCGCTGACCTCGAGCGGAGTCGGCGCCGGACTCGTGTTGATAGCTTCAATCGCAACCGCTCTGGCGCTGCTGGTGCTTGCCGTGAAATTCCTCTTTCCCTGGCTCAAGAGTCAGGAGGGCCACGATCTCCCGACGCTCGAGTCGTACCATGGGCTGATCGCGGAAGTCGTTGTCCGGATACCGGAGAATGGCGTCGGCACGGTGCAGTTCACCGATCCCAGCGGCATGGTCGTGCGCCGCGATGCTCGCTCTCGCCACAGCGATCAGGAAGTGCCTGCCGGAAAGCAAGTGCTGGTGCTTCTCTCGAAAGCCGACCACTTAGTAGTGGACGAATACTCGTTCCTAGAAGACACCTAAGACCGACACGATCGAAAGTCCGGAGGACACTGTGAACCCAGTCCTGATTGCCGCTATCGCCATTGTCGGCGCTCTACTTCTCGCCGTGTACTCGGTTGCGAGGCTGATAGTCAAGGTGCCGCCGGACGAGCTGGCGGTGTTCACAGGCGGTGGGAAGTCCGGCAGCGGTGAAACCCGCCGCAACGTGAGTTACGTCCGCGGCGGGCGGCGAGTTCGCATTCCTCTCATGCATCAGGTCGACTGGATGTCGCTCAAGCCGATGACGGTCGCGGTTCAACTCACGGACGTATTTGCCGGTGACAACGTCCAGGTCTCCATCGACGGCGTTGCAGTGATTGGCTACGGCATGGATGAGCAGTCGGCGGTCACAGCCGCCACCAATTTCCTTCACTACACGCCGGAGCAGATTCATGCTGCAGTTCGGGAAGTCCTCATCGGTCAGATCCGCGGCGTTGTGGCGAACATGACCCCCGAGCAGCTCAACCAGGACCGGGCGACCCTCCAGGAGAAACTGACTGAGGCGGCCAATACCGAATACCTCCAGTTCGGTATGCGCGTTATGTCGTTCCAGATCCAGCAGATCAGCGACAACGCTGGGCTTTTCGATGCGCTCGGCAAGAAGCGCGTCGCCGATGCCGTCGCTCAGGCCGAGGAAGACGTTGCCGCCGCCGAGAAGCGGGCCCGGATCGCCAAGGCACAGGCCGACCGGGAGGCCCAGCAGGCGGAAGCCGAAGCGGCGGCCAAGGTCGCAGAAGCCGAAAGGGACCGCGACGTCCGCCTCGCCATCGCCCGGGCCGAGACCGAGTCGGAGCGCGCCCGCACTCAGCAGGCGGGCCCCCTTGCAGATGCCGAGGCCCAGCAGGCCGTGGTGGAGGCCCAGGTTGCTGTGGAGCAGCGGGAGATGCATGCCAAGCTCGCCCTGGAGGCGGCGCGCCTCGAGACGCGTACCAAGGCCCTCGAGGTCGACGTTGTCGCCGAGGCGCGGGCGGCCCGTTTGAAGGCTGCCGAAGACGCGGAAGCGGCGAAGATCACCACCGTCAAGGCAGCAGAGGCTCAGGCGGAGGCCGTACGCGCCAAGGCGGCGGCAGACAAAGCCGCCGCGGTACTCGAAGGCCAGGGTGACGCCGAGGCGCAAACGGCGCTGGCCGCGGCGACACTGGCAGAACTCGAGGCTGAGGCTGCCGGTGACAAGGCGAAGAGGATGGCCGAGGCCGACGGCACCGGCGCCCTCCTGAGTGCCCAAGCAGCAGGTCAGCGTGAGTTGGCTGAGGCAATGCTGGTCATGGACGAGCGCGCCGAACGGGTCCAGCTCCTCCAGCAGCTCATCCCCGCCCTGAGCTCGGTGGTGGGGGCGGCCGCGGCGCCGTTCGCGGAAATCGACAGCATCATGATGATCGACTCGGGTGGTGGCGACGGTGGCGGCACGCTGGAACGGTTCAGCACCTCGGTACCGACCGCGGTTGGAACGGCGATGACGGTACTCAAGAGCTTTGGCCTCGACGGACTGCTGACCAATCTCGCCGGGACCGATGGAAACGGGACGGTTGATACGGCGACTCTCCGCGAGTCGGTCGTCAGCACCATCAAAGGCGCCCTGTCCGATCCCGATACGCGCCGGGCGATCGCCGCGGCGCTTGCGGAGGCCGAGGGCGAAGCGGACGCCGAATAGCGTTCGTTGTGCTTAAAGGCGGGCTATAGCGCCGGATTAAGCACAACGAACGGAATGAAGCCACGGCCGCGGTCACCGGTTCAGTGGCCGTTGTCGGAGAAGTGCATATAGTCCTTCGCGCTGCGCCAGTTGCCGCCCCACGGCCAGCCGATATCGGCAAAGGCGGTCACAACGGCATCGCCGGGGGTGATCACCCCGGCATGCATCGGGTCGCGGTCCTCATAGAACGAGGCGAGCTCGGGCAGCACGAGGTCACCCTTGAAGTACGGGTTGTGGAACGGGTTGATGTCGATGGCGAGCCCGTGGGCATGACGAGACCAGTTGCCGGAACCCACTGCCGGCCGGCAGACGAACGATGTCGTATCGTTCCAATCGCCCGTCGGCAGCGCATCAACTTCCTCTTGGCGGATCACCCGCATCTGCTCGATTGGGTATCGCGCCTCATGGAGCTTCCGAAACACGTCAACAATCTCATCAGCCCACACTGCGTTGACGATCATCTCCCCGGTGTGGAAGGCGTCGTCGAAGCCCCAGTGTGACATTGTGACGTAGACCAGCTCGTCGAGAGTGACGGGACACTCCTCGCGCCAGGTGGAGCGCGCGACGACGTCCTCCGGAATCGGCCCCATCGTCCATTCGAACTGGTCACCTTCCGGGCGAGGCAACAAGTCGAGCGTCTCCAACCGCCGGTTCTCGAGCTCGGGCGGCGTCGGCTGCGCCTCACCGTGGTCGTCCGCCCGCAGCGGCAGCACACGGGTCCCGAGCCAATCAGGCCGACCGAAGGGGTTGATTGTTGTGGAAGGCGGTGGAACGGTGGTTGTCGTCGTTGTGGTTGGGGATGGGCTCAACGTCGCGGGGGCGACAGGCTCGGCCACCGGTAGTGAGGTGGTAGGGGCTGCAGCAGCAGCGGGCATTGTCGAGCTCAGCGGTGGATCAGTGACATCACCCCCGGCCACCGGCTCCGCGTTGCACGCCGCAACCAGCAGTCCCATCGCAACCAGAAGAGGGAAGCGTGCCCTTCGCATCACAGCAAGCTAGTGGTCGCCTGGAACTAGCTAGCCCAACGGGAGAAGGCGTCCCGCGCCTCCTTATAAGCCGCAATGTCCCGCATCGTCTCGTAGGCCGTCGGAGAAGAGGCGAGGGTGGCGGTGTAGCGCTCAATCAGCGTCGCCAGCCGCAGTGAACGGCAGAAGTCGATTACGGCTATGCCTCCGTCTGGATGTTCCACAACCACCTTCTCGATGTACCCAACTCCGGCCCGACCTGCGCCTCCAAGGGCGACAAGCGCCCTTCTTCCGCTTTGATCCTCGAGGAGAGTCGGGAACGCCGGATCGAATTGCCACTGATCGGAGCCCGCCGAGCGGCCCGGCCACAGAAACACGTCGCGAGATCTTCGATACCGTCAACGACCTCCGGGTCGGTGACCATTAGGCGCTGATCACCGGGATCTTCCCCGGCGTCCTGCATCGCCACCTCCAATTCACCGCGCGGTAATTCAACCCACTCACGAACGAGGGCGAGTTCCCCCGCGGTAGTGAAGGGAGTCACCGTTGCAGTTGGCTGCGGGCATGCCGGCGTCGGCTCTCCGCCGGTGGCTGCCCCGAAATAGAACTCTGCGAACCTGGCACTCTGGATGAGCCCGTCTGCGATCGGTGGATCCGTGGTCGAGGTCGTTGAAGAGGTCGCGCTTGGGGCCGACGAATCGTCAACCGCAGAATCGCAAGCTGCAGACAGGACGACGACGGCAACCAGCACCAGAGCGAGAACTCGCGCGACTCGCATCCCCCTCCTTGTTGGTGGCCCTACGCGGAGAGGTCCTCCGGCAACTCGTCCTTGCCGATGTCCTGGATCGGGACGAGGGTCGGATTGACCCGTTCGCGGACTACCTCCTCGTCGATGAGCACTTGTGCGACATCAGCGCGAGCCGGCAGCTCGTACATTGTCTCGAGGAGGACCTCTTCCATGATGGCTCGCAGGCCACGAGCGCCGGTGGAACGCATCACGGCTTGCTCGGCGATCGCTTGCAACGCGCCGTCGGTGAGCACGAGCTCCACGNGACAGAGCGTTCTTGGGCTCGGTCAAGACCTTGACAAGATCGTCGAGATCGAGATCGTCGACGGTGGTCACGACGGGGAGCCGCCCGATGAACTCCGGAATGAGGCCGAAGCCCATCAGATCCTCGGGGAGTACCTCGGAGAGCATCTCCCCCGAACGATCGTCGAGAGACCGCACGTCGGCGCCGAAGCCGACGGTCTTCTTACCGATACGGTTGCTGATCACTTCCTCGAGGCCGGCAAACGCGCCGCCGCAGATGAACAGCATGTTGGCGGTGTCGATCTGGAGGAACTCCTGGTGGGGGTGCTTGCGTCCTCCCTGCGGTGGAACGGAAGCGATTGTGCCCTCGAGGATCTTGAGCAGGGCCTGCTGAACTCCTTCGCCGGAAACGTCACGGGTGATCGAGGGGTTTTCCGCCTTGCGAGCGATCTTGTCGATCTCGTCGATGTAGATGATTCCGGTCTCGGCTCGCTTGATATCGAAATCGGCGGCCTGGATCAGCTTGAGAAGGATGTTCTCGACGTCCTCCCCGACATAGCCGGCCTCCGTGAGAGCGGTGGCGTCGGCAATGGCGAACGGAACGTTGAGCAGCCGCGCCAGCGTTTGGGCCATCAAGGTCTTGCCGGAACCGGTGGGGCCGACCATAAGGATGTTCGACTTCTGCAATTCGACGTCGTCGTCCTTGGAGCGGAGGCCGACCCGCACTCGCTTGTAGTGGTTGTAGACCGCCACCGACAAGACCTTCTTGGCACGCTCTTGGCCGACTACGTAGCCGTCGAGGAACTCGTAGATCTCGTGGGGCTTGGGAAGCTCCTCGAAGCCCACTTCCTCGGTGCCGCTGAGCTCCTCTTCGATGATCTCGTTGCACAGGTCGATGCACTCATCGCAGATGTAGACGCCGGGGCCGGCGATCAGCTTTTTGACCTGCTTCTGTGACTTCCCGCAGAAGCTGCACTTCAGCAGCTCGGAACCCTCGTATTTCGCCAAACCCAGTTCTCCCTAGTTCGCGACGACTTCCAAAGCCCTACTTGCCAGCACTTCGTCGATGACACCGTACTCCTTGGCCTCTTCTGCGCTGAGCCAGTAGTCACGTTCGGTGTCATCCTGGACTCGCGCCAGATCCTGGCCGGTGTGGCCCTGAAGGATCACGTTAATCTCTTCGCGAGTCTTGAGGATCTCCCTGGCATGAATCTCGATGTCGGTCGCCTGACCGCCCACGCCGGAGACATGCGGCTGGTGAAGCATGATCCGCGAGTGACCCAGGGCGTAACGCTTGCCCTTGGCGCCGCCTGCTAGCAACACAGCCGCCGCCGACGCGGCGAGGCCCATGCAGTAGGTGGCAACGTCGGGCTTGACGAACTGCATGGTGTCGTAGATGGCCATCAACGCGTAGGTGGAGCCACCAGGCGAGTTGATGTACATCGAGATGTCCTTGTCGGGGTCTTCTCCCTCGAGGTGCAGCAGCTGGGCCATGATGACGTTGGCGACGCCATCGTCGATCGGGGTGCCCAGGAACACGATGCGTTCCTTGAGCAGGCGGCTGTAGATGTCGAAGGCGCGCTCTCCCCGCGGGGTTTGCTCAACAACGGTGGGAACGAGATAGCTCATTGGTTCTCCTGGCACTGTCCGGGTAGCTCGGACCCGTATCTATTCATCGGCGGACTCTTCATTTTCTGCAGTGCTCGTCTCTGCGTCGTCAACCGACAGCTCTGAGCCGGCAGCGGCGCCGTCCAACTCCTCCTCTGTCGGCTCATCCTCGTCGTCATCAAGGCCCGGTGGTTCCAAGTCCACCGGCTCTCCCTGAGCGTCGACGGGGCTGGCTTGTTCCAGGATGTGGTTCAGCGCCTTCTGCCGAAGGATATCACCCGCCAGGGCCACTACTTGACCACTCTCCACGAGAGCCTTCCGGACGTCCTCTTCACTCTGCTCACTGGACGCAGCCAGATTGACTATCACCTCATCGAGTTCATCGTCTTCAACCGACATCTCATCACGGGCGGCGACAGCCTCCAGGAGGACGCGCGTCTTGATCGTCTGCACCGCCCGCTCCTTAAGCTCAGCAATGAAGCTCTCCTGGTCCTGGCCCGTGATCTGCAGGTATGTCCCGAGGTCGATTCCCTGCGACTCGAGCCGGTGCGACAGGTTGTGAAAGGATGCCTCCATCTCGGCGTCGATCAGCGTCTCAGGCAATTCGACATCAAGCTCGTCGATACCCTGTTCGACCACCGAGTTGCGGAAGTCCTGGCCGGTCGACGAGAGCTTCATCCCGTACAGACTGTCCTCCAGCTGAGTTCGCAGCTCCTCGATCGTCTCGAACTCCGTGACATCGGATACCCACTCGTCGGTGACTTCGGGGAGCTTCTTGCCCTTCACTCCCTTCACGAGGACGCTCAGAGTGACCTCGCCCTCGTGGTCGGTGAAGCCGGGGGGCAACGTGCCCGGCCCTTTGCGAATGTCACCGGCGCTGGCACCGGCAACAAGCTCGTCGAGGCCACCAAGGAATGACTGTGACCCGACCTCGTAGAGAAGGTCATCTGCCGAGGCATCGGCGATCGGCATCGTCCCATCCAGCGCGGTGATATTGATCATCACGAAGTCACCCTCATCGGCCGCGCGAGAGACATCCTCGAGTTCGGCGAACTGGTTCCGGAGGCGTTCGATCTGATCGTCGACCTCGTCGTCCTCGATGACCGGCAACTCGACTTGGATCTTGCGGCCCACGAAGTCGGGCACGTCGTCGACGGTGGGCCACAGTGTGATGCGCACATCGATCTCGACACCGCCGTCATCGAGATCCCGCATGTCCTCGACGCGCGGGGTCGTCACCGGAACGAGCTCGGTTTCAGCCAGGGCGTCGCCGACCGCACCTGGCAGCGCAACGTCGATCGCCTCGGAGCGCAGCGCCGGACCGCCGACCATCCGCTCGACAACGGCGCGAGGGGCCTTACCGGGGCGGAAGCCTTTGATCTTCATGTCCTGGGACAGCTTGCGAGCCGCCGTCTCCTTGGCGCTCTCTAGCTCGTCCTCTGCGAGGGTGAGGGTGAGCATTCGCTCGAACTGTCCCGCCTCGGTCAACTGGGTTTGCATCAGGATCCTCGCTCCGGGTGCCGCCCCGGGACATTGCCCGGCACGTTGCACGACTGGGCCGGCTCGCCATTCTGCTGGCGAGCCGGCCGTACTTCACATGGGGTGGCCGACGGGATTTGAACCCGCGACCTCCTGGACCACAACCAGGCGCTCTAACCGAGCTGAGCTACGGCCACCATGACTCCTCCCAAACGTGAGCTCGAGGGAGCTGCGCCCCCGGAAGGATTCGAACCCTCGGCCAAGAGCTTAGAAGGCTCCTGCTCTGTCCACTGAGCTACGGGGGCAGCTTGGTCCAACCGGGACCGGAGCGGATGACGGGGATCGAACCCGCATAACCAGCTTGGAAGGCTGGGGCTCTGCCATTGAGCTACATCCGCGAATGCGGCTCAGAGGATAGTTCAGCTGCAGACGGCACAGATCGCGGGCACCGGCTACGAGAACGCCGGCACCACTTCCCCGGCGAAGAGTTCCATTCCCTCCGTGGTATGGCCGCTGTCGGCGAAGAACACGATCGTGTAATCCAGACCCGCATCCACCCACGGCTTCAGCATGTCGATCAACTGCTCGGGGGTGCCCGCCGCACGCGTCCACATGTCCACGAACCGGGCGAGCTTGTCACCTTCGAGGAACTGCGAGTAGTGCGACTCGAGCCAGGCGACCTTCTCGGCGACCTCCGCCTCGGTGGCTGCACACAGCACGGTGAAGTTGGAGGAACGCACGATGTCATCGAAGTCCCGGCCGACATCACGGCAATGGCCGGCAAGAACCTCAGACTTGTGGACGAACTCCTCGAGGTTGGCTCCGAAGTTGGAGTACTGGGCGTGCCGAGCGACGACGTTGAGCGTGAGTTGCTCTCCCCCTCCGGCGATCCAGAACGGGATGTGGGGGTCCTGCACCGGATTGGGCGAAGAGATAGCTCCGGCCAGGTTGTAGTACTTCCCTTCGTAGGTGACCTCTTCCTCCGTCCACATGGCCTTCATGATCTCGACGCCCTCGCGCAACATGCCGATGCGAACCGAGGGCTTGGGGAACTCGTAGCCGTAGCCGTGGTACTCGTGTTCGTACCAGCCGGCCCCGATGCCCATCTCGACCCGACCGTTGCTGATCACATCGATCGTCGCCGCGATCTTGGCGAGCATGCTCGGCGGCCGATAAGAGTTGCAGGTGCACATCTGCCCCAGGCGGACGGTCGAGGTGACCGCCGCCAGCGATGCCATCAGCGACCAGGCCTCGTACGTCACCTCCTGGACGGGCTCGGGGATCGTGTGGAAGTGATCAAAAACCCACAATGACTCATATCCCGACGACTCGATCAATCGAGCGAAATCGCTCATCCATTCCCAGTGCTCGTCGACCGGCTTCCCCGCCAACTCGCTACGCCAACCCTGCGGTACAAATGCTCCGAATCTCATGTGGCCAAGCTAGCCGGACCAGCACAGCAGCAGGAGGAACGCGCTCGGTGTGCCAGAATGCGGGGGAGCACGAGGGGGGAGTCCGTCGCCCCCTCGTACGAATTCGAGCGACATGTGCGGTCGAATTCGACGAGCGAACCGCGGCCCGCCAGGGCCGCTTCCGTTGGAACTCGCTCGAATCCTGATTCGAGCGAAACCCACCGGGCTGTGGCGCAGCTTGGCAGCGCGCACTGGCTAGGGGAACATGGCGGAGCAGGAGCAAACCTCCTGCGGTCTGCAAGAATCACTTTGACGGGCTGT
>CAMYIJ010000106.1:0-6461 GCA_947258375.1 uncultured Acidimicrobiaceae bacterium
AATGTTTTTTTGCATTGGGCTGAAGATGAGCCGTTTGAATACACGGGTCCGGCAAAGTTAGCGATCAAATCTGAATTCTCACGAATCCAGCTAAGATCAAGTGCATTCCCATCCGTTCGTACATTTTTTGAGTACGGTAGTGTTTAGATGATCGCAATTTCCGACAATGTCCAGATTCGAAAAGACGTGCCCAGCGGAACGATAATTATCAATCGCCCCGACCGCCGAAATGCGCTTTCTCGCGAAATCGTTGCCATGTTAAAAGAGGCCTTCGAAGACTTTCTGATGGAAAGATCGGTCAAAGCAGTGATTGTTACGGGCACAGGCACTACATTTTGTTCCGGCGCGGACCTGCACCAGATCAAAGAGACTTCGTTGGAAGCGGACGCGATGACTCGCTGGCATGATGATGCTGAGCAATTTCTTGACTTGATTCAATACATGCTCGAGTATCCAAAACCGGTTCTAACCGCGGTTAATGGCTGGGCCGTTGGTACTGGTTGCGCACTGATGTTAGCCGGTGACATTGTAGTTGCCAGTGAAAATGCGCACATCTTGATGCCTGAAGCGCTCCGTGGATTGAGCTCGGGTTTTACCGCACCGCTGCTTTCGTTTCGAATCGGCGTTTCTGACCTGGCTCTATCCGTTGGTGATCAACACGGCGAAGGATTGGGTGAAGGGCCGCGTGCGCAACAAGACCACGAACATCGATTCGGTGACCGAACCCGCCGAAGCCCCGACGGGCGACGGCAAGGTGTTTGCTCGGCAGATCATGGCCTATGTGCGCCGTCTCCCCGAAAAAGAGAAAGAGGCGCTCTATCTTGTCTTCAGTGCGGGAATGAGCCATCGCGAGGCGGCGACGGTCATGGCGTGCAAGGAAAGCACCGTCTCTTGGTATATCCACGAAGCCCGCAAAAAACTGCAATCCTTTCAAGCACAGGAGTGCCGTTATGGATGAACGGCAATTGAAGGAAATTCTAGAGGCGGATGACGTTCCGGCAGCCGATGAGAATGCGCGAAAGCGGGCGATGAACCTGGCGCTCGGCGCATTTGACGATGCCCAGCGCAACAAGGAAAAGAATCGCCAAGGAGTTGGCCTGCTCGGTCGTCTCATAGGTCGATCCAACAATCGATCCGGGAGACGACCCATGAAGAAATGGCATTTGATCGGCGGGACCGCGACCGCGATGACGGTGGTGCTCGCCGTCGTGACATACGATGTCGCCAAGGACAGAGGACTGTTTTTCCATGACGGCATTCAACGGCAGTCGGAGAAAAGCGCTGGCGGCGAGGCAAAAAGTCAAACTGAAGTGGAACGGAATATCGCTCAGGTTCCACAACCCAGCGAACAAGCGCCGGTTTCCGTCGATAAAAAAATGCGGGAGAGATTTGCGAAAGACGAACTCAGGGCTGAAACCGATCGCCCCGTGCAACCCCCGGTCGCCCGGTCAAACAAACCCAAAGCGGCCCCGCCGCCGGTCGCGGCGATATTGCAATCGCCGCCGCGGCATTCCGCGCAAGGTGCGGCAAGCGGCGCCAAGGTCGACCGACTGCAGGAGCGGAGCGCATTCATTAAAAAGTCGGTGGGCCAACGAAAATTACGCCGGGCCGATGATGCGTCGGGGCGGTACTACAAGGACGTCGGCCGCGACCAGTTTCAGCAGATCGCCGAGAATGAAATCAAGCGTGTCGGCGACGCGCCGGTATCGACATTCTCGGTCGATGTGGACACCGCCTCCTATTCGTTCATGCGGCGCCAGTTGAACCGCGGCGTCCTGCCGCAAAAGAATGCGGTACGGGTGGAAGAGCTGGTCAATTATTTCGACTACGCCTATCCGCTGCCGGCATCGCGTGAGCGGCCGTTCCATGCATCGGTCAGCGTGACGCCGAGTCCGTGGAAGAAGGGCAACAAGCTGATCCATATCGGCATCAAGGGCTATGACATCGATGCGGATGTGAAGCCGCGCAGCAACCTGGTGTTTCTGCTCGACGTGTCCGGGTCGATGAAGGAGAACAACAAGCTCGAGATCGTCAAAGACGCCCTCGAGGTGCTGGTCGACGAACTCGATCGTGCCGACCGGGTGTCCATCGTGGCCTACACCGACGAGGCGTGGGTGGCGCTCGACACTACGGACGGCGGCGACAAGGATCGGATCATCGGCGCCCTGCGCGAACTCAGGCCGATGCGCAGCACCAACGCCGAGGCCGGCCTGATCCTTGGATACGACCTGGCCGATGACAACTACGACCGGGAGAGCCAGAACCGGGTCATCCTGCTCTCGGACGGCGTCGCCAACGTCGGCCGCACCGGCCCCGAGGGCATCCTCGCCCGGATCAGTGGCGAGACCAGTCGCGGGATCGACCTCGTCACGATCGGAGTTGGGATCCACAATTACAACGACGCCCTGCTCGAGCAGTTGGCGGACCAGGGAGACGGCTTCTACGCCTACGTCGACACCCGGGACGAGGCGGAGCGGCTCTTCCGTGACCAGCTCACCTCGACACTCGAGACGGTGGCCCGCGATGTGAAGGTCCAGGTTCGCTTTGATCCCGACGTTGTCGCCGAATACCGGCTGCTGGGATTCGAGAACCGGGACATTCGAGACGACGACTTCCGCAATGACTCCGTCGACGCCGGCGAGATCGGGGCCGGACACAGCGTCGTCGCCCTCTATGAGGTTGAACTCGACGAGGAGGCATACGGGCGCCGCGCGCCGGCCTTCGCCGAGGTGAGCCTGCGCTGGGAGGACGCCGACACCGGACGCGTCGACGAGATCTCGGGTGAGGTCTACGCCGAAGCGCTGGCGACGTCCTTTGGGCGCACCGAGCCCGAGTTCCAGCTGGCGGCGACGGTTGCCGCCTACGCCGAGGTCCTGCGCGGCAGCCGCTACATGCGGGGTATCTCGCTCGACGAGATCGCCGATGCAGCCAATGAGCTGCCACTGCGTCAGCTCGGATCCGATGCCGACGAGTTCATCGAACTGGTCGAGCGGGCGGAGAGGATCGCCCACTAGCGAAAACAACAAGGAACGATAGGGCGGGCACCCGCAACACGTACTTGCACCATGCGGGTGCCCGCCTGTTCGCGTGGCCACACGCCGTATGATCATCGGCCTATGAGCGACACAATTCCCATCGACACCCTGGCCCGCCGTTCCTTCGAGGACTATGAGGCTGGTGCCGTCTACGAGTTCGGGGCGATCCCGGTCGACGAGGCCGACGTGATCAGCTTCGGCAACCGGTTCGATCCGCAGCCGTTCCACACCGACCCAAACGCTGCAGATGAGTGGCACTTCGGTGGACTGATTGCCAGCGGATGGCACACGGGCGCACTGGGGATGCGGCTGCTGGTCGACCACTTCCTGCCGGTCACCGCCAGTCTTGGTTCACCCGGTGTCGATGAGCTGCGCTGGCCCCGACCGGTGCGGCCCGGCGACGTGCTGTCGCTTCGGGTGACGATTCTCGAGGCTCGCCGTTCGACCTCGAAGCCGGATCGCGGATTCATGCGCACCCACATCGAGGTATTGAATCAAGACCGCGAAGTCGTCATGAGCATGAAGGCGATGAACCTGCTGGCCTGCGCGTCCCCGGAGTAGCCTTAGGGAGCCCCCGAGCGAAGCGGGGCAACCCGACGAGCGGGGCAGGGATGAGGCGGCGACGGACTCATCGGCGAGCGGTAAGTCTGGCTCTCGTCCTGACTCTGGCCGCATGCAGTTCTTCCGGCACTACTGGAACCAGCACCTATGCGTGGCCAACCGCGGGGTGGCCGCGTTCCACGCCGGAGGACCGGGGGATCGACTCAGAGCAGCTTGCCGCGCTTTTCGAGCGCATCGTCGAGTCGGGGTACGCCATCGACAGCGTGACGATCGTCCGCAACGGCGCCATTGTTGCCGACGCCTACGCGGCGCCCTACGCCTCGAATTCTCTCCACATGACGTACTCGTGTACGAAGAGCGTGGTTTCCACCCTGATCGGCATCGCCATCGACAATGGGGTGATCGAAGGGGTCGACGTTCCGTTGCTCGATCTCTTCGTGGATGTCGCCGTCGAGAACGTCGATGCCCGCAAGGAAGCGCTCACCCTGGAGAACGCCTTGACCATGTCCACCGGAATGGACTCCCAGGATTCGTACCTGTATCGATGGCGCGGCTTGGACTCGATTCGGGAGAGCGACAACTGGACGGCCAGCGCCCTGAGCTTCCCGATGGCGGCAGAACCGGGAACTCGCTTCGACTACAGCAACACCGCCTCCTATCTGCTCAGCGCCGCCCTCCAGCGCGCCACCGGGGTGACGGCCGCGGAATATGCGGATCAGCACCTCTTCGGTCCGCTGGGAATCAGAGAGTACGAATGGGCCCAATCGCCCGAGGGTGTAGACATCGGATGGGCCCACCTGAGCCTGACACCACACGATATGGCGAAGATCGGATATCTGATGTTGCGACAGGGTGAGTGGAATGGCACGCAGATCGTGTCATCCGACTGGGTCTCCGCGGCTACCGCGGCGCAAACTGCGGCCGGCACGCTCTCAGATGGCTACGGCTACCAGTGGTGGGTCGATGATGACGGGTATTTCATGGCCCTGGGCTACGCCGGCCAGTACATCGTGGTCTTGCCCGACAAGGATGCTGTGGTTGTCTTCACAAGCGATCTACCCGAGGACCAGTTCTTCGTTCCGCGCGAGCTGGTGGATGAGATGATCATCCCCGCCATGGTCTCGCGCGGGCCGCTGCCGGCGAACCCCGAAGGGGTGGCACGACTGGATCAGGCCCTGGCCGCGATGCAAGAGGATTAGGCGGGCAACAGTCGTACATCGGGCGATCGTTTGCGCGGCGTTCAGTCCGGCGGTCACTCGCAATGATCGGTATTCGAGTGAAGCGGGGGAAGCCCAGTGAGCAGCTCGAATGCGATCGCCAGATCGTTGCACTGCTCGCTGTTGACGTAGGCGCTGCGGAACGGCTCGTCCATGAGTCCCCAGGCAATGATCTCGGCGACCTGCTCTTGGCCCCTGAGCCACCAGTTGACGCTGCGGTCATCCCAGTTGTCGAGCCCACGATGAGCAACGAATGCGGCTCGGGCGTCTTCGCCCAGGAACTCGAAGCTCCAGGCATGGGCCAGTTCGTGGAGCAGAGTGTTGATCGGGGTGATGTGTGACTGGCCCCAGTTGCACATGTTGAGCTGGGAGCCCGCTGTGGCGTAGTGGCCGAGGTATCCGTGGCAGTCATCGGCGGACTCGTGGAAGCTCACCGAAATCGCGGGGAGCCTCAGACCGGCTGCCTCGAAGCGGTCGAGGGCCTTCTCGACCGAGGCCAATTGCTCGGGATTGGCACCGGTGACGGCTGTCGGGGTGGCAATGGCTTCCATCTGCGGAGCCAAGCCCCTGACACCCGATTGTCCCGAGAAGACGACGGTCGCGATGAAGATGATCGTGCTGATGATGCGGCTGGCGTGGTTCATGACCGCAACATCTGTCCACCGGCTTGGGAGGCCGGTGCGGACCGCGTGTGGGTGGCATGTGAAACGCGTGTGGCATCACAAAACGCCTGGTCACAGATCTGAACGCCGCGTTAGGGAGATCCCCTGGTGTACGGTTCTCTCATGAAACTGCAGGTTCTTGGCCCGGTTGGGGCTAGGAACGGGGAGACGCAGGTAGCGCTTGGGGGGCCGCGGCAGCGCGCGGTTCTTGCGGTTCTGGTGGCGTTCGCCAACGAGTCGGTTTCGGCGGATCGGCTGATTGATGAGGTGTGGGGCGAGGATCCACCGGCTGCGGCTCGCAATTCGCTGCAATCGATGGTTTCGAATCTGCGTAAGGCTTTGGCCCCGGATCCGCGGATCACGATTGATGGTGAGGGGCGCGGCTATGTATTGCGGGCTCCGCCAGATGCGGTCGATTCACTGGATTTCGCCGCCCGGATAGATGAGGCCCGGGGGCTGATCGCCACCGATATCGACGGCGGGGTGCGTCAGCTGCGTAGCGCGCTCGAGTTGTGGCGGGGCGCACCGTACGGCGATCTGGCGGACGAGATCGACGTGCTGCGGGCGGACGCGACGCGGCTCGAGGAGTTACGAATGCGGGCTCTCGAGTACCGCATCGAGGGTGAGCTGACGACGGGTAACCCCGGCGATGTGGTCGGAGAGCTCGAAGCGTTGATTGAGGACCATCCGTTGCGTGAAGGTCTGTCTCGTTTGCTGATGGTGGCTCTCCAGCAGTCAGGTCGGCAGGCGGAGGCGCTGCGGGTCGCTTCCCAGCTGCGGCAGGTGTTGGCTGCCGATATCGGGATTGAGCCGTCGCCCGAGTTGGTCCGGTTGGAGCAGCAGATCCTTGACCAGTCTGTTGAGGCGCCGCCGGCAATGGCGGCTGTCAATCCGTATCGGGGTTTGGAGGCGTTCTCGGAGGCAGATTCGGCCCGGTTCTTTGGTCGCGAGACCTTGACCGAACGGTTGGTGGCGCGCCTGGCTGA